>JAGDYV010000316.1:0-981 GCA_049116495.1 Hyphomicrobiaceae bacterium | reverse complement strand
GCCAGCCAAATTGCGTTTTGACCGGCGGTGAGACTTCACCGACTTTCAAGGCAAACGCGGCCTTGGAAAACTCCGGCACCATCTGTTTCGGGCCGAAATAGCCGAGATCACCGCCGTTCGGCCCTGATGGGCCCGTCGAATGCTTCTTTGCGAGTTCCACGAAATCTCCGTCGTGGGCGATCAACTCATAGACTTCCTTGGCTTTTTCCTCGGTCTTGACGAGGATATGGCGCGCTCGGATCTGGCCGCCACCCTTGGCTTTGGCCGCTTCCGCGTCGTAGAACGCCTTCGCCTCAGCATCCGTGATCGCCGGCTGGATCGCCTTTTCGAAGTATGCTTCGCGCAACGCACGGCGTTTCCAATATGCCATCCGGCTTTCGAAACTGACGCTCCCGGCAATATTCGATTTCGCTGCCGCTTCGGCAAGCAATTGATTTTCTACAAGAAATTCGATGAGAACTTTGCGTCTCTGGGCGGGGTTCTTGACGTTTGCCTGGTCGAGATTGGAACCAACTTCGCGCTCGGCGAAAGTCAGGTCACTTTCAGTAATAACGGCACCGTTGACTTTGGCGATGACCTTGCCGGGTTCGTTGGCCTTGGCCGCCGGCAGCGGTGCGAACGCGATCGCGACCGTCGTCACCAGGAGCGATGCGGTTACAAAGATTGGGGTTTGCACGGGGGCGGCTGCCTTTCGAAACGGATTGGATTGCTGCATTTGCAGATGATTTAGCCGCCCACTTGGGCCAAATCGCGAAGACAACGTCAAGTCACGGAGACGTCATAGGCACAGACCGGTGACGTCGGCCGGTCACCGGGCTAAAAGACTGCTGTCGGTTCATTGACAATGGTACCCCGCGGTTCTTATTTGAGCATCAGAAGTGATCCGCTCTGGCCTTCAGGCCATAAATCGGGTCGATTCAGGCATAGAATTCAAGTGCGCGCCGTTATTCAAAGTCCGTCGCCTTGGTAAATCCAGCCTGC
>JAGDYV010000315.1:0-422 GCA_049116495.1 Hyphomicrobiaceae bacterium | reverse complement strand
TGCCGCTGTCGCCGATCTGGGCACCGGTGACTGTTGGTGGGCCGTCGAGGAAGCCGGTGGTCGATGCCGAGCCGCCGGTGCACTGGGCAACGTTCTCGTAGACCTTGCAATCTTCGTAGGGCCCCGGCCCAAATCCTTTGACCGAGGCCATGATCATGCGCGGGTTGAGTTCCTGGATGCGTTCCCAGCCAAAACCCATGCGGTCGAGTGCGCCGGGGGCAAAGTTTTCAACCAGCACGTCGCATTCCATAACGAGACGCTCGAGGACTTCCTTGCCGGTCGCATCCTTGGTGTTGAGCGTGATCGAACGCTTGTTGTGGTTGAGCATCGTGAAATAGAGGGAGTCGGCGCCTGGGACGTCGACGAGCTGCTTGCGCGTTGCATCACCGACGCCGGGCCGTTCCACCTTGATCACGTCTGCG
>JAGDYV010000314.1:0-415 GCA_049116495.1 Hyphomicrobiaceae bacterium | reverse complement strand
CGGCGGTGCCAAGAACCACATGGTGATCATGCCGGATGCCGACATGGACCAGGCCGCGGACGCCCTGATCGGCGCCGGGTATGGCTCAGCCGGCGAACGCTGCATGGCCGTTTCAGTGGCCGTGCCGGTCGGCAAGGGCACGGCGGATGCGCTGATGGAGCGCCTGGTGCCACGCGTCGAGGGCCTCAAGATCGGCCCGTCGACCGATGCCAGTGCCGATTTCGGCCCGCTGGTGACGGCCGCACACGTCGCCAAGGTGCGTGACTATATCGAAGTCGGTCTCGGCGAAGGCGCCACCCTCGCCGTCGATGGCCGCGACTTCAAGATGCAGGGCTACGAAGACGGGTTCTACCTGGGCGGCTGCCTGTTCGACAACGTCACCAAGGACATGCGGATCTACAAGGAAGAGATCTTC
>JAGDYV010000313.1:0-486 GCA_049116495.1 Hyphomicrobiaceae bacterium | reverse complement strand
GCGACACCTGGGTGTGGTTCCAATCCGGTCTCAACACCGACGGTGCGCACAATCCGGTGACGACGCGGCAGCTCCAAGCCGGCGATATCCTGAGCCTCAACTGTTTCCCGATGATCTCGGGCTACTACACCGCGCTGGAGCGTACGCTGTTTCTTGGACAACCGGATGCTGATTCACTGCGGCTCTGGCAGGCCAATGTCGCGGCTCATGAACTCGGCCTTTCCCTGATCCGGCCGGGCATCTCTTGCGCCGAGATCTGCGCCGAACTCAACCGCTTCTTCGCCGACCAGGGCCTGCTGCAATACCGCTCGTTCGGCTACGGCCATTCGTTCGGTGTCCTGTCGCACTATTACGGCCGCGAAGCCGGCCTCGAGTTGCGCGAAGATATCGACACCATCCTTGAGCCCGGCATGGTCGTATCGATGGAGCCGATGCTGTGGGTCCCCGAAGGCCAGCCTGGCGCCGGCGGCTACCGCGAGCACGACA
>JAGDYV010000312.1:0-903 GCA_049116495.1 Hyphomicrobiaceae bacterium | reverse complement strand
TGACCAGACCGATCGTGCCGGTCGGCGCGATCACGGTTGCTTGGGCATTGCGGTAACCGAACGCCTGGCCGAGTTCGATGGCCCGATCCCAGACGCGTGTTGCCGCCGAGATCAAACGCTTGTCTACACAATTCTCGTGATCCAGCGGCACAGGCTGTATCGACAAATCCTCATAACCTGCCGCCTCGCCGTAGGCCGCACGACGATGATTGCGTATCACCCGCAGCATATCGCTGGCATTCTCGCGGTAGCCTGGAAAGGCGCCGAGTTCCTTCGCCATCTCCGCTGATGTCGCGTACGCCGTGCCGGTCATGATCGCGCTGATCGCACCACAAATAGCACGTCCTTCATCCGAGTCGTACGACAAACCTGCCGCCATCAGAAGTCCGCCGATGTTGGCAAAGCCCAGACCCAGGGTGCGATAACGATAAGAAAGTTCGGCAATCTGTTTGCTCGGAAACTGAGCCATCAACACCGAGATCTCAAGCACGACAGTCCACAGCCGGCAGGCATGTTCAAATTTCTCAACGTCGAACGAACCGTCTTCCCGTTGAAACTGCATCAGGTTCAGCGATGCCAGGTTGCAGGCCGTATCATCAAGGAACATGTACTCCGAGCAAGGATTGGATGCACGGATCGCACCGCTCGATGCACATGTATGCCAGTCGTTGATCGTCGTGTGGAACTGGATCCCCGGATCCGCCGACGCCCAAGCCGCGTAGCCGACCTGCTCCCACAGATCTTTGGCACTGATGACCTTGGTCGCTTCTCCCGTTGTCCGCGATGTCAGTTCCCATGGCTGGTCCTGCTCGACGGCCTTGAGAAACGCATCCGTCACTCGTACGGAATTGTTCGAGTTCTGGCCGGCAACCGTCAGATACGCCTCTGAATCCCAATCCGTGT
>JAGDYV010000311.1:0-789 GCA_049116495.1 Hyphomicrobiaceae bacterium | reverse complement strand
TCCATTGCGCACTGATGCAGCCGGCTGCCGACATCATGGCTGAGGCGCTGGCTAACACAACCGTCAATGCCCCTGTTGTTCCGGTCGTTGCCAATGTTACGGCGGGCCCGTTGAGTGACCCGGAGGAGATCAAGGCTCGGCTCGTCGAGCAGGTCACGGGCACAGTGCGCTGGCGCGAGTGCGTGCTGGCCATGACGGGGGCTGGAGTAACGAACTTCTACGAATTGGGTTGTGGCAAAGTGTTATCCGGCTTAGCGCGTCGGATTGAGAAGACCGTAGCCGCACAACCGGTCGGCACGCCAGATGACCTCAAAGCCGTTGGTGAAGCGCTTAAAGGTTGAGGCGGGCACGCGGCCCGGTCGCCTGATGAGGTTCGATCCGCGCCCCCGAGAGGAACAATAAATGTTTGATTTAAATGATAAAAAAGCACTCGTGACGGGTGCGACCGGCGGGATTGGCGGTGCCATCGCACGTGCCATGCACGCGCAGGGCGCGACCGTGACGGTGTCGGGCCGGCAGGAAGACAAGTTACAGGCTTTGGTTGCGGAGCTTGGTGAGCGTGCGCATTACATTGTCTGTGATCTGGCCAATAAGGAGCAGGTCGGTGGTCTCGTTGAGGGTGCGATCAAGGCGATGGATGGTCTCGACATCCTGGTCAATAACGCGGGCCTGACCAAAGACAATCTGTTCATGGTCATGAAAGACGAGCAGTGGGATGATGTGATCGCGGTCAATCTGACTTCAACGTTTATGCTGATGCGGGCGGCAGCGCGGTCGATGATGCGCGCC
>JAGDYV010000310.1:0-2144 GCA_049116495.1 Hyphomicrobiaceae bacterium | reverse complement strand
TGGCTGCGGCAAGTCCACTCTGATCCGCGCCTTGGTCGGCGCCTGGAAAGCGACCCGCGGTGAAGTTCGTTATGACGATGTTCCGATTGCCAACTACTCACCAGATGTGCTGGCTGACTCGATTGGCCACCTGCCGCAAAGCATCGAATTGTTCGACGGCACGATCGCTGAGAACATTGCTCGGTTCCGCAAGGATGCGACGTCTGAAGAGATTTATGCAGCTGCTGAGATGGCTGGTGTGCATGAGATGATCCTTTCGTTCCCTAAGGGTTATGATACGCCGGTTGGTGAAGGCGGCATGACACTCTCGGGTGGTCAGCGCCAACGGATTGGGCTTGCCCGTGCGGTTTTCGGAAATCCATTCCTGATCGTGCTTGATGAGCCGAACTCGAACCTTGATCCGCTCGGTGAGCAGTCGTTGAACGAGGCGATCCAGCGGATGCGGGCTGCAGGTAAGGTTGTTGTTATTGTTGCACATCGTCCAAGCGCAATCATGGCGGCAAACAAGATCCTGTCGCTGCGTAACGGCCGTGCCGAGATGTTCGGCCCGAAGCGTCAGGTTCTGGCAGCATTGTTCCCGCGTGCCGGCCAACCGCACAAACCTGCAATGCCGGCTCCGGCGGCAGCGCCGCAGGCACAGCAGATCGCAGCACAGCCGGCCCCGGCGGCAACCATAGCGGCACCGACCCAGGTGGTTCAGATGCCAGCAGCTTCGTCGGCGCAGCCAGGCATTGCCTCGGCAAGCCCAATGCCTGTCGCAGCGGCTCAGCCGGCTCAGGCGCCGTCCAACCAGCCGGCCCAGGTGGCGCACGGTCAGATCTTGCCTGCATCTACCGCGATGCCGATCCACCACCCGGCAGCCGGCTCGGATCGGATTGGTGCCAACAGCAATGCACCGGTCATCGATCTCGACCGAACGGGCACTGCGTAACAGGCTTGCAACCTGTCCAAGACTGCAAGGCCGGTCCCGAGCGCATCGGGGCCGGCTTTTTTTGCGCGATCTCACGGTGATGTGGCGCATCTCACAGCACATTTCCGTGAAACCGGCGAAGGTCATGTCAAGGCGCAACGCGTCAACGAAAGTTCACGAGACCCAAAAGACCCAACCGCGCGGATCATCGCGCAATCCACAATTCGGGAGACCCTCCGATGCATGAATTTGATACAGACCTTGCCCAAACCGCTAATTCGGTACGCCGACTGATGCGCGGCTTCGCAGTCGTTTCTGGCCTTCTGGTGTTTGGCGTCGGTGGCTGGGCGGCAACCGCTCAGGTAGAAAGCGCCGTGATCGCGAACGGAAAGTTCGTCGTCAAATCGAACGCACAAGCTGTTCAGCATGTTGAGGGCGGGACCATCGGCGCGATCCTGGTGGCCGAAGGAGAGAGCGTTAAGAAAGATCAGGTCCTTGTACGCCTCGACAGCACGAAGATCGAAGCCGACCTCGCCATCATCAAGGGGCGTCTGATTGATCTGACGATCGAAAAGGCCCGCCTTCTCGCTGAGCGTGATGGCAAATCCGTACTGCAGCGGCCAAGGCCGCCGTTTGAACTCAACAAGGAGCGAACGGCGTTCAATGCCGCCATGAGCTTGCAACAGACGCTCTTGACTGCGCGAACGTCTGCTATTCGTTTGCAGCTTTCGCAGCTGACTGAGCGTAATCGCCAGACAAAGGATCAAATCCAGGGTTTTCAGCGCGTGCGTCGAGCTCGTGTTACGGAATTGGAGCAATCGACAGAGGATCTCTCTGCGCAACAGCGGCTCGACAAGAAGCGCCTCATTCGTAAATCTGTTCTGCGGCAGACAATCCGGCAGGTTGCTCGGGCGCGTGGTGAAATTGGTGATATCGACGCGAAGATCTCGGGCGCCCGGTCGCGCCTTGCGGAAACCAACTTCAAGATTGCTGAACTGAAACGTACCGAGCGCTCGAAAATTCTTGATCAATTGAAGGCAAATCAGTCGCAGCTGCAGGAAGCAGAAGAGAACTTTGCTGCTGCCCTGGCTAGAACCACGGGTCTTGAAATTCGTGCGCCGCGTGCGGGCTTGATCCACGAGATGCAGATTTTCACCGTCGGCGGCGTGATCAAGGCAGGTCAGACAGTGATGTCGGTCATCCCAAAAAACGAACTGCTGCTGGTTTCGGCCAA
>JAGDYV010000309.1:0-3593 GCA_049116495.1 Hyphomicrobiaceae bacterium | reverse complement strand
GATGAGCCCGTCGGGGCGGGGGCCATAGCTGAAGCTTCGATATCGGACGTTGCCGCAAAGTCCGATATCATCCTCTTGTCGCTGCCCGGCGGCAAGCAGGTGATCGAGGTCTGTCTCGGCGCGGGCGGCATCACTGAGAGTGCCAGGCCCGGCACGATTGTCGTCGATCTCAGCACGACCAGCGTTGCCGAGGCACGCCACGTTGCCGAAACGCTCGCCGGGAAGGCCATCACTTTTGCCGATGCACCGGTTGCCCGCACGCGACAGGCGGCCCAGGACGGCACGCTCAGCATCATGGTCGGCGCCAGCGAGGAACTGTTTCAGAAGCTGGAACCGCTGCTCGGCTACATGGGCAGCGATATTGCACGATGCGGCGATGTTGGCTGCGGTCAGGTCGTCAAGATCATCAACAACACACTCGTTTTCGAACATACGGCTGCGCTCGCCGAAATGCTTGTGGTTGCAGAGCGCGCAGGCGTTGCGCCCGAGACCTTGCTCGATGCCGTCTCGAACGGGTCGGGTGATAGCTTTGTCCTGCGCAACCACGGCCGCAAGGCCATGCTGCCGCGCAACTTTCCGGAACGAGCCTTTCCCTCGACCTATGTGCTGAAGGACCTCGGCTACTCGATTGAGCTTGCGGAAAGTTGCGGCGTGGAACCGCGGCTGTCGCGACAGGCGGAGCACTATTATCGCGCCGCTATCGAAAGCGGCATTGGCGAGAAGTACTTCCCGGCCATCATTGAACTCATCGATAAACCCAAGACCGAATAAAGCCGTTGCTGCGCTGTTCGAAAAGGATAAGCACCTATGACCCAACGAGACGATGGTCCGGTCTATGAAATCTACGCGATCCGCTATGCCACCAATACCAGCCGAACCCGCGCCAACAATTTCATTCTTGACGCGCGACCGACAGAACCTCTGACACTCGATTATTTCTCATGGCTGATCAAGGGCAACGGTCAGATGTTCGTGATCGACACCGGCGTCGACCGGGCTAAAGGTGAAGCGCGTAACACCAAGACGCTGATCGGTCCCGTAGATGCGTTGCGTCTGCTCGGCGTCGATCCGGAGACCACCGAGACCGTGGTCATGACACACCTGCACTATGATCATACCGGCAACACGGACGCGTTTCCAAGAGCGAAGTTTCTGCTTCAGGCGGAAGAGATGGCCTATGTCACCGGGCCATTCATGGAGCACGCCTGGTGCCGGCACGCCTATGATATTGACGACATCTGCCGTTTCATTGGCTATCTCCACACCGGACGGCTGAATTTGCATGGCAAGGACCATCAGATCGCAGACGGCATCTCCGTTCACCTTGCTGGAGGTCACTGTCCCGGACAGGAAGTCGTGCGTGTGCGCACCGAACGTGGCTGGGTCGTGCTCGCATCCGACGCGCTGCACTACTATGAGGAATTCGAGCGCGGCATTCCGTTTGCGGTTGCTTCCAACATTGCCGACATGATCGCGTCGCACGGCCGTATCCGCGAACTCGCTGATAGTGACGATCACGTCGTGCCGGGCCACGATCCGCGCATCATGGATATTTATCCCAAGGCGGAAGCCGACCCCGCAGGCAACATTGTTCGCGTTGACCTGGCTCCCCACACCTAATCGCGCGCGCGGTCGACCTTAAAGCGATCAATAATCACTGCGGGCGCCAGCATGAAACGGCAGCGGCCCTAATCCTTGTTTTTCGGAGTGCAGTCATGGCGCAGAACTATCAACTCTTCATCGATGGCAAGTGGCGTGATGCCTCCGACGGTGCAACCATGCCGGCAATTAATCCGTACAATCAAGAGGTGCACGGGACAATCCCGGTTGCGACGCCTGGTGATGTCGATGATGCCATCGCGGCTGCGCGCCAAGCTTACAACACTGTCTGGAGTAAGACGTCTCCAGCGCAGCGCGCAAAGCTGCTTAATAAGATTGCCGATCTGCTGGAAGCGGATGCAGACCGGATGGCAATCCTGGAGACGACCGACAACGGCAAGGTCATCCGCGAAACACACAGCCAGATGGGTTATGCCGCCCGCATCTTCCGCTACTTCGCGGCCTGGGCCGACAAGATGCACGGCACTGTGATCCCGCTCGACCAGAAGGAAACGCTGGACCTGACGATCAGAGAGCCGTTCGGAGTGGTTGCCGCAATTATTGCTTGGAACTCGCCGATCGCCATCCTGACCAGCACATTGCCGGCCGCACTGGCAGCAGGTAACTGCGTTGTCGTCAAACCATCCGAGCATGCGTCCTGCACTACAATAGAGGTGGCAAAGTTCTTCGAGAAGGCAGGCTGCCCGCCTGGAGTTTTCAATGTCGTGACCGGCGCGGCGGAGACAGGCAAAGCGCTGACAGGCAGTGCCGGCGTTGACAAGATCAGTTTTACGGGAAGTCCGGGTGTCGGGCGCTCGATTGCCGCGGCTGCCGGCATGAACCTGAAACCGGTGACGTTGGAATTGGGCGGAAAGTCACCCAATATCGTTTTCAACGATGCTGACTTTGATCGCGCCCTCGTCGGCGCGCTTGCAGGGATCTTCGGCGCGACCGGACAGACATGCATTGCCGGATCACGCCTGCTTGTTCAGCGCGGCATCTATGATCGCATGGTTGACGGTCTTGCAGCGCGTGCGGCGAACATCAAGCTAGGCGATCCTCTGCTTTGGGATACCGAAATGGGAACGGCTGCAAACGAGCCGCAGTTCAACAAGATCCTTTCATTCATAGAGACCGCCAAAGGTGACGGCGCGACACTGGCAACAGGTGGTCAACGGGCTGATGGTCCCGGCCTGGAAAAAGGCTTCTTTTTAGAACCGACAATCTTCTCCGACGTCCGCAATGATATGAGCGTGGCAGCTGAAGAAATCTTCGGGCCGGTGTTGTCGATCATTCCTTTCGAGGACGAAGAAGAGGCAGTGCAGATCGCTAATGATACCGAGTACGGTCTCGCGAGTGGCGTGTGGTCGCAAGATATCAACCGCTGTCTGCGCCTGATGCACGCAATCAAGAGCGGCGTCGTGTGGGTGAACACCTACCGGGTTGCCGCGCCGCAGGCACCCTTTGGCGGCATAAAGAATTCGGGCTATGGCCGTCTTCGTGGCCAGGCTGGCATCGACGAGTTCACCCAGGTCAAGAACGTCTTTGTCGATTTCTCCGGCGACACGCGTGATCCGTTCGCGATGAAATTCTAAGCGACGAACGGGCAAGCGGTTGCGACGCAAGAAGCAATTTTCCCTATTGGCAGTCCGCAAACATCCTTTCAAGACAATCCGAAAGCACACCTAGCCACACGCATTTCATGGACACACCCGCGTATAGCTTGATGTCTGCTTAGTGGACCAAGCGCGCATTGTCCTAAGCAGTGCTCAGATGGCTGGTGTCTTGGACGCAACATGAACTCTGTCAGAGCCATGTCCGCAGCCGGTCGAAGCGGACCAACCGGGCCTCACACTCAATGTCCGCCGCATGTCTCAAACTGGCCCCAGGGTGAAAATCTCACTGTGAGTAGAGCAGGCTCGAAGTTGGGGCAAAACCGGAAGCGATATTCTCATCAACGACTTAGCCGCCCTTGATGCAGTGGACGACGCCCG
>JAGDYV010000308.1:0-2423 GCA_049116495.1 Hyphomicrobiaceae bacterium | reverse complement strand
GTGATTGTGGCGCTTGCACGGTTGCTGTTGGAGAACTGACAGGCGGCACTATTCGCTATCGACCAATGAACGCCTGCATCCAGTTTCTGCCCATGCTGCATGGCAAGTCCGTCGTAACGGTGGAAGGGCTCAAAGGCCCTGCCGGTGATCTGCATCCTTCTCAACAAGCGATCGTTGATTACCATGGCTCACAGTGTGGGTTTTGTACACCTGGCTTCGTCATGTCACTTTATACGCTCGGCTCGAACCAGCCGTCGGCAAGTAAATACCAGATTAACAACGCGCTCGCCGGCAACCTCTGCCGATGCACGGGCTACGGTCCCTTGATCGATGCTGCTGAAGTCACGACGCGCAGCGAGCAACCCAACTGGGATCGGCAACGGATCGCAAGCGAACAGAAACAGCTGGCAGTGATTGCCCCATGCAACACAATTATCAACGGTGATCAACGATCCTATCGGCCGAACACGGTTGATCAATTGTCAGATCTCTTTGAGCAGCATCCGGATGCGATCATCGTGGCAGGCGCAACGGACGTCGGCTTGTGGGTCACCAAGCAGTTGCGCCAATTACCGGTAACGATCCACATTGGCCAAATTGAAGAGTTGCGAGTTATTCGCATCCGTGATGACAGACTTTGGATCGGAGCGGCTGCGACCTATGCCGAGGCGGAACAAGCAATCCTCGAACACTTTCCGGACTTTGGCGAGTTGATACGGCGCATTGGCGGTGTGCAGGTGCGCAGTGCCGGCACGATCGGCGGCAATGTCGCCAACGGATCGCCGATCGGCGACACGCCGCCGGCACTGATTGCGCTCGGTGCGGATCTGGTATTGCGCAAGGGAAGATCGCAGCGACGCATGCCATTGGAACAGTTCTTTATCGCCTACGGACAACAGAACCGAGAGTCAGGCGAATTCGTCGAAGGGGTCGAGGTGCCGCTACTCGAAGATCCGGATCAGCTTCGCTGTTACAAAGTTTCGAAGCGCTTCGATCAGGACATTTCAGCCTTGTGTGGCTGCTTTAATGTCCGGCTCGACGCCGGTGTGGTTGCTGAAGTTCGGATTGCCTTTGGTGGCATGGCGGGTACGCCGTTGCGGGCCAAGGCGGTGGAAGATTGCTTGCTTGGTGAGCCCTGGTCGTTGGCTGCGATCGAAAGTGCACTGTTGGCCTTTGAGCAAGACTTCGCTCCGATTAGCGACATGCGGGCGTCTGCCGGTTATCGCATGCTGACAGCCAAGAACCTGTTGCGCAAATATTTTACGGAGACACAGCGACCGTTGTCTGAAACGCGACTTGTCGGGCCGCGGGCGGTGTCACCATGAATGATCCACACGAAATTGATATCAGCAACAAGGCAACACCGTCGGGTGCGATTGAAGGCGACGTTGGTCGTGGACGGCCGCATGATAGCGGTTCCAAGCATGTAGCTGGCGAGGCAACCTACATCGATGATATTCCCGAGCCGCCGGGCGTGCTGCATGTTCATATTGCGCAGGCTCAGATCGCACACGCGACGATTTCAAAGCTCGATCTAACCAAGGTCCGGTCGGCGCCCGGCATCGTTGCTGTGATGACGGCGCAGGATATCCCCGGGCACAACGATGTTAGCCCGATCGTCGGCGACGATCCAATGTTTGCTGACCGAGAGATTGAATATTGGGGCCAATCCATCTTTGCCGTCGCTGCCGAAACGCTCGACGCTGCGCGTCGTGCAGCCCAGCTTGCCGTTGTCGAATATGATGCCGAACCACCCATCCTATCAATCGACGAAGCGATGGACGCCCGGTCATTCCTGGAAGAACCCTTCACGATGGCATGCGGTGACGCGAATCAGGCCATCGCAGCTGCACCACATACCGTGTCGGGGCGGATCTATATCGGCGGTCAGGAGCATTTTTACCTTGAGGGCCAGGCGGCGCTTGCGGTGCCGGGTGAAGACGAGGATATGACGGTCCATTCCTCGACCCAGCATCCGACCGAAATTCAGCACAAGGTCGCCCACGTTCTTGGCATTGCCAACCATGCGGTCACCATCGAAGTGCGGCGCATGGGCGGCGCGTTCGGCGGCAAGGAGAGTCAAGGCAACCTGCCAGCGTGTGCTGCAGCGCTTGCCGCCAGGTTGACCGGCCGTCCCGCCAAAGTCGTCTATGACCGCGACGACGACATCATGATTACGGGCAAACGGCACGACTTTCGTATCGACTATCGCGCCGGCTTCGATGCGAATGGACGCATCCTCGGCGTTGAGTTTGATCAGGCGTTACGATGCGGCATGTCCTGGGATCTGTCGGAGCCGATTGGTGATCGGGCGATGTTCCATGCCGACAACTGTTACTATCTGCCCAATGCTCACATCACGTCATACCGCTGCAAAACCAACACCCAGTCCAATACCGCATTTCGCGGCTTCGGCGGACCGC
>JAGDYV010000307.1:0-1126 GCA_049116495.1 Hyphomicrobiaceae bacterium | reverse complement strand
GCCGGCCTGCCACTGCTGCGCCCAGGTGTGATCACCATGTTCGATATGCGTCCACAATGCATCGAGCAGCGCATCGCTGTCGCGATCGGACATCCCAACGATCCAGGCATTTGGACGCCGCCCGAGGTACAGCGCATCGCGCCCCGAAACCGGATGCCGCGCGATCAGCGGATGAACCGCGCCCGGCCGTTCTTCGTTCGAATAGCTTTCAGCCATCCCGGCACGCAACTGGCCGGCGGAATTGCGCGTCGCATCATGCTTGCATTGGCGCCCCTCGATCTGCGCCCGCAGGTCGGATGGCAGGGTCTCAAGCGCTGCATAAAGACTGTAGAACGATGTATCGCCGCCCTCGGGCGGAACCTCGATGCCGTAGAGCAAGCTCGCCTTCGGCGGCAGCGCGTTGTAGCTCATGTCCTGATGCCAGACGAGTTCGGCATTGCCGAGCCCGCCGATCGGCTTGTCGTTTTCGACAATATTCGAGATCACCGCGATCTCTTTGCGGCTTGGATGATACGGCAGATTGACCGGACGCGTCGGCGCGGCATCGAGTTCACCAAAGCGGGCGGAAAAATCACACAGTGCCGCATCATCGAGCTCTTGTCCGCGAAAGCGCAGCACGGCATGGTCGCGCCACGCATTCGCGATCACCTGAAAATCGGCATCGCTGATGGCGGCACTGAGGTCGATCCCGGAGATATCGGCACCGATTACGGCGCCTGTTGGCGTTACGTTGATCGTCATCATGGCTCCTCGATAAATCAGCCATCGATCGAAGCGAGTTTTCGCTGGGCCGTCAACGACGATTGCGAAACCTTGTCAGCCTGCCGATGAGATAGGGCGATGGCCGCACACGCAGCGATGATCGTGCCCCTGCGCGCCCGGACGCCGCCTCACGCGCTCCCGATCAATATCCCTGCGGCGAACACCAAGGCGCCGCCGACGACCACCTGCAGGGCGGCGCGCCAGAATGGCGTGTCCATCCAGCGGTTCTGAATCCACGCGATCGCCCAGAGTTCCGCAAACACGATGAAAATCGCGAGCCACGTTGCCACCCAGAAATCGGGAATGAGGTACGGCAATGCGTGTCCAAGGCCGCCGACGGTCGTCATGATGCCGGAGGCAAAGC
>JAGDYV010000306.1:0-413 GCA_049116495.1 Hyphomicrobiaceae bacterium | reverse complement strand
GGCGTCACGTAGTGCGAGTTGGCGTACACCTTGACCAGCTTGAGTTCGTCGGTCTTCTGTCCGGTCAGCGGGTCGAACTCGGTGATGTTTTCGATCTCGTCGCCGAACATCGTGATGCGCCAGGCGCGATCTTCCAAGTGCGCCGGGAACACTTCGACCGTATCGCCGCGGACCCGGAAGGTGCCGCGATGAAAGTTGCCGTCGTTGCGCCGGTATTGCAGCGCGACGAGATCGGCGAGGAACTGGCGCTGCGAAATCTGCTCGCCGACCTGCACCGCGAACGTCATCGCCGTATACGTCTCGACCGACCCGATACCGTAGATGCATGACACCGAGGCAACGATGATCACGTCATCGCGTTCGAGCAGCGCCCGCGTCGCGGCATGGCGCATGCGGTCGATCTGCTCGTTGAT
>JAGDYV010000305.1:0-876 GCA_049116495.1 Hyphomicrobiaceae bacterium | reverse complement strand
ATGGGCGGCGACGGCTGCAACGAACGACAAATGGTGAAACACGGTCCGCGGGCATTCTGGCGCGAACATATAAGTCGATGACAGATTGCCAGGAGGCGATGACCAGGGTCGGCCGGAGCGGCCGCGACCAGCTTCCTGCGCATCTGACCTGATCCACTGAGGGCCACGCTCACCGTCGGCTGCCCGGCGATGGGCTTCCGTATTGGTCGAGTCGATTGTCTCGAACTCAATAATTCTCGTCGTTACTGGCGGCAATGGGTGGGCTTTCGTCGCGGCAGGGGTTGGGCTGGCCGCGCACCATAGGGTATTCGTTGGCGTGTGCCCAATTTCGATTGAATGACGCGCGCGGATGCCGCTGTACAATGGCATCCGCGTCATAATGGTGACAGGCCGTCACGAACGTCTATTTGGCAAAGGTGAAAGATTGCGCAGCGGCCATGGCATAATCGGTAAATGGGCCCAGCCAGATGACGCCGAAAATCATAATGAGCGCCGCCGCAGTCATGACGGCAGCTGCCTTGAGGCGCACTGTCTCGAATTTATCTTTCGAGTCATCAAAGAACATCACTTTGATGATCCGTAGATAATAGTAGGCGCCGACAACACTTGCGAGAACGCCGATAACGGCCAACGGATAGAGCCCTGCCTTGATCGCGGCCAAAAATACAAAGTATTTGCCAAAGAAGCCGACGAGGGGTGGGATTCCAGCCAATGCGAACATCAGTATCATCAGGGCAAACGCCATGGGCAGATTGGTCCGGGCCAATCCTGCCAGTTCGTCGATTTCTTCAACAGATTGGTCGGCACGCCGCATGGACAGGATGCAGGCGAAGACACCCAATGTCATGACCACATAGATCGCCATGTAGACCAGCA
>JAGDYV010000304.1:0-698 GCA_049116495.1 Hyphomicrobiaceae bacterium | reverse complement strand
CACCAACCAGATGATCTATCCAGGCGAGGTCAATTGGATGATTGCGGGCAACGGTGTCACACATTCGGAGCGGACCAGCGCCGCAACGCGGCGGGCTCCGAGCAAGCTTCTGGGCATCCAGACCTGGGTTGCCTTGCCGGAGGCCGATGAAGAAATGGGCGCGGCGTTCGAGCATCACAAGCAGGCCGCTTTGCCGTTGATTGAAGGGGAAGGCAAGCAGGTTCGAATCATTCTCGGGCACGCCTATGGTGAAAAGGCTCCCGTCAAAACGTTCTCTGAAATGTTCTACGCGGATGTTGTGCTCGAAGCTGACACGCGTCTCCCGATGCCGGACGACCACGAAGACCGGGGTCTCTATGTTGTCAGTGGATCGGTCGAGATTGCAGGAGACCGCTTCAATGCCGGTCGCATGATGGTGTTTCGCCCCGGCGATGCAATCACCGTTAAGGCGGGTGAGCAGGGCGCCCGCGTGATATTGCTCGGCGGGGAGACGCTTAACGGACCACGCCATATCTGGTGGAACTTCGTCGCGTCTTCCCGTGAGAAAATTGATCATGCCAAGCAGGCATGGGCGACAGGTGATTGGCAAGCCGGCCGGTTTCAGCTTCCGCCTGGCGATACCGACGAGTTCATTCCTTTGCCTGGTTCATAAGGTGCGTTGCCACCTGTTGATCGGCTCACCGTTTGCGAACAGAATT
>JAGDYV010000303.1:0-845 GCA_049116495.1 Hyphomicrobiaceae bacterium | reverse complement strand
TGCAAGCGCCACAATCACCTTCCGCGCAGCCTTCCTTGGTGCCTGTCAGGTGCTTCGTACGGCGCAGATAGTTCAACAGCGTCATCGTCGGCGCAGCATCAGTGACGTCCTCACGCTTGCCGTTCAAAAAGAATGTTAGCTGATCGCTCATGCGTGGAGGCTTCCATTGATCCAACGAAATTGATCGTCTGCCGAATTGTCGTACTCTTTCATCGTAACGCCTTCCCAGGTGCTCGCTACTCCGGTCTTGTTTGACAGTCCTTCAAATTCCATTTGACAATCAACACTCGTTCAGTCGGCCAAACCTTTTGCTAGAACATTTGCGCGCTCGACAATGGGTGGGAGGTCAATGGTCGACAACACACCTCCATTGACGATCTGGCGGCCTTCCACGATGACATCACGCGCCTTGAACGGTCCGCACAGCAGCAGTGCGGCGACGGGATCCCAGCTGCCTGCCGCCTCAATGCGGCTGATATCCCAAATCGCGATATCGGCACGTTTGCCAGGCGCAAGTACGCCGCATTCGTTGCGGCCTAACGCTTGAGCACCGCCAAGCGTTGCAATCTCAAGGGCTTCGCGCGCACTCATGGCGTCAGCACCATTCGCAACACGTTGTAAAAGCAGGGCCTGGCGGGCTTCATTCAAGAGGTGAGCGCCATCATTCGACGCTGATCCGTCAACGCCGAGTGCCACCCGGATGCCGGCATCTCGCATCGCTCTGACAGGCGCGATACCCGAACCCAGCCGGCAATTGGAGCACGGGCAATGCGCAACGGCCGTATGCGTTGCGGCAAATAAGTCAATTTCGCTGCCATTGAGTTTCACGCAGTGGGCGTGCCAGA
>JAGDYV010000302.1:0-485 GCA_049116495.1 Hyphomicrobiaceae bacterium | reverse complement strand
GATGAAGGTCTCCGACCCGATCCTGTTTGGCCACGCCGTATCGGTCTATTTGAAGGATGTCTTTGACAAGCACGGCGATGCGCTTGCCGCAGCAGGCGTCGATCCGGACAATGGGATCGGTGATCTCGAAGCCAAGCTGGACGACCTGCCGGCAGACAAGAAGGCAGCGATCGAGGCGGATCTGAAGACGGCGCTTGAGAAGCAGCCACCAATGTACATGGTCAATTCGGATCGCGGCATCAGCAACCTGCATGTGCCAAGCGATGTGATCATCGACGCATCGATGCCAGCGTTGATCCGCGCCGGTGGCAAGGGTTGGGGCCCGGATGGCAAGGAGCACGACACCAAATGCGTCATCCCGGATAGCTCATACGCGCCGATCTATGCTGAGACGATCAGCTATTGCAAAGAACATGGCGCGTTCGATCCGTCGAAAATGGGCACCGTGCCGAACATCGGT
The DNA here is from genome assembly GCA_049116495.1 of Hyphomicrobiaceae bacterium. Classification (GTDB taxonomy): domain Bacteria; phylum Pseudomonadota; class Alphaproteobacteria; order Rhizobiales; family Hyphomicrobiaceae; genus CAJQQK01. The sequence goes on along the minus strand of JAGDYV010000302.1, from coordinate 25 downwards.
CTGATGGCTCAAAAGGCCGAAGAGT
>JAGDYV010000301.1:0-531 GCA_049116495.1 Hyphomicrobiaceae bacterium | reverse complement strand
TGCAGAACCCGCTCGGCGTGAAGTGCGGCCCCTCGCTCGATCCTGATGAGTTGATCCGGTTGATCGATATTCTGAACCCGGAAAACGAAGCGGGCCGGATAACGCTGATCGCGCGGTTCGGCGACAGCAAAGTCGGTGACGGCCTGCCCAAACTGGTGCGCAAGATCAAGGCGGAAGGCCGCAAGGTGGTGTGGTCGTGCGATCCGATGCACGGCAATACCCTGAGTTCCAACACGGGCTATAAGACGCGGCCGTTCGATCGCATCCTGAAGGAAGTCGAAACGTTTTTCGATGTGCATGCCGCCGAAGGCACGCACCCGGGCGGCGTCCACGTCGAAATGACCGGCCAGAACGTGACGGAGTGTACCGGTGGGGCGCGGGCGATCACGGAAGAGGACCTGCAGGACCGCTATCACACGCACTGTGATCCGCGGCTCAATGCGGATCAAGCGCTTGAACTGGCGTTCCTGATCGCCGAGCGGCTGAAAGCGGAACGGATGGCCAAATGTGCCGCGCCGGCAGCCGCCGAGT
>JAGDYV010000300.1:0-484 GCA_049116495.1 Hyphomicrobiaceae bacterium | reverse complement strand
TGGGCTCGTGCACGGCCGGCGGCGCCTATGTCCCGGCGATGTCGGACCAGGCCATTATCGTGCGCGAACAGGGCACTATCTTCCTCGCCGGCCCGCCGCTGGTAAAGGCCGCCATTGGCGAAGTTGTCTCGGCCGAAGACCTTGGCGGCGGCGACGTTCACACCCGGCTCTCCGGCGTTGCCGATCACCTCGCCGATGACGATGCCCACGCGCTCGCCCTTGCCCGCCAGGCGATTGCCGGAACCAACTATACCAAGCAGCCTGACGTCCGCCTCGAACCGGTCGAGGACCCGCTCTACGACCCCAGCGAGATCATGGGCATCATCCCGCGGCAGTTCAAAACACCCTACGATGTCCGCGAGGTCATCGCCCGCCTCGTCGACGGCTCGCGTTTCGATGAATTCAAGGCCCGCTTCGGCGCCACCCTGGTGTGCGGGTTCGCACATATCCACGGCATGCCGGTTGGCATCATCGCCAACAATGG
>JAGDYV010000299.1:0-2132 GCA_049116495.1 Hyphomicrobiaceae bacterium | reverse complement strand
GCTCCATCCAGTCCATCGTCGCGGCGCCATCATGCACCTCACCGATTTTGTGGCTTTTGCCGGTGTAATAAAGAATCCGCTCCGTCGTCGTCGTCTTTCCCGCATCGATGTGTGCCATGATGCCAAAGTTGCGATAATCGCGGAGTTCGTATTCACGAGCCATGACAGGTGCCTATCAGTTCTAGTCGCGCTAAAGCTGCGATCCAACGCCCAAGTTACCAACGATAATGAGAGAACGCCCGGTTGGCGTCTGCCATTTTGTGCGTGTCTTCACGCTTCTTGACCGCTGTCCCGCGGCTGTTCGCTGCATCGAGAAGTTCGCCGGAAAGGCGATCAACCATCGTGTTTTCATTGCGTGCCCGCGCCGCCGTAATAATCCAGCGAATGGCCAACGCCTGTCGCCGCTCAGCACGCACTTCGACGGGCACCTGATAGGTTGCCCCACCGACACGGCGGGAACGCACTTCCACGGCCGGCATGACATTTTCCAGTGCCTGATGGAACATCTGGATCGGGTCCTGCTTGGCCCGCTCCTCAACGCGATCAAGGGCGCCGTAGACGATGCCTTCGGCCGTACTCTTTTTGCCCGCACGCATAATCGCGTTCATGAACTTCGACAGTATCAAATCATGATACTTCGGGTCCGGGTTGATTTCGCGCTTTTCAGCTCTATGCCGACGTGACATGACGCCTGCCCCTTATTCTGGCTTCACGACCATCTGCCGATATCTGGCGGCACAATGGTCCGTTGGTGTAAAACGTGTCGCCGGGGACAAACCGCCCCAAACGAGACAGTTGGACTATTTCGGGCGTTTGGCACCGTACTTTGAACGGCGCTGACGACGGGCTGCGACGCCTTGCGTATCCAGCACGCCACGAATGATGTGGTAACGCACGCCCGGCAAGTCCTTGACGCGGCCGCCACGAATAAGGACCACGGAGTGCTCCTGCAGATTGTGCCCCTCTCCCGGGATATAGCCGATGACTTCAAAGCCATTGGTCAACCGGATCTTGGCCACTTTTCGCAACGCCGAGTTCGGCTTTTTCGGAGTTGTCGTATAGACCCGCGTGCACACGCCGCGCTTTTGCGGGCATGCTTCCATCGCCGGCACTTTGTTGCGCTTGATCTGCTTTTTGCGCGGCTTACGGATCAACTGCTGAATCGTCGGCATATGCTATTCCCACCTGGGCTACAATCGTAGCCGGGCTGTTCTGACCAAGGCTGCCGCAGCAGCCTAGATTTCCTGGTTTCCCTAGATCGCCGATTGGCGACCCAAGCGATGCACCGCGCGCAAACCGCGCGAACGACATCTCAAAAACGTTTGAACCGGGGCAGCGAAAACCGCCGTCCCAGCCGATGACAGAGGATCGCTCCCGAAAAAGCGATCGTCGCCAGTGATGTATCTTTGTATCTGACGGTAGTGTTTAGGGTGTAGCGCTGCACCGCAGCATGCTCCGGCCTACGACCTACCGTATGAGTGGGCGGAACATATACACAGCTTTGATAACGGTCAACAGCGTTAAAGCGGCTGAATGCCAAAAAAGTGTGTTTTTACTCCCGCGCCGCACAATTAATTTGCCAGATGGCGGAAATTCTGCGCCAGCACCCCACGTCAGACCAAGGGCGCGGCGGTTTCGCCGCGCCCCAATTTGCTACTCGGCAGCTTCTCCGGATTGCGGATCGCTGACGGGTTGCGGGCTTTCCAGCGACTGCTCCGTCGCCGCGCGCGCATTTTCCTTGGCGATCAGTTCATCACGCTTGGCTGCGATCTTGCGAACACGCCGCAGCATGCCACCGGTGCCGGCCGGGATCAGACGGCCAACGATAACGTTTTCCTTGAGGCCTTCGAGCGTGTCGACCTTGCCGTTAACGGCCGCGTCCGTAAGGACACGGGTCGTTTCCTGGAACGAGGCCGCCGAAATGAAGGACTTGGTCTGCAATGAGGCTTTCGTGATCCCAAGCAGAACCGGAATGACCGTAGCCGGGCGCAACCCTTCTGCTTCGAATGCAGCGTTCTTTTCCTCAAACTCGATCCGGTCGATCTGTTCGCCCTTGATGAAGGACGTCTCACCAACGTCGGTGACTTCGACCTTCTGGAGCATCTGGCGAACAATCACTTCGATGTGCTTGT
>JAGDYV010000298.1:562-2167 GCA_049116495.1 Hyphomicrobiaceae bacterium | reverse complement strand
GCCGCCAACTGCGACGCCATCCGGTCGCACGATCAGTTCGCCTGACACACCGCGTTCAACGCGAATGTCAGCTGACGCCGCCGAAAGCATCGGCAAGACGCCGGCATCAATTGCAAATCCGAATTTTGAGGGCAGGTCTGGCAATTCGCTAAGGCGCGCACCAAGTTCTACGGCCACGCGCTCCGTATCATCGCCCGTTTGCCAGAGAGGCGACGTGATAATGTTGTTGCGCTCTTCGTCCGCCGCACTCTGATCGATCAGCTTTGCAGATTCCAGGTCCACAAGCAGTCGATCGTATGTTTGCTCCGATACACCGCGAACCTGGATGTTACCGCGACTGGTGAGGTCAATCACACCACTGCCATGCGCATTCGCTGTCGCGCACAGAGCCTCGATTTCTTCCACCGTTAAGCGTCCCAGTCTCGGGCGAACGCGCACGAGCAGGCCGTCGCCTGACATCATCGGGCGCAAAGCACCGGGGCACCAACCTTTTGCAGCAGGGCGATTCATGAATGCACCGGCGATGGCAGCCGATCAAGACCGGCCAATATCGAATTGCTTCTGGTACGCCAAAGCCCGGCCGCATGGAGCGCTGCAAAGCGTTCCTCCATCGCCTGCAACGCCTTGACGTTCGCCTCATTGAGGAATGCATGAACCGCATCATTACCAAGCGTCGCGTCATAGTAGCGATCAAACAAATGCGGCTCGACGACATTGGCCAAATGGGCAAACGTTGCGAGATGTTCGAGCGTCGCAGCCATCTCGGCAGCGCCGCGATAGCCGTGCCGCATCATGCCCGCCGCCCAATCAGGGTTCGCAGCGCGCGCATAGACGACGCGCGCAATTTCCTCCTTGAGCAATCGCGCGCGCGGCGCGTTCGGGTCGGTGTTATCGACGTGATAGTTGGCCGAGGATCCACCCGTAACGGATTGCGCTGCCGCAAAACCGGCTTGGTGCGCAGCATAATCCGACGCCAGCAGAATATCGGTCTCGGGCAAGTCCTGGAGATGAACGAAAACATCCGCGCCGGCCACACGTTCTCGAATGCCTTCACGGTCAATAGACACGGTTTCTCCATCGAGCGCAAAGGAACTGGCCGCCAGCCACGCCTCTCCGGCGTCTGCGCGCGTTGCCTCGGAATACGCTTCAATCGTCGCCCCGAGGCCAAGCCCGTAACTGCCCGGCGCCGGACCATAAACTCTCGCGCCGACGACGCCGCGCTTGACGTAGGGATTCCAGTCAGCATCCTCATCACGAGCAGCCAGAGTGCGGATAGCTTTCGCAAAAAGTGTCGACAACGCCGGAAATACATCGCGAAACAGGCCAGAAACCCGCAACGTCACATCGATACGCGGATGCTCCATTAACGCCGGTGGCAATACCTCGATGCCGGAAACGCGGTTAGAGTCGCCATCCCAGATCGGCTTTACGCCAATCAAATTCAACGCCATGGCAAACTCTTCGCCGGCGGTCCGCATTGTCGCGGATCCCCAAAGATCAACAACCAGGCCTTTCGGATATTCGCCTTCGTCTTGCAAATGGCGACGCAGAAGTTCTTCAGCGAGTTTGGCGCCTTGGGCGTAGGCTGCGCGCGTCGGCACCATG
>JAGDYV010000298.1:0-522 GCA_049116495.1 Hyphomicrobiaceae bacterium | reverse complement strand
GCGGATCCGTCGTGTAGAGATTACGACCGGTCGGCAGGACATCGCAACGACCACGGAACGGCGATCCAGATGGTCCCGCTTCAACGCGTCGGCCGGCCAATGCCGCAAGAAGCTGGTCTCGCTCAGACGTAACCGATGTGCTAATATCAAAGGGAGCCTCGGCGGCCGGCGTTCCACGACCGTAGATGTGCAAGCCGTCACCGAATTGACTTTCCTTGATGTCGCACACGAAGCGGTCAATGCGCGTGATTGCGTCAAACGGACAATCCGCTGCATCAAGACCAAGGTCTGCTTCAACGCCCTGCGCACGCGCTTCGTTGCGGATTTCCTCCTGCAGACGATCTCGGCGTTTCGGATCAAGGCCATCAGCGTTGGAGAACTCGTCCAACAAACCTTCCAGTCTTACGAGGTGATCGGATGTGCGGCTGCGCAAGAGGGGTGGCGGGATGTGACCCAGCGTAACCGCCCCAATTCGTCGTTTGGCCTGCGCCGCTTCCCCCGGATCATTGACGATGAACGGGT
>JAGDYV010000297.1:0-446 GCA_049116495.1 Hyphomicrobiaceae bacterium | reverse complement strand
GCGCTTTGATGCGGTCGGCATTCGTCAAGTTGATGACGCGCTCCAGCGCCGCCGGCACGAGCACATCGCAGTCATGCTCAAGAACGGATGGCCCGTCGGCGACATAGTCAGCGCCTGGGAAACCCTTGACGCCGCCGGTTTCGGCAACATGCTGCTTGACGGCCTCGACCGATAAACCACGGTCGCTGACCAACGCACCATCGCGTTCAATGATCCCGACGATAATGCAACCGTCTTCTTCTTCAAGAAATTTGGCGGCGTGATAGCCAACGTTGCCGAGCCCCTGCACGACAACCTTCTTACCTTCCAGCGATCCAGACAGGTTGGCGGTCGCAACGTCTTCCGGATTGCGAAAGAATTCCCGCAGCGCATATTGCACGCCGCGCCCCGTCGCCTCGGTACGGCCGGCGATGCCGCCGGCATGCAGCGGCTTGCCGGTGACACAG
>JAGDYV010000296.1:0-1580 GCA_049116495.1 Hyphomicrobiaceae bacterium | reverse complement strand
GGTAGATTTCTTCCTTGCGCTCCTCGGTCAAGGCAACGGTGATCGATCCGCAGCGGCGAAAGCCCGTCGCCATGTCGGTCTCGGCTTCCAAATCGCCGTAGAGTTCCTGGCTGTACTTGGCGAGGCGAGTCATGTTCTTGGTCGCGCGCAACTGCGCGATCAGACCGGCGGCATGCCATGTCGTGCCGCACGTCAGCTGATTGGCTTCGAGCAGGACGATGTCCTTCCAGCCAAGCTTGGCCAGATGGTAGGCGACGGAGCAGCCGGCAATGCCGCCGCCAACGATAACCGCACGTGCGTGTGAAGGAGGTGTCTTGCTCATGCCCGCAGTCTCTCGTTCGCTGGATCCCACAATGGTTGATCTTCCTGGACCCGCGCCTTGCAGCGCTTGCCGTAGATCTCGATTTCAAGCTCGGTCCCAGGAACGGCCAAGTCGGCGCGTACGACACCTAAGGCAATCGAGGCATCGACACGGTAGCCGTAGCCGCCTGAAGTTGTTTCACCGACGACGTCGCCGCCATGCCAGATCGTCGACATATACGGTGCATCACTGCGCTCGGTGTCAACGATGAACGTTGCAAACCGCTTGGTCGCGCCCTTCTGTTGTTCTGCGAGGAGGGCTTGCTTGCCAACGAAATCCGGCTTGTCCCACTTGATGAACCGGTCCAGACCGCCTTGCAACATGGTGTAGTCGGTCGAGAGATCGCCCTTCCAGGCACGATAGCCTTTCTCGAGGCGCAGCGCGTTCATGGCGTACATGCCGTACGGACGTGCATCGGCCTCAAGTACGGCATCATACACTGCCGGAATGTGCTCGACATCTGCATGGACCTCCCAGCCGAGTTCGCCGGCAAACGATACCCGGGCGAGACGGGCCGGTCGGCCGGCGACCTGTGCTTCTTGGTGCGTCAGCCAGGGCAGCGAGAGATCGGCATCCGATATCTTGCCGAACAGTTCGCGCGACTTCGGGCCCGTCACAACCAGCGTGCTGAACTCGTTTGTCCGATCGACGAGTGACAGGCCTTCGGGCAGGACACGCGAGAGCACTTCGAAATCGTGCCACTGTGCCGCCGCCGCGGTTATCAGCGTCAACTGATCGTCGCCAGTACGCATGATCGACATTTCGGTGACGATGCGGCCTTTGTCATCGGCAAAGTAACCAAGGCCCATGCGGCCGACACGCGGCAGGGCGCCGGTGATCTGCGTGCGCAGCCACGCCGCTGCGCCGTCACCGCTCAGTTCGAAGCGTGAGAAGCCGCACAGGTCGAGCACGCCGACGCCATCGCGGACCGCCTCGCACTCTTCGCGCACGCGTTTCTCCCACGGCCCATCGCGCTCCCAGGTCTGGGCGGCCGCGTCGGACGTGTCGTCGCCATCCCTGGCGAACCAAGTCGCGCGCTCCCAGCCGTTGACCGCGCCGAACTGTGCGCCGAGCAATTTCAGCTTGTCGTGGATGGGAGAATGTTTCTTGTTGCGCCCGGCAGGCCATTCGAAATGCGGGAAATGCATGCCGTACTCGTGGCCGTAGGTTTCCAACGCTTTCTGATGGCAATAGTCGTGATCGGTGTAATCGGTGTAGC
>JAGDYV010000295.1:0-2109 GCA_049116495.1 Hyphomicrobiaceae bacterium | reverse complement strand
CGCCTGCAACGGCGGCGCCCCAATTGGTGCCCGGGTCATCGTCTCTGGGGCCGGTTTACGGAGTCCCGTTTGGCAGTATGACGGCGACGAACCTGATGGCCATCGTTCGCTCAAGCGGCGCAGATGCCTTGCGCACGACACCTTGGCGCTTGTTTGTTCTCGAAGGCGGCCAGGCTGTGGAGAGTGACACGTTCATTGCTGACCCGGCTGATCCACTGCTCGACATTGCGGCCTGCCCTGGCGCTCCGTATTGCCTGTCGTCGACCGTCGACACGCGCCAACTCGCGCGCGATATCGCCAGTACTATGACCGGCGCGTTGCATGTTTCCGGCTGCACGAAAGGCTGCGCGCACCCGTCGAGTGCGGCGATCGCGCTCGTTGGCCGGGAAGGAAGATTTGACATGGTGCGCGATGGTTGCGCCTGGGATTTGCCGGAAGAGACCGGATTGAGCCCGGCCGACGTCCGCGCACGGTTAGGAAGGGTCTGATGCCCCATCAATATATCACGGATGGTGCGGCAATCTATGCGCAATCCTTCGCGATGATCCGCGCAGAGGCTGATCTCGAATGTTTCTCGGCGGACGAAGAACCGATTGCCGTTCGCATGATCCATGCAGCCGGCATGGTGGATTTGGCATCGTCGATCCGCTTCTCGCCCGGCTTCGCCGCGGCGGCGCGTACGGCGCTGGCCGGGGGGGCACCAATCCTGTGCGATGCCCGCATGGTCTCGGAAGGTGTTACCCGGGCGCGACTGCCAGTCGACAACGACGTGATCTGCACGCTGCATGCACCCGGCATTCATGCGCGCGCAGCCGCGATGTCCAATACACGCTCGGCCGCGGCGCTGGAACTTTGGCGCCCGCATCTCGCGGGTGCTTTGGTTGCCGTTGGCAATGCGCCGACGGCCTTGTTTCATCTGTTGAACATGCTGGCAGACCCGACGTGTCCGCGACCGGCTGCCATCATCGGTTGCCCGGTCGGGTTCGTTGGCGCGGCCGAATCGAAGGAGGCGCTTTGGCAGGAACAACCGGTGCCTTGCTGCATCGTCGAGGGGCGTCTTGGTGGCAGCGCTATTACGGTTGCGGCCATTAACGCGATTGCGAGTCGCGGAGAATGAGTATGGGAAAAATCTATGGCGTCGGGCTTGGCCCGGGCGAGCCGGATTTGATGAGCGTCCGCGCGGATCGCTTGGTTCGAAATGCCCGCTTCGTTGCCTATTTCCGCAAAAAGGGCCGGCCCGGTCAGGCGCGGCGGATTGTTGAAGGGCTGTTGCATCCCGATGTGCAGGAATGCCCGATGGAATACCCGGTGACGACGGAGATCCCATTTTCGGATCCGCGTTACAATCAGGTGCTTGCGAAATTCTATGCGGAGTGTGCAGCGCGTCTAGTCGCAGTGAGCGAAGGTGGCGATGACGTCGTTGTGCTGTGCGAAGGCGATCCGTTTTTCTATGGTTCATTTATGCACCTGCATACGCGGCTGGCCGAGCGTGCTCCCGTCGAGGTGGTTCCAGCGACGACCGGCATGTCCGGTGCCTGGACGGCGGTGGGCATGCCGTTCACGTGGGGGGATGATGTTCTCACGGTTTTGATGGGGACGTTGCCCGAAGCCGAATTGCAGCGCCGGATGGCCGAAACCGACGCGCTCGTCGTGATGAAGATTGGGCGGCATCTCGAAAAGGTCTGCCGTGCCCTGAAGAATGCCGGGAAACACGGTGAAGCGTTCTTGGTCGAGTATGCGACGATGCCGAACCAGAAGGTGCACGCGTTGTCCGATGTCGATGGCGACGCGGTCCCGTATTTCTCGATCATCCTCGTGCCGGGCAAAGGGCGCCGGCCATGACCGGGTGGCTTGCGATTGCCGGTCTCGGTCCGGGCGATGAGGCACTGGTGACGCCCGAGGTTTCGACGGCATTGGAGCAGGCGACCGATGTCATTGGCTATATCCCGTATGTCGCACGGATTGCCGAGCGGGATGGGCTGACGCTGCATGCCAGCGACAATCGGGTCGAGATCGAGCGTGCGCAGTTGGCTCTGAAGTTGGCCGCTGAAGGCAAAAACGTCGTGGTGGTGTCGTCCGGCGATCCGGGTGTGTTTGCAATGGCGGCGG
>JAGDYV010000294.1:0-884 GCA_049116495.1 Hyphomicrobiaceae bacterium | reverse complement strand
AAATCGGAGGTTGTCGCAGGAGGTGGTAAATTCTTTCGAACGGTAGTGGACGACGGACGGAATGACGACGATGGGGGCGGCCAGCCGTGGTGCACCTGACGGAGCAGGTCTTTCGCGCCGTAGGGATGTCGAAGCATCAGTAAATCATCAACGTGAATCGTCTGCTCGTGTCCTTGGAACCAGCTGTAACTGAAAATGCAGCCGCAAGAGCATTTGCTTCGATGGACAGAAAGCAAAATCGGGCGAGCCAAAGGATGACACCCTCGGAGATCGCGCGCCACGGCCGGCAACAAAATGAAGGGCGGATCAGCGATCCGCCCCTTGCCTTGAAATTTGGTTGGTCGCCGACGCCTACGCTGCGTCGCGGACCGCTTCGCCGTTGATGACGAGGCCGTCGGTGCCGGCCGTGACGTTGACGGTTTCGCCGTCCTTGATGGCGCCGCCGAGGATCATCTCGGCGAGCGGGTCCTGGACGAAGCGCTGGATGACGCGCTTCAAGGGACGCGCGCCGTAGGCCGGCTCGTAGCCGCGCTGCGCCAACCAGTCCTTGGCGGCCTGGTCGAGGAGCAGCTCGATCTTACGGTCAGCCAGCAGAGCCTCCAAACGCTTGAGCTGGATGTCGACGATCGCCGTCATCTGATCGCGCTTGAGACGCTCGAACAGAACGATGTCGTCGAGCCGGTTAAGGAATTCCGGCCGGAACTTGGTGCGCAGCTCGGCAAGCACATAATCGCGCAGCTCACCAACCGCTTCACCGTCCTTTTGGGCAACCAGCATCTCGGCGCCGACGTTCGACGTCATGATGATCAAGGTGTTGCGGAAGTCGACGGTACGGCCCTGACCGTCGGTCAGGCGACCGTCGTCGAGCACCTGCAGGAGCACGT
>JAGDYV010000293.1:0-3376 GCA_049116495.1 Hyphomicrobiaceae bacterium | reverse complement strand
TCTACATGTGCCTCGGCCAGGAGGATGCCGCAGACCTGCGGGCACCGCTACGGGCGAGTGATGATCCAGCCGTCATTGGGTCGGCAATCGATGAAGCCATCGGCCGTAAGCCGAAGGGTCATGACTTCATTATCGATCGCCGCTCGAACAAACCATCCGTATCACGCCACATGAGTGTGACGGGCGGATAGACCGAGGACGGATAGCCGATGCACATCGGATTGATTGGCGGCATCGGCCCGGCTGCAACGGTTTTCTATTACGAGCGCATCACGCGCGCGTTCGCGGCAGCCGGAGCATCTCTCAATCTGACGATCGGGCATACCAGCGCCGTCACCCTATCGCGCAACGCCGCTGCCGGCCGCAACGACGAACAGGCGGCAGAATTCACCCGCGTAACCGGGCAACTCGCAGCTGCCGGCGCCGAGGCCGTCGTGATTTCGTCCATGGGCGGGCACTTCTGTGCCAAAGAGTTTGCCGCTCAATCCCCTTTGCCGCTGATCGACGGGCCGACATCTGTCGCGAACTATCTCGATCAGGCCGGCCTGCGAAGGGTCGGTGTTCTCGGCACCCGCGTCGTGATGGAAACGCATCTCTATGGTGCATTGCGCAACTTGGAACCCGTCGCACCTGTCGGCGATGACCTATCCCAGGTCAACGATGATTATGTTGCCGTAGCAATTGCTGGCACGGCGACACCTGAGCAACGGTCGCGATTGCTGGCAGCGGGAGACGCGCTTGTCAGCAACCAAGGCGCCGAAGCGGTGCTGCTGGGCGGCACGGATCTGAACCTCGTATACGACGTCAACAGCTTCGATCATCCCATCGTCGACAGCGCAGCTGTGCATGTCGACGCGATCGTTGCGCGCGCGCTTGCCGATACGGCGGGATGAACCAGCCAACCGCGCTCGGCGTGGCAACCCCCACACCCCCACCGCTAGCCAATGCAAACCTGCGTGCCATGGCCTACATGGTGACCGCGATGGGCGCATTTGTGTGCAGCGATAGCTTGATGAAGGCAACCTCCAGTGAACTGCCGCTTGGCCAGATGATTGCCATTCGCGGCGTTTTCTCGTGCCTGATCATGTTACCGATCGTCGCCGCCAGTTGCGGGCTAGCAACCGCGTTCAGACTGTATTCCTGGCCAATTTTCATCCGCAATGTCGCAGAAATTGGAGCCGTCCTGACGTTCATGACAGCGCTCTTTCGGTTGCCGATGGCCAGCGTTTCCGGTGTGCTGCAGGTCGTCCCGCTCACCATTACGGCTGCGGCGGCACTGATTTTACGCGAGCCGGTCGGTTGGCGGCGCTGGACGGCGTCGGCCGTTGGACTGAACGGCGTACTCTTTATTATCCAGCCGGGCACGACAGATTTCTCGATTTGGTATCTGTTTGCGATCGCAACGGTTTTCTGCGTGACCGCGCGAGATCTCTCGACGCGTTTCATCGCCAAGACGACGCCGTCCCTGGCGATTACGTTTATCACCGCCGTCGTCACGATGCTGTCTGGTTTCGCGCTCGGCGTCATCGAGAACTGGCTCCCCCCGTCACTTTACGCCGTTGCACAGCTGGCCGGCGCATCCGCATTGGTGCTGGTCGGGTACTACAGCCTGATCGAGGCGATGCGCACGGGCGAGATTTCAGCCGTTGCACCGTTTCGCTATAGCGTCGTGTTATGGGCAATGATCCTGGGGTATCTGGTGTTCGGTGAGATTCCGAGCAGCGGCACGATTATCGGCTCGGTGATTGTCATCGCTGCAGGTCTTTATACGCTGCATCGCGAGCGAATCGCCGCCGGCCGGGCGCGATCTCGCACAACACAGGATTGACGCCATGTTCAAGCTTTCTCCGTCGGATATCACCACGATCGGTAGCGGCATGCAGCGGCCTGAGTGTGTGTTAGCCACCAAGAGCGGTGATCTATTCTGCTCTGACAGCCGCGGCGGCTACAACATCGTTAAGCCTGACGGCAGCCATACCTTCATCAAGGCACGTGGCACTCCAAGTGACTTTTTGCCCAACGGTATTGCCCTGATGCCGAACCGGGACGTGCTCGTCGCCAACCTCGCCGACTCTGCCGGTGTCTGGCGGATTAAACCCGACGGTAGTGCGGATCAGTTCATCTCCGAGGCCGATGGCGAACCGCTACCACCGGTTAATTTTATTGGACTGGATCAGGCAGATCGCATCTGGATAACGGTCTCGACTCGTGCCGTGCCGCGCCACCCCGCATTCAAGAAGGGCCAAGCCGACGGTTTCATCGCCGTGCACGACGACAGGGGTACGCGCGTTGTTGCTGACGGTCTTGGCTTCACCAACGAGGCAATCGTCGACCCAACCGGCCAATGGCTTTACGTCAACGAAACGATAGCACAGCGGACATCGCGTTTTGCGATCAGAGCCGATGCCTCGCTCGGCCCCCGTGAGACGGTTGCCAACTATCCACCGGCCACGTTCCCTGATGGCTTTACGTTTGACGCGGAAGGCGGCGTGTGGCTGGTCAGCGTTGCGAGCAATCGGATCATTCATGTTGCGTCAGATGGCACACAAAGCATTGTCGTGGAAGATGCCGACGCAGACGAAATGGCCAACGTCGCACGGGTGTTCGATAGCGGCGCACCGATGCGAGACCTGATTGAAGTCGGCAGCAGGCGCCCGCTCGCAAACATCGCCAGCATCGGCTTTGGTGGACCGGACTTGCACACGGTCTATATGGGTTCGCTTGCCGGCGATGGCATTCAAACCTTCCGGTCGCCCATCAAGGGCGCGCCGTTGGTACACTGGGAGTTCTAGAGCCCTTCAGACAAGTCCGCGTTCGCGTAGCGCGGCAATGGCGGCAGCGTCATAGCCGAGACTTTGCAGAACTTCGTCCGTGTGCTGCCCGGGGTCCGGTGCCGGTTTCAGCTGGTCCGGTTGCGGCGCGCTCGTCATGTTGATCGGTTGGCGAACGATATCGAACGCACCGAGTTTTGGATGATTGACCGGTTTCGCCATGGCAAGATGCTGAACCTGCGGCTCGGCAAACGTCTCATCGATCGAATTGATCGCGCCGCACGGCACCCCGGCCTTCATCATCGTCTCGATCCAGTGCGCTTTGGTCTGCGTCCGGATCACGGATTCGATCGCTTCTCTCAGTTCCGCACGGTTGTCTGATCGCGCCTGGCCGGTCGCGAACCTGGGATCAGTCAGCAATTCGGGCTTGCCGATGGTTTGGCAGCATCGCTCCCACGTCGCGCCACCCGCCGCCGCGATATTAATATGGCCATCCGATGTCGCAAACACACCGGTTGGCACCGAGGTCGGGTGATCATTGCCCGCCTGCCCGGCGACTTCACCCTTCATCGTCCAGCGCGCGGCCTGGAAATCGAGCATGAAGA
>JAGDYV010000292.1:0-4041 GCA_049116495.1 Hyphomicrobiaceae bacterium | reverse complement strand
AACTGCTGCTGGTTTCGGCCAAGATCCAGACACACGAGATCGATCAGGTCTATATCGGGCAAAAAGCTTTGGTACGCATCAGTGCCTTCAAGCAGCGCGTAACGCCGGAACTGGAAGCAACAGTTACGGGGATTTCTCCTGATGAGACGCAGGATGAAAAAACCGGACAGAGCTTCTTCAGCGCCAAGATTGCTATCAAAGCGACCGAGTTGGTCAAGCTTGGCAAAAAGCAGCTGACGCCCGGTCTGCCAGCAGAAGTCTTCATTCAAGGCAAGAAGCGCCGTGTGATTACGTATCTTACCCAGCCTCTGGCCGACCAGATGGCGCTCACGTTCCGCGAAGAGTAATACAAGGTACGACAACAGAGACCTTAACGGCGCGGCAGAACTTGCCGCGCCGTTGCCATTTGAAAAGCTTGCAGAAGTCGCGTGGTGTACCGATCTAAAATGGGTTAGATATGGCCGATCATCCAATCCGAGAGAATAGTTATGTACGAAGCCACAACGCGCGGAATCAAGGTGAGCGTGACGCCACAATTTCTTGAGCATGAGGAAGATGATGAACGCTACTTTTGGGCGTATACTGTTGTGATCGAAAACGAAGGCAAATTGGCCGCGCAGCTTAAGACGCGCTATTGGCAGATCACGGATGCCAAAGGGCGGGTCGAGGAAGTGCGCGGCCCCGGCGTGGTTGGCGAGACGCCACTGCTTAAGCCAGGTGAAAGTTTCACTTACACGTCCGGATGCCCACTCAACGAGCCGAGCGGTGTTATGGTTGGCCATTACGGGATGGTAGATGCCGAAGGGGAAGCGTTTGACGTCGAGATACCGGCGTTTTCGCTCGACAGTCCCGAGGGTCGACGAACGATGAATTAGCTCATTGATGCGCTGCCTCGCTTGAATTGAAAGCTGGTTGTAGATTCTTCGTATGGCGTTCGGGGCATATTCTTCCCTTGAGCGCATAATGCCGCCACTTTTATGAGGGCCCGGCCGCGGTCCATGCTTAACTGAAAGACGCCTATGACAAACCCATCGCCTGCGCTTCTTGACGAGACCAAAGGGCTGCTTTCGAAGCTGGTGTCGTTTGATACGACCAGTCGGAATTCGAACCTGCCAATTATTGACTTCATCGAAGACTATTTGAAGCAGCACGGCGTTGAAAGTACGCGGGTTCCCGATGAAACAGGCAACTGGAGCTCGCTGTTTGCGACGATCGGGCCGCAGGACGTCAGCGGCATTGGTCTTTCGGCGCACACGGATGTCGTCCCGGTTGACGGTCAGGACTGGGATACCAACCCGTTCGAACTGGTTGAAAAAGGTAGCAAATTGTACGGTCGTGGTTCGTGCGACATGAAGGGGTTCGTTGCCTGCGTGATGGCAAAAGTACCCGATTTCAAAGCGCGCAAGCTCAAGACGCCGATCCACATTGTGTTCAGCTATGACGAGGAAGTCGGCTGTACCGGCGTGCGTCCGATGATTGCCGAGATGGGCGACAAGCTGATCAAGCCACGTATGGTCGTCGTTGGTGAGCCGACCAATATGTCGGTGGTTGATGCGCATAAGGGGCCGGTGCGTTGGAGTGTGGATATCACCGGCCGGCCGGCGCACTCGAGCATGGCGCCGCTTGGCGTCAACAGTATTGCGGTGGCAGGCGAATTGATCGTTGAGCTTGGCAAGATTGAGCGTGAATTGATGAACGGGCCGCGGGATGAGCGGTTCACACCGCCCTATACAACGTTGCAGGTGACGGAAATCAAAGGCGGTAATGCCAGTAATATT
Source organism: Hyphomicrobiaceae bacterium (assembly GCA_049116495.1). Lineage (GTDB taxonomy): Bacteria > Pseudomonadota > Alphaproteobacteria > Rhizobiales > Hyphomicrobiaceae > CAJQQK01. The sequence continues at coordinate 2,263 of JAGDYV010000292.1, read as the reverse complement.
GTGCCGGAGACGACCTGGTTTGGCTGGGAAATCCGGGCAATGCCCGGCATCGATCCGGACGCGATCGAGGCGCGAATTCGCGCGAAGGCGGAAGAGTTGCTGCCGGCTATGCGTGAGATTGCGCCCGAGGCTGATATCAAAATTGCCCGAACCAATGATGTGCCGGCCTTTGCGGCCGATCCGGAGTCGGATGTGCTGTCGTTGGCGTTGAAGCTTGCCGGACAAAACGAGACGTTTGCCGTGAGCTATGCGACCGAGGCGAGTTTGTTCCATCAAGTCGGGGCGCTGAGCGTGGTGTGCGGACCGGGCGATATCGCGCAGGCGCACACTGCGAACGAATGGATTGAAATTGCGGAACTGGAGAAGTGTCTTGGGTTTCTTGGTCGCGTTGGCGAATGGGCTGAGACCTGAGCTTGTCCGAACCGCACTGATTTGTGAGAACGCATGCTGAAGCATTTCAAATCGCTGATCGACGATGTGCTGGGTGACCAGAAACCGACCGGGCTCAGTGCGGAAGAGGTCCAGATTGCCTGTGCCGCGCTGTTGGTGCATTGCGCCAATGCGGATGGTCACAGGTCGGATGTCGAGGATTCGAAGTTGCGGGCCGTGCTTGCGGATCGATATAGCCTGCCGCCGGAAGACGTTGGCGCGCTGATTGATGATGCCGAGCAGCGCGTGGCCGACGCCGGAGATCTGCACAAGTTTACCTGGGTACTGCACCAGAATCTGGATCGCGACGGCCGTTTGGAAGTGGTCCGCCTGCTCTGGGAAATCAGCCATGCCGACGATAACATCGATCACGATGAACGTGCAGCTGTAAACCTCGTTGCAAGTATGTTGGATGTTGAACTCGCTGATGCCGTGGCGCTGAGGCGCCGGGTTGAGAAGCGAGACTAGTCCACGGCCTAGTTTAGGCGTTGTTCAAGCGGGTGCGGATAACGAGTGTTCCGACTCCGACGTTTGGTGCCCAGGCGTCTCCGCAGGAACACTCGTCAACTTTCTGATTCCATTCTGGGTTCACGAATACGACCCGACTTCCACCCGGAATCAAGTGCTCAATCCAGAACACGAGGACGCCGGGCATTATTTGGGCGCCATGCCTTTGTCGCTAAGTTCTTTTAGTGCTGCGTCGGTCTTGCCGAGCTCGCTCATGCCCATTCCGTGTAGAACGTGGCCGGCCTTGCTGAACTGGATGCCCTGATAGCCAACGACCTCGATGCGGTTGCCCCAGGGATCATAGAAATCCAGAAAGCGTTCCGACACGATCTCGATGCCAAGTTCCTCGATGGTGCGGCGGACCGCATCTTTGTCATCGACGACGAGGCCGAAATGACGGGCGTCGTCGCGTGGCTGACGGTCTACTTTTGATAGTGCGATGAACTGATCGCCCAAGTCGATGAAGGCCATGTTCTCGCTTTTGCCACGCAGGTTGAACTCCATGAACTGACCATAGAATTCCAAGGCCTGGTCGATATCACCGACTTCCAGAGCGACATGATTGATGCCGACGGCGCGGGCTTTTTTGGTCTCGGTCATGACTGCTCCTCGCGGTCGGCCGGCGGGATCGCTGGTCGGCTAAATACTGCGTGCCACGACCATACGCTGACCCGGACGGAGGAAAAGGCCACTATCCGGGAACATACTGTTCCGTGTCAGAGACAATGTACATCGGTTCGCGGAGCCGGGGAAAAATCAGACGCGGTACTTTTCCAATACCGCCGGGTCCGGTTCGAAGCCGAGGCCGGGTTTGTCGGGGACGGTGACGGTGCCATCCTTCGGCAGCGGAATGGACGCATCGAGATAGGCTTCGGGCTCGATGTAGAGGTGCTCGAACAAACCGCAAACCGGTTGCGCTGCCATGATCTGCGCCGTTGCCCAGAAGCCGGGACCGAAATACGGGGCGTGCGGCATCAGCACCTTTTCCGCTGCCGTCGCCTGATAGCAGATCGCCATGAACTCGCTGATACCGCCGACCTTGGTGACGCTTGGCTGGCAGAATTGGATTTTCGGGATCGTGCGCGCGAACTCGACATGCGTGCAGGCATTCTCGCCGCTGGCAATCGCGACGCCGAACTTTTCCTGCAACGCCGCCAGCGTGTTCTCGTCGTCCGGCGGGAAGGTCGGCTCCTCGACCCAGAACAGATTGAGCCGCTTCATGTGCGGCATGATCTCAACCGCTTCTTCCAGTGACCAGCTGCAGTTGACGTCGGTGGTCAGCAGGATGTCGTCGCCGACGGCATCGCGGCCGGCTTCGATCGCCTCG
>JAGDYV010000291.1:0-4210 GCA_049116495.1 Hyphomicrobiaceae bacterium | reverse complement strand
GGACACGATGTGCTCATTTTCCCTATGAAACAAAAGGGCCATCAACGGACAGTCGCGTTGAGCGGCTGTCCTAGTTTTTCCGCATACCTTTGTCGGCCAACTCCTGGAGAGCCTTGCTGGACTTTTCAAGGCCGTCCAGCCCCATTCCGCGCAGCACATTGTCCGCCTTAGTGAATTGGATGCCTTCGTATCCAACGATCTCGATCCGATTGCCCCATGGGTCGTAGAAGTCCATGAACCGCTCAGAAACGATCTCGATGCCCAGCTCATTCAATGTGCGACCGACTACTTCTTTGTCATCCACCACAAGCCCAAAATGACGATCATAGTCGCGTGGCTGACTATCGACCTTAGCCATTGCGATAAACTGATCACCCAAGTCGATGAATGCCATCTTCTCGCTCTTGCCGCGAAGTTCAAATTCGAGAAATTGACCGTAGAACTTGAGGGCTTGGTCGATGTCACCGACCTCCAGGGCAACATGATTAATACCCACTGCGCGCGCTTTCTTCTTGGCAGTCATGATTTACCCCTTGTTCTGTAAAGCTGGTTGAACGAAGACGAACCAGGTCATTTATCTGGCAATGGTGTGAATTCTTCCTCGTCACCGGGCACCGTATCAAAGCGCTTCTGCTTCCAGTCTTCTTTTGCCTGTTCGATCCGTTCCTTCGAGCTTGAGACAAAATTCCACCACAGGTGGCGCGGTCCATCCATTGGCTCACCGCCAAGAAGCATGACCCTCGAATCGAGTTGTGCAGTTATCGTGATCTCATCACCTGGACGAAATACCAACAGGCGGCCAGCCTCAAATCTATCCCCTGCAATTTCGATGTTGCCGCTGACGATATAGACGGCGCGTTCCTCATGATCGGCAGGCAATGGAACTTTCGAACCTGCCTTCACGACCACATCCGCATAGAACAAATCCGTTGCCGTCTTCACTGGAGATGTAAGTCCATACAGCGATCCAGCAATCACGCGAACCCGCTTACCTTCGTCATCGAGTAACGGCAGGCTTGCTTGATCATGATGGAAGAAGCCTGGATCACTTTCTTCCTGATCTTTTGGCAGTGCCACCCAACTCTGAATGCCGAATAATCGCGCGCCTTTAGCCCGCTCCAAATCCGGCGATCGTTCAGAATGAACGATGCCTTTGCCCGCTGTCATCCAGTTCACGTCGCCGGGAGAGATAGCTTGTTCTGTTCCAAGGCTATCAAGATGCCTCATCTCACCATCGAACAGATAGGTGACCGTCGCCAATCCAATGTGCGGATGGGGCCGAACATCGATGCCCTTGCCGGTGATCAACTCTGCCGGGCCAGCCTGATCGAAGAAAATAAATGGGCCAACCATCTGTCGCTGACTGGAGGGTAAGGCGCGGCGCACTTCGAAACCACCGAGATCGCGAACGCGTGGAACAATGATGGTTTCTAGCGCGTCGCAAGATTTCTGATCGCCGAGAATAGGGTCAGAACCAGGTTGCCAACTCATGCTGCCGAGTCCTGAGCTAACGATGCGTATATTTCGCCGAGGACGCCTAGGATTTCAGGGCCAGCTCCGGTAGACCAGTCATCCACCATTTCTGACAGTATTTGGATCGTGCTTGCAACGTGAGCTCCGGCGAGTTGCATGCGTGCAATGGCAAAGTCATCTCCAGCCTTCGTACCGGAACCGGATGCATCTGCGATGACCTGCACTTCATATCCGTCTTCAACTGCACTCAATGCCGGATAGAGCACACAGACCTCTGTCAGAAGCCCCGCCATGATCAGCTTCTTGCGACCAGTTGCTTGAACGGCAGCTGCAAAATTTGGATCCGCCATCGAGTCGACAGTGCCGCCACGTCTGATCCGTGCAGCGAATGCGTCCGGTAGTATGTCCGAAAGCTCGGGAAAAAGTGGGCCTTGGACATCGACCTGATTTTCCTGACTGCTTGTCATGACGACGGGCATACCAGTTGCCGCCGCTGCTTTGGCTATGGCCAGTGTGTTGCGCTTCATGTCGTCTGGCGAACCTGAGTGCATCCAGCCTGCTGTGCCGACCTGATGATCGATCAACAATAACGCCGCATTGCTCGCATTGAACCGTTCGTGGGCCATGAGATTTTCTCCTCGACTTGCCTTAAATCGTCTGTTGCCCGTGAATATAAAGAGTTCCATAAATGAGATAAGATGGAATTTTTAGAACATATTGTTCTAATTTAGGGACAATACATGTCGACAAACATCGATGGTATGGTGGTCTTTGCAAACATCGTGGCGCATGGCGGTGTTACGGCTGCGGCGCGGGCGCTTAAGCTGCCTAAATCCAATGTCAGCCGCCGGCTTGCACAGCTTGAAGATAAGCTGGGAGTGCGCTTATTGGAGCGCACCACCAGGAAGACTCATCTGACAGAGATTGGCGAAATCTACTATCAACACTGCCGTCGCATTGTTGAAGAGATCGAACACGCTGATCTTTCAATCGCTCAATTACTGGAGGTGCCGCGTGGCACCCTTCGGGTCAGCACTTCTGTCACTGTGGGACAACATCTCATTGCGCCATTGCTACCGGGGTTTATCAAGACATACCCTGAGGTGCGGATGTCACTTCAACTTTCCAACCGTCGTGTTGATTTGGTTGAAGAGGGGTATGACCTCGCGATCAGGGTTGGCCAACTCGAAGATTCCAGCCTGATAAGCCGTAGCTTGGGTGGCAGTGAGTTAGGTGTCTACGGAGCGGCGAAATATCTGGAAGCGCATGGTGTTCCGAAATCTCCAACAGCCTTGGCCAAGCTTGATTGCCTTGCTATGAGTCACGCTGAGACAGGACATGTTTGGAACCTCTCTGGTCCATCTGGATTGAAACATGTCGAAATCAAACCGAGAGCCATCGTCAATGACTTTGCCGTTCTTGAGCAGATGGTTCACGAAGGCATAGGCGTTGCTCTCCTCCCCAACTATCTAGCCCAATCACCGAAGCTCATCCGGGTTCTGCCCAAATGGTCAGTGCCGTTTATCGAGTTGCATGCCATCTATCCGAGTCATCGCGGCGCGACGCCGAAAATGAGAGCGTTCTTGGACTGGTTGATAGATAAGTTGGCCCACAAATTCGACTGATCGGGTTAGGGTGCGAAGTCTGCAAAGGTGCAGGACGCTAAAATCATGCCGACGATATCGCTTCTGCTCAACCCTCAGATCGGACCCGATGTGATAAAATTGGGCTGTTTGGTTAAGGGTCATAAATTTGAAAGGCTCTACGCAAGCCGATCTCTTGCGCTTGGCCGCGCCGAACCACATCGATCGAGCCGCCACTATGGATGACCATGCCTGATTTCGAACCGCGCCCCGGCCTACAGTTGCACTATGAGCTGGATGACTTCACGGACCCCTGGGACGATCGTCCGTTCATGGTGCTTCAACATGGCAACGGTCGATCAGCCCGCTTCTGGTACCGCTGGGTTCCCTATCTCGCGCGCCGCTACCGGGTCATTCGACCGGACATGCGAGGACTGGGCCGTTCGCAAGGAGATCTCGACATTGAACGAGACTTCACTTTGGATATTCTGCTGGAAGACCTAATCGCCGTTCTGGATCATGCCGGCACGACGGAAGTTCATTTCTGCGGCGAGTCGATGGGCGGCATTCTCGGCCTTGCGCTTGCCGCACGACACCAGCAACGGGTTCGCACCCTCACGCTAGTTTCCACGCCGGTCTATATCGAGCAGCAGATGAAGGATCGCTATTCGCTCGGCCATGCGTCTCGCACAGATGCGATGGAGCAACTCGGCATCCGGGACTGGGTCGCACAGACGACACGTCTGACGAGGCTACCCGCCGACGCGGAACCCGGCCTGTTCGAGTGGTATGTCGATGAGTTCGCCCGTGGCTCTCCCGACGTTCAGGTGGCGATGTCCAGGCTGGTCAACGCGGCCAACGCGCAGGATTTCCTCGCGCAAGTCGACGCGCCGGTGCTCGGACTGTATCCGACCCAGGGCCAAATCACGACGCGCGAGCAGGAGCGCATGCTCAAAGAAGGTCTCAAGAGGTTCGAGATAGTCCACCTGCCAACCAACTACCACATGGTGCAGCTGCTCTTTCCGAAGGCTTGCACGTCAGCCCTGATCAGCTTTTGCGAACGCCACGACGATGCGCTGATTGAAGAACGCTGAACGAAGTACGAAACTGCTCATGTTGAGTTCTTCGGCAATGGGCCATGTCTGGACGACGCC
>JAGDYV010000290.1:0-2357 GCA_049116495.1 Hyphomicrobiaceae bacterium | reverse complement strand
GTTTCCTCCCTAGACTTGGGCCGTTCTTCGTTGAACGGCCTCTTTTTTGGCAAAGCGGTAAAGTCGCGCTCAATCATAGTTGATGTGCGCTGTTCAACGCTTGGACCTGGTTGATTTCAACCAATCTCGATCCCACATTATTGGTTAAGCGGCACCTGCTTGCAGGCGCCGGCCAGCCCTACCCGGGCGTTTCCTCCCTAGACTCGAAGCCGTCATTCGTTTGACGGCTTCTTTTTTGTTTTGTTACTTATTGTTGCAGTGCAATGTGAGGATAGTGCCCAGTGGGTGGGTCTATTTCTATGCCTAGACCGCAAATCAGTGCAGAGCAGCAATGCATTTTTTGCAGTTGCGAAATGCTTTGGACCTCCCTATCTTAATCGAACGTTATCGACGACATCGTCGACGGCGTAGCCCTTCTTGGGCGTTTCCTCCCTAGACTTCGAGCCGCCCTTCAAGGCGGCTCTTTTTTTTGCCAGTTCTGAGGAGGGCAGCCGTATCGTCTTATTCAGCCGCCAAGCGGCCTTCCAGGGCTGCTGGGATGCGTGCCGTCAGGTCATGGACAAGTGCCGTGATGTGGTCCTTGAAGGCCGAGAACCGACGGCTTCGCTTGAGTGTGCGCTCATTCAGGTAGAGGCCGCGGTTGATTTCGATTTGAATCGCATGAAGATTCTCGGCTGGCCGCCCGTAGTGCTCGGTAATGAAGCCGCCGGCATAAGGCCGGTTGAGCTGCACCTGATATTGCAGGTTTGAGATGGCTTCTCGAGCGCTGCGCGTAACGCGGAAATCGCACGAACCGCCAAAGCGATCGCCGAGAATGAATTCAGGGCGTGCGGATGCCGGGAAGGTCACCGACGCCGAAGGCATCGAATGGCAATCGATCAACACGGCGTAACCGAAGTGGGCCCGGGTGTTCTGTAAAAGGTCGTCAAGTGCCTGATGGAATGGCCGGTAAAGTTGCTCGATGCGCTCCATGGCGACGGCAAGCGACAGCGGTGCATCGTAGATTTCTTCGGATTCGGCGACAACCCGCGGTATCGTCCCAAGTCCGCCGATGACACGCATGGTCTGGGCGTTGGCGAATGCTGGCAGGGGCTCGTCGAACAGTTCCGGATCGAGCTCGAACGGTTCGCGGTTAACGTCCAGATAGGCGCGCGGGAAGCGTGCCTCGATCAGCGGTGCGCCGGCGGCTACGGCGCCGTCAAACAAGTCCTCAACGTAGCAGTCTTCGGATTTGCGCAGGCTGAGCGGGTCCAGGCATGTCGCATCCAGCAGAATGCGCGGATAGATGCGACCTGAGTGCGGCGAACAGAATACCAATGGCGACGTCTGCTGCGCCGGATGATGGACGAGAAAAGACGGCGACAGTTCAGCCTTGATGGCGGAGCGTTCATTCAGTGGCATGGATACAAGGTGCCCGACTGTCTGGTGATTGGTCTCATTGTCAGTATTAGAACCGGGGGGATGTGATCGAGCGCGCAAGTCAGCATGCGTTTTCGGCGACAAATATGGCTACCGGATGCCTGCTGTGATTTGCTTGCGTCAACCATGCCGCCACTCTCAGCTTCGTTCTTGCGGGTGAACTGTGCGATTGCTTGGATCGTGTGGCAAGCGCGAAGGAAGATCAATCAGACATTCGTTATTGCGACAATCTCGCCATCGCCGCAGATCCAACAGACTTCCCGGCCGGCTCGGTAAAATTCTCGAACGCGTTCACATCTCATTTACCAAAATCGAGTCAGACTCACTGTTGTACATTTTTAGACGTATCGGTTGAGCCGAACAGACGGACTGGATGTTTCATGACTGCTAAGCCCTCGAGCCTGCCGATAAGGCGTATCCTATTGGCCGAAGACGAAGATTCCATGCGGGGCTTTCTTGAGCGAGCGCTGATCAATGCCGGTTACGAAGTCGTTGCGTTCGCCGATGGCATCCAGGCGTACGAACGCTTGCAAGAAGAGCCGTTCTCGTTGCTGCTGACGGATATCGTCATGCCGGAGATGGATGGCATCGAGCTTGCGCGCAAGGCCAGCGAACTCGATCCGACGTTGAAAATTATGTTCATAACTGGTTTTGCGGCCGTGACGTTGAACACGGATGCGGCGCCGAATGATGCACGCGTGCTCTCGAAGCCGTTTCATTTGAAAGAATTGGTCAGCGAAATCGACGGTCTGCTGGCCGATATCTGAGCCGAGCGCGGTGTTCGTCCGGTCTGGCGCGGTGTGTGCCTTGCGCTCGCGCAGAATTTCGTGTCGGGCCACTTGCCAGCAAGGGCCATTGTCCCTTATAGGAAGCCTCCGCGGTGTTGCATGAGAACGATATCGCATGACGGAGAGCGTGGGCGATTAGCTCAGCGGTAG
>JAGDYV010000289.1:0-1272 GCA_049116495.1 Hyphomicrobiaceae bacterium | reverse complement strand
CGCGCACGAGCTTGCGCCGGATCGCCACCGCGAACGCTTCATAGTCGTCGGCAGTCATCACGAACGCCAGCGGACCGCCGATGACGAAGCTGCGGAAATAGTGGTCGAGGTCGGGCACCTCGTTGCGGATGGCGAGTGCATTCAGCGTCAGGCCGGCGAGCACGGCGCGGTCCCGTTCCTCATGGGTCGAGTAGGCGACGTTGTCGAGGCCGTCGCCCGAGATATCGACCACCCGCCGTGGCGCATCGACGGGTGCGGTCAGCGCCTGCCGTGTCGTGAAGCGGATCATGCCGGCAATGTCGGTCTGGCCACCATGATAGCGGCGCGGCATCTCGGCCAGCACCGTGCTGATGCGGGCGGCGCTTTCCGGGCCGCGTACCAATGTCCAGGGCAACACGACGGCGCGCTGGCCGCGGCCCGACCACTGCACGATGGCCAGGCTGATCTGTCGGGTTGGACCGCTTGAGATGGCAGCGAGCACCGCAGGGTGGCGAAACGCGCGCGCCAGCCCATGGCGCTGCAGGTCGAACTCGCGGTCATCGACGCTCGCCGAGACATCGATCGCGAGGATCAGGACCAGGTCGGCTGGCGGCGTCGAGCGAACGGCATTGGTCGGGGCGATCGTAAACAAGGCCGCAGCGGCCAGGCCGGCCAACGCCGGCCCCAGCCAGAAGCTTTTTGACGACAACGCCGCGATCGTACCCTCCATCGTACATGGCACAAACACGTCCGTGACATGCTAAGGGGGCTAGCAAGCCCGCCTTTTGTCAATTTTGCAAGTGCCAGTAATTTGATTCGACGGTCGTGTGTGGCTCGCGGTCAATCGTCGGCTGCGTTCCGCGGACGGATCTGCAGCCCGGGAGGATATCTCCCGGACCATCATTTCGGAAACTGGAGGGTTTGGGCGGCTGAACCGCCAAGCGGGGTGCGGGCCTCGCCCCTACCCCGCCAGCGTCTCCAATTCCTTCACGATCGCGCCACCCATCTCGTTGGTGCCAACCTCGCGCATGTTGGGTTGCATGATGTCGCCGGTCCGGTAGCCTTGCGCGAGCACGTTGGAGATCGCCTTGTCGAGAAGATCGGCCTCCTCGATCAGCGCGAACGAATAGCGCAACGCCATGCCGAACGACGCGATCGTCGCAATCGGGTTGGCCTTGTTCTGGCCGGCGATGTCGGGCGCCGAGCCGTGCACCGGCTCGTACAGCGCTTTGCGGGTGCCGTTCTTGCCGTCCGGCGCACCAAGCGACGCGGAGGGCAGCATGCCGAGCGAGC
>JAGDYV010000288.1:0-1500 GCA_049116495.1 Hyphomicrobiaceae bacterium | reverse complement strand
ATGATGCCCATGAAGACGAACAGTGGAATCGCAATCAGGGTATCGCGTTCAACCTCCCAATAAATGCCGCGAAAGTTAAACACGCCGGCACTCAGCCAGTCGAGAGGTGAGCCCTGGGCGAAGTACGCGCTCGAGTCACCCGCGAAAAGAGAGCCACACAATGCAGCAAACCCGATTGTGAGAATCGCGGAGCCGGGCAAGGCAAAAGCAACCGGGTAACCCGATGCCAGCGCGGACGCCATGATAACAACGAGGATGGCGAGGAAGAGGAGTTCCATCGGTGCTCAGAACTTTCTAAAGGGCGCTTTCTCGAGTTTTAAGAGAGTAAACGACTACGTCATGCTTTCACCGGCGCGCTGACGAGCGCCGGGATCTCCGCGATAGTCGGCAAGGCTTTCGAGCAGATAACTGGAGAACTGGACCATCATGGTCGCAGCGAAGACGCCAAGGAAGCCCGCCATCAGGTATTTGACGTACATTCCAAAACCAGACTGCGAAACCTCGAAACCAACTACGGCTGAGGTGATAATGCTTGTCTTGGTCCACATCCCGACGCCGAGTATAACCCAGCAAAAGACGATCCCGAGAATGATCGAGCCCCAGGCGTTGACTAAGCCGCGTGTCTTATCGGTGAACCCTGCATATAGCACATCCACACGGACGTGGCCGTCTTCAAGCAGAGTGTAGGCACTGGCAAACAGAAACAGGCCCGCATACCAGAACCGTACTAGATCGCCCATGAACGCCTGCTCGTAGTCGAAGATGAAACGGAAAATGACGATCTGCAGCTCGGCAATGACGACGAGTAGCGCGAGCCAAACAAAGCCAATGTTGCGGTTGAAGGCAGCGATAATGATCGCTAAGCCAATTAGCGGCATATGCACATAGGTGCCACGGAAAATTGGACGCCCTAGTTGCTCGGCGAGATCTTTGCCGACGACAGCAGGCAGCATGTTCTCGACGCGCAGGAACGAGATCACCATGTCGACAACGCCGATGAACAGGACCGCGTAGAAAGCAGCACGTATCGTGTAAGTGACGATGCCGTTCATGATCTCGCTGTCACGGCGCAACGTGCCATCGGTCGATCGCAGGACGTAGAAAATGGCAAGAAGGATCGCCGCGGCGTAGATGGCAAGTTGCGCGACGGACAGCGCATCGACGGTGCCGCCAAGGCCGAGGAAGGGCAGAATACCTGGCCAGTCCTGCCAAAAGGTCAAATAGCAGTTCAGCATGTAGGCGCCGGTCAGGAGAACAGTAGACCAGGCAAAAATTCGCGTTGCCTGTGTAACGAATGAATGCGGGGCTGCTGCCTCTGCCACGATGTGCCGATCCTTGAAACTGTTGGCTGGAGTCTGGTGCACCATCGGAGGGACAGCACCGAGCGTAGCTGAGCGATGGGGCCCGTGATGGCCCCATCGCTCGCTTCGTCAAAAGACCTGAAACCTACTTGGTTACGCCGAGGACGCGGTTGCGCTGCGCGTAGTAGGCGGCATCGGA
>JAGDYV010000287.1:0-4107 GCA_049116495.1 Hyphomicrobiaceae bacterium | reverse complement strand
CATGGCCGAGATAGGCATGCATGTCCGATCCGCAAATCCCGCAGGCCGACACCTCGACCACAACATCCGTCTGGCTGACCGGGTCCGGTTCGTCGCGGTATTCGAGACTTTCCGGACCGGTATATACGAGCGCTTTCATGATTGTCTCACTTTGCGGTGTAGCCGCCGTCGACGGGAATAATCTGGCCGGTGACATAACTCGACGCCCGCGATGCCAGGAACAGGAGTGCGCCATCGAGATCCGGCATCCGGCCATTGCGCCCGATGCAGGTCATCGCGGCATGATGGCTGGCCGTCACGTCGTCGCCAAAAACCGGCGCCGTCAGTTCCGTTGGAAAGAAGCCAGGCGCAACCGCATTGGCTACGATGCCGCTTTCTGCTCCCGACCAGGCTTCCGCCATCGCCCGCGTCAACTGTCCAATGCCACCTTTGGCGGCGCCATACGCAATCCCGTTGGTGAACGCCCGGCTCGTCTGCAACGAGGCGATATTAATGATGTTTCCGGCTCCGGCCGCACGCATCCCGGGTACGAGCGCTTGCGAAAGAAAGAACGGTGCACTGAGGTTCAGTGCCAACGTTGCCTCCCATTCCGCCACCGTTACCGTATCCGCCGACCGTCGCGGGTTCATTCCGGCTGCATTGATCACAATCGTTGGATCTCCAAAGGTCTCCCCCGCCGCTCCAACCAGCCTCGCCAGGCCCTCTAGATCACCTACGTCCCACGGCAGCGCATGTGCTTCACCACCAAACTCGGCAATCTCGGCAACGACCATTTCGAGCGCTTCCGCGCGCCGTGCAACGAGCACAACGTGGGCTCCGGCACGCGCCAAAACGCCCGCCGAATGGCGCCCTATTCCACTCGAAGCTCCCGTAACGAGCGCAACACGTCCATCGAGTGAAAACAGGTCGGCAACAAACGCGTTCATACCCCTAAACCTTGTCCAACCGCGTCGGTCGTTTCGCCTTGGTCATCGGTAACGAATTCAGCCGGTGCAGCCACAATCAGCATTTCCTTGGTCGAGGGCAACGGACTTGCAAGAAATGCAAGCGTGACAACATCGATGCGCTTGAAAAACACCACGCGCATTTGCATCGCACGAATGCAGCGACTGATGCTGGATGTCAATCTTGTGCTCATGAAGCTGTCAGATTTGCAGAATGATATCAGCCGGCATTCCAACGTTTCAGAATCAGCAAATTAGCGCTTTCCCACGGATAGGACTTTCCATTGCAACCCGTGTCCACTACAACCCCCAGGCACGCGGCTCCGATCGGTTGCCCTGTTTTTGGGCAACACACCTATTCTGCACAGAAACTAGGCTTGCCCCTTGGCGCCTTATTGGACCGCTAAGTCAACGATAAGCTAAAAGCAAGCCAACTGAAGGGAGAAATGCGAATGCGGAAATTCTCAATGGGACTGGTCGGCGCGATGAGCGGCTTGGCCGTTATGTCATCGTCGGCCCATGCCTGTGGTGAAGTCAGCATCACGGAAATGAACTGGGCATCATCCCAAGTTGTTACGGCTGTCGCCAAATTCATCATGGAGCAGGGCTACGGCTGCAAGGTCAAAAAAGTGCCAAGCGCCACAGTTACGGCCGTTGCGTCGATGGCGGAGACAAATCAACCGGACATCGCCACCGAAATCTGGGTCAATTCAGCTGCGCTTTACCCAAAGCTCGTCAAGCAAGGCAAGGTCAAGACCGTCGCCAATGTGCTGTCCGACGGCGGTGAAGAAAACTGGTGGGTCCCAAAATATCTCGCCGATAAGCACCCCGAACTGAAGACCATCGATGGCGTACTGAAGAATCCGAAGCTGGTCGGTGCCAGGTTCCACAACTGCCCGACAGGCTGGGGCTGCCGTCTTGCCAACGACAACCTGAAGGTTGCCTACAAGCTCGAAGAAAACGGCATCAAGGTTTTCGATCACGGTTCCGGCGAAACACTCGCCACATCCTTGGCGTCTGCCTATGCCGACAAGAAACCGTGGTTCGGCTACTACTGGGCGCCAACCGCCATCCTCGGCAAATATCAGATGGTCAAGGTCGACATGGGCCCCCACAATGCCGAGTATCACAAATGCAACCAGAAGAAGGACTGCGCTACCCCGCGTAAATCTTCCTACCCATCCGCGCCGGTGTTAACGGCTGTCACCACCACCTTCGCCAAGCGCGAACCGGCAATCGTTGAACTGATGTCGAAGGTGACGTTCACCAACGCCCAAATGGGCGAACTGCTGGCCTGGAAGAAGGACGGCAAGAAAACCGCCGATGAAACCGCAGTGTACTTTTTAACCAAGTACAAAAGCATCTGGGGCGGCTGGCTTAACGATGGCGCAAAGAAAAAATTAGCCGCGCTCTTGAAGTAGTTTGACAGCGAATACTGCAGGCGGGTCCCCACTCGGGGGCCCGCCTTTATTTGCATCTGCTGCCAGAGACGATAAGCTTAAGGCGATAGATGCCGCAAGGCACGCGCGCTAAGGGAGGCCGGCGCCCCTGCTGGCCACAGGCTGGGGAACAACCAACGAATGGCATATTACGACGGTTTATTTAACTTGCTCGGTCTGCGCGATTGGTGCGACGCAGCTGGCAAAAAAGGCTCTATGAGCATGGCCGAATTGCTTGCAAAAGCAAAAGGCACCAACGTCGAAACGCCATGGTGGGACATTCCGTTTCCCTCTCTCGACAACCTTCACAAGGCCTGCAATTCGGTTCCGCGGACCGTCGATATGACAAGTGGTGTCGAGTCGGCGTTCCTCGCAATCAAAGGCGGCCTTAAGTACGTTCTGGATCCGATAACACAGCCCCTTAGCTGGCTGTTGGACGGCTCGCTTGCCCTGTTTGTCAACATGCCTTGGTGGGTCTTGATCCCTGCGATCCTGATCGGGTCGTACTATGCCTGTCGCAATGTTGCAGTAACGATCTTCGTGGCGATTTCGTTTCTCTTCCTGGCGTTCATCGATCACTACAGCTACTCGGTCGAAACGCTCTCGATTATCTTTGTTTGTACATTATTGAGCATCATGATCGGCGTGCCGATCGGAATCGCCATGTCGAAGAGCGATACCATGCAGCGCATGACCATCCCGGTCCTCGACATGCTGCAGACGCTGCCGTCATTCGTTTATCTGATCCCGCTCATCTTCCTGTTCAGCGTGACCGAGTCGAAGCTCTACGGCATTGCCATCATCATGTATGCCATTGTTCCGGTCATCCGACTCACCGACCTTGGTATTCGCCTGGTCGACAAAGATGTCATCGAGGCGGCCGACGCCTTCGGGATGACCAGCCGGCAGAAATTGTTCGGCGTCGAGATCCCGCTCGCCCTGCCCAACATCATGGCCGGAGTCAACCAGACCATCATGATGGCACTGGCCATGGTCGTGATCGCATCGCTGGTCTCCGCCCCCGGACTTGGAACTCTGGTTCTCAGGGGCATTCGCAACCTTGAGTTGGGTGTCGGCCTGGTCTCTGGCTTCGGCATCGTGTTGCTGGCCGTTATTCTCGATCGCGTGAGCAAAGCCTCATTGGCGCGTATCAACAGTTCGCAAGCAAGTTGAGGGCGCCCACATGACCAATGAAACTCCAAAAGTCGTCATCCGCGATCTCTACAAGATCTTTGGGCCCGACCCTCAATCTGTCGTGGATTTTGCGCGCAATGGTATGAGCAAGCCGGACTTGCTTGAGCAACATGGCCATGTCCTCGGCCTGCGCGACATCAACGTTGACATGCAGGAAGGCGAGATCACCGTCATCATGGGGCTTTCCGGCTCCGGCAAATCAACGCTGATCCGCCATGTCAATCGCCTCATCGACCCGACGGCGGGCCAAATTCTCGTCGACGGCGAAGATGTTTTGACGTTTACGGAAGATAAGCTACGCGTCTTTCGCCAGACACAGATGTCGATGGTCTTCCAGAAATTCGCCCTGCTGCCACACCGTTCCGTCGTGCAAAATGCGGGCATGGCCCCGCGCACGCGTGGTGAGGCAGAAGCAGCGGCCGACGCGGAAGCTCAAAAATGGCTCGATCGCGTCGGTCTCGGTGGCTATGAAAACCACTATCCGCACCAGCTTTCAGGCGGCATGCAGCAGCGTGTCGGCATCGCCCGTG
>JAGDYV010000286.1:0-3854 GCA_049116495.1 Hyphomicrobiaceae bacterium | reverse complement strand
TCACCGGCTTTGGTCAAACCGGGCCGTATAAGCAGCGTCCGGGTTTCGGGACGCTTGCCGAGGCGTTTTCGGGGTTCGTCTATATCAACGGTGAGCCGGAGCGCCCGCCACTGTTGCCAGGCTTCGGCCTGGCCGATTCGACGACCGGGTTGATGGCGGCCTATCTCGCGTCCGCGGCGCTGCACGAAAAGCGCAATTCCGGAAAGGGCCAGATCATCGATCTCGCGATCTACGAGACGCTCTTCACGCTGCTCGGACCACAGGCGATCGATTTCGATCAACTCGGCGAGATCCAGCATCGCCAGGGCAGCCGTCTGCCGTTTACGGCGCCGCGCAACACCTACCAGACGCGCGACCGCAAGTGGGTGTCAATGGCCGGCTCGGCGCAGTCGACGTTCGAGCGAATCTGCGATGCACTCAAGGTGCCGGATCTGGTCAGGGACCCACGCTTTGCGGACAATCGGGTCCGCCTCGACAATGCCGTGGAACTTGATGTGGAACTGCAGGCCGCGATCGGAAAATTCGATTTTGATGAATTGATGGAGTTGTTTCTGGCAGTTGATGCACCGGTCGCGCCGGTCAACGACATCGCCCAGATCTTTGCCGATCCGCAGTTCCAGGCGCGTGAAAACATCGCCACCATTCACGACGATGAACTCGGTGGTCCGGTGCGGATGCAGAATGTCGTCGGTAAGTTTTCCGAGACGCCGGGCGAGATCACAAGTGCCGGGCCGAAGCTTGGTGCCCACAACCGCGAAGTGTTGATCGAGCAGCTTGGTTTTTCCGAATCCGAGTTGAAAGAGGCGGGGCTGTCGCTCGATGATTGATCGCCGGACACGGCCACTGGCAGGCCAGACATGCGGCAAGGTGCGTTAGCCACAAGGACCGGTTGCGATGAAATTCCCTTCCAAGATCACGATCGTCGACGTCGCCGCGCGCGATGGCATCCAGAGCTTCAAGCGGGCCGTGGATACCGACACCAAGGTTGCGATCGTCAATCGCCTGTCGACCACCGGTCTTTCCGTCGTCGAGGTCACCGGCTTCGCGCATCCGCGCGTCATCCCTAATCTCGCGGATGCCGAGGAAGTGTGCGAGCGCATCGAGCGGCGGCCGGGCGTCGTCTATCGCGGCCTGGTGCCGAATGCACGCGGTGCCGAACGCGGCATCAAGACCGACCTCGACGAACTGCTCGGGCTCATAACGGTCAGCGCGGCCTACCAGAAGAAGAACCAGAACATGACGCTGGAGGAGGGAATCGATGCGGCCATTGAAACGTTTCGTGTCGCCGATGCCGCCGGCAAGAAGTGGGTGATGGCGCTCGGCATGTCGATGTGGTGCGCCTACGAGGGGCGCATTCCGGAGAGCCGCGTGCTCGACATGGTCGCCAAATTCCGCAATGCCGGGATGCGCCGCTTCTATCTCGCCGGCAGTCTCGGCATGGAAGATCCCGCCCAGGTCTCAGCGCTGTTCGGCCGGGTGCTCGATCAGCACAACGACATCGAGGTTGGTTTCCACGTCCATAATCTGGCCGGCACCGGCATGGCCAATGTGCTTGCCGCGATGGATGCGGGTGCAACCTTCATCGAAGGTGCGATCTGCGGCATCGGTGGCGGCATCGCGATGCCCAAGACGATTGCATCGGTTGGCAATCTCGCGACTGAGGACATTGTCCATATGCTGAACGAGATGGGCATTGAGACCGGCGTCGAGACGGCGGAAATAGCGGCAGCGGCGCGCGATGTCGGCAAACTGCTGGATATTGAGCCGGGCAGCCATACGGCACATGTCGGCACGCGCGCGGATGTCATGGAGGGCGCCAAGCGGGCGCCGCGTGAGCATCCGGATTGAGCGAGCGGCGATCGCTTAGCCTCAACACCTGGATGTCAAAAGTCCCAAGCGAGCCCTACCCCCCGGAAAGGCTGCTTGGGACTCCGTGGCAGTGAGGAACCACGATCGTACGGGACTTACGCGTTTAGTCACCGTACCAACAATCTGACATCTGAAACGTGAAAAAATCTTGAGTAGCGTGTTAAAGTTGAACACGGGCTGCAACGAATCTCGGGGCGTTTGTCATCAATCGTTCATAGGATTGTAGACAATAACCGCAGATTTTTATTATCCGTTCACGAAGTAATCCGCGCAATCGCCTTCGCGGTAGACATCGGCGGTAGCGCAATGCAGCGCGCCGCCGAACGCATAAGCATCGCGGAAGGGGACCGGGATCACTTCGAAGCCAAGTTTATCAAACTGCTCCATCTGATTGACTTCGCTGGCCTCGACGCAAATGGTTTTCGGATCAAGCACGAGCACGTTCATCGATAGCCACACGGATGAGTAACACAGGGGTGGTGGTGAATTGTGCGCCGGCCGCGCCGCATCGATGATCTCCCAATCGTTGCGCTCGAAAAATTTTCTCTGGTCATCGGGCAGGCGTCGTTCCGGATTGTTGATGATCAGGCCGGGGCGCAGCGGCGTGAACGTCGCATCGATATGGATTGGATAGGGGTCGCCAGGGAAATTCACGGCGTGCACCCGGTGGTCGGGATAGTGCCGGCGCAGCCAGTCGATGCCTTTGAGGTTGCTCGTAAACCCATGCTGGACGACCAGGTCGCGGCCAAATCGCAGGACATCGGCAGCATCGAATAGCGGTTCTTCCTCGGTCGTCACGAAGAATTTGTCCGCCGTCCATTCCAGCCGTTTTTCAACGCCGATTTTCTCCGAGAGGTAATCCGGGCGGTAATCGGCATCGGTGAGCCGCGGCTTCGGCGCCGATTCGTGACGCATGTTGGGATCTTCGTTGTAGTAGGCCTGCAGCAAGGGGCGATAGCACAGGTATTCGAAGAACCGGCAGCGGTACGACATCGTCGCTTCCAGCATTTCGTTGCCGACGGTCAGCAAAACGTCGCGCGGCGGCATCGTCCCGAACATCGACTCGGTCTGCCAGTCCGGCGTCGCGATCGGCTGGTTGAAGTCCATCGGGGTCGGCCGGTCGACGCGGATGCCACGGGATTCGAGGATCTTCGCGAAGCCGTCGAGTTGCTCGTTGGCTTTGTCGACGGTGTCCTGCGGCCGCGGTCCCCATTGTCCGCGCATGTCGGAATCTTCCGGTACCTTGGCATCGAGCGCCGGCTCCGGCGGCGGGATACAGCAACCATCAGCGACGCCGACGATGACGTGACGCAGCGGATCCCATTCATTCCACGAGTTCACAATTGTTTTGCCGTGCGACGTCATCCATAGTCCTCATATTGCCAAGTTCGACTGCATTTTTCGTTTTGAGCGCGCCCCTGGGTGTAGTCAATCGCCAAAAGATTGCGACAAAAAATACGAATGTTCGTGTCCGGATAAGCGTTGGTTTATTGGTGTTCCGGACAAAATGTGCCTTCCGTCTAGGCATTTAGTGGCATGAATTAGGGCTTGCACAATTGTGTCGCATCTCCTGTAATGGCTCCAAGAAACAAAAAAGGGAGACGGCGTGTCGATCTAGGCTTCCGCGCTTTAGCAAAGGCGTGGCGATTGGCACGTCCGTGCGAATGACCATGAGCGTCGCACCACAATCTGAAATCAACACCAATGTGAGGTAGTGTGGGATCGTCTGATATCCACGTCGCGTTCCAGAATGTTCAGAAAAGCTACGACGGTGAAACCCTCGTTGTGAAGGATCTGAACCTGGACGTTGAGAAGGGTGAGTTCTTAACCATGCTGGGGCCATCCGGCTCCGGTAAAACAACATGCCTCATGATGCTGGCCGGGTTTGAGCCGGCCACGCATGGTGAAATATTTCTTAGTGGTCAGCCAATCAACAATGTGCCGCCGAACAAGCGTGGCATTGGCATGGTGTTTCAGAACTACGC
>JAGDYV010000285.1:0-3094 GCA_049116495.1 Hyphomicrobiaceae bacterium | reverse complement strand
CGGGCGTCGTCCACAGCATCAAGTCCGGAATATGGCCAACGCAGATGGTCAGATGGAACGTGCTTATTGAGGCACGCAATCGCATCGGAATTGAAGGTCGAATTGTTGCGCCGCACACGAATTCTGGATTGACGACCGCTTTCTGGGCTGGACCGATCCAAACTGGCATGACAGCCTGACGGGGAGTTATGACCCATTCCGGTCTAGGGCGCTCCCGGATCGTCGGGATTATACTCATGCGCCAAGCTCAATGACGCGCAGACCCGACTTAAACTAGCATCTGTATCTCATCTCAGCTTCGACAACTTTTTGTCGCGCAAGACTGGTCATGAAATGGCCCCGCATGGCACTTTCCGCCGCTTCTGGATTGCCGGCCTCTATCGCTGCAAATATCAAATTGTGGTCTCGAAGCGTCCGTTGAGCGATCAGCCTACTTTCTTCTTCATCGAGTTTCATCCACATGATCCAGTAGGGACCAAGGGCAGCTGCATGCGCATCAATAAGGCTACGGAGCAGGATGTTGTCGCTGCAGCTCGCAATGGCTTGATGGAAATTGATATCGATCCGTCGAATATTGACGAGGTTCAACTGCTTCGCATTTAACTCATTGCGCATCGCGTCTATCGCATTGCTCATGAGCATCAAGAATTCTGGTGGCCTGTTCAGCGCTGCTTCAGCCGCGGCCATGCTATCAAGATGCTTTCGCACTTCGAACAGATCATTGAATGTGCAATCGGTCTTAATGTGCATTTCATGCTGATCGCCAGCAGCAAAACCAGCCACATAATGGCCGTCGCCCTGACGCGAAACAACAAGCTTATCATTTTTTAGACGATCGAGCGCGCGCCGCAGCGTGGAGCGTGAAATGCTGTGTTGTTCTGCAAGCTCTTGTTCAATTGGCAGCCGCGTTCCTGGCAGGAGCGTCCCCTCCAATATCTGTCGTAACAGGATCTTGTAGACTTTGTTGCCGCCCTTCAGTCCGTCGGCGTGGCTATCATGACTATTGCTCATTTTCCCGAACTAGCACGGATCGATGACAAATGTGAGGTCGCTAAAGCCCGGCCTGAACAGAGCGTGGCGCTCGAGTGGAAAACGTCCGCTGATCACATTTGAGACAAATCATTCATTTGTGCCATTGCAGGCTTGATGAAAACGAATAGGGTGTGGGAGGAAGCGTTAAACAATCAGGTGCTTGTTGAGTTGGGAGATTTAGCGCATGTCAGTGATCCGAGGATGGAGCCAAGCCAATTCAGAGAACAACTCGGTCGCTCGGTACATTATTGATCCAAGTGGAACAGTCTGGGATGTCGATCAACTCGTCACGCATCATGAAGCAAGTTTAGCACCCATCGTCACCTCGGATCAGGCACTGCTTGAGGCTCTGGTTATGGATCGGGGATACGCTGGTCTTCGGATTTCTGACCGCGGCTGTCAGGTGTTCATAAATCCATCCAAGATGCTTCGTGCAACTCTGTCTGCACTCCAGTCGATGGTGACCGAGCAATCCTCAAATCTGATCGTTTCAGGATGTTATCGCGAGCAATGGCGCTACCAAATCCATGTTTCGAAAACAGACATCCTCGATCATATCACTATGCTCATGGAGCAAGAACAAAGACCTGACTGTTTGCTGTCCCGTGAACTTTCGCCAGTGTCTCTAAGTCAATCCAACACACCCCAGCTTGGGCAGGTAATGGAATTGATTAGGCACGCCGGTGGGCGAATGGATATGAAGCTGCTCACTGAAATTTCCCGACTAACACAGCAACGATTTCTTGTTTGCAGATGGGATCATGAAGGGCATCTTTGGCGCGTCGAACAGTCAGGCTCAGGGTATGGCGAAGGCCACATAGATCTCTCACGTCATCAGGTTTTGGGGACCCAACCAGCCTACCGATACGGCTGCTGGGTGCATGATCGGTATCTTGAGGTTAAGGCGAAAGCGGTGCCAGTCGTCGAGGATGTTGACGCCGATGTATTCACGCCTGGAGTAGGTCAACGGCGAATGAAGTACAGGCGTATACTTGCGCCAATGGTCGACAAAAACGGCTCCGCCGTGCTCTTAAGCACTTCGGTCAGAGATCAGACGATCAACTTGGCCTCTATTGCTCGTTAACAATGATCATCTGACGGGAGCACACGTGAACTTCGGTTCACAATATCATGCCTTCTCGGTCGTATTGTTGACTTTCGAAGAGATATTTGTAGGTATCGCCTCATAATAAGAGGTCGGTCACGAGGACAACGTGCCTTTTGCCCCTGCATTCTAGCGAAAGGCGTCCTGTGTCGAACTATCATTCCGAGAGAACTGCTCTCTTCATAGATGGAGCCAATCTTCATGCGACGGCTCGATCGTTAGGCTTTGACATCGACTTCGGCGGCTTGCTTGAACACTATCGGCAACAGGGACATTTGATCCGATCGCTCTATTACACTGCCATCTCCGAAAACCAAGAGTACTCATCTTTACGACCACTTGTGGACTGGTTAGATTACAATGGCTTCACCATGATTACGAAGCCAATGAAGGAGTTCACGGACAATCTTGGCAACCGCAAATCCAAGGGTAATATGGATGTTGAACTAGCGGTCGATGCCTTGAAACTGGCGCCCAGTCTGGACCATATCGTGCTGTTCTCCGGAGATGCTAATTTCAGAGCATTAGTCGGCTCACTTCAGGAAATGGGAAAGCGTGTAAGCGTTGTCTCGACGCTGGAAACGAAGCCAGCAATGATTGCCGACGAGCTCCGACGCCAAGCTGATCATTTTGTCGACCTTGTCGATCTTGAGCCATTCATCGCTCGCGATCGTGGGCGAACATCCGCCAAACAGGTTCGTCCGACCGCCATATCAAATGGTGTTGACGATTAACTGCAGTCGATCATGTTGAAGGCAGCTGATGGCCCTAAGCGCCGAAGAGAACGAAACAAGTCTCGGAGGTGAAGCGGACACGAGCATTGTGAGGTAGCGCAATTGATGGATTGTGCGCTGCAAAGAGGTGGCGATCAAGTTTCGATCTCAACTGCCACATCAGTGTTGCGCATCGGCACGACAGCCGGTTTGGGTCATGTTTGGACGACGCCCGCATTGCAAG
>JAGDYV010000284.1:0-2851 GCA_049116495.1 Hyphomicrobiaceae bacterium | reverse complement strand
GGTCGTAAAAGCCGCCGCCATAACCGAGGCGATGTCCGGTGCTGTCGACCAGCAGCAAAGGCACCAGCAGGAGATCCGGCTCAACGACCGGGCAGACCGGTGCCGGTTCGCGAATGCCCCACTCGCGTGAGACGAGGGGATCGCCTGGCGCCCAGGCGCGGAATTCGAGCGGCGCGGCCTTGGCCGCCATCACCGGCAATGCGATCGTTGCGCCGCGCGCAGCAAGAGCCGCGGCGAGCGGCGCCGGATCAAGCTCCGAGCCGATGGCAAGATACGACGATACGACCGGCGCAGATGACGGTGCCAATGCATAGACGTCCGCCGCAAGCCTGGCGAGATCACGCGCAGCTGCGACCCGGTCCGGGACACCCTGATCGCGCCGTTGCCGGGCTTCGGCGCGCAGCGCCTGTTTTATCGTGTCCGCCGTCATCTCATCCAAGTCCAAGCGCCGCGGAGGCCGTTGGAACGTATCGAACCCGCCAGGTCCCTACATAGTAGGTGGGCGCCGTGTGATCGAGACCACGATCTCGGCAGGGACAGCTCCCAAGCGGAGTTTATTGGCCCAGGGGAACAGTTGTTCCTGACGCGCCCCGCAGCAACCCGCTAGATAGTGGTATTTGCCAAGAAAACCAAGCACGCTGAGCCGGCACCTGTCCGACAGCGGGCGTCAAAGTCTTTTCTAGGCGGCCGATTCAGGCGTCTTATCACGCGCTTTGCGCGGTGTCGTCGGTTCAGAACTGGCCTTACTGGACGACGACATGTCCGTGTGGCGGGCGGCCGACGCCGGCTTTTTCTCGCGTTCGTCCCACAATTCATCAGCGATCAGAATAGCACTCATCAACATCAGGTGCTCATCACCGATACGGCCATGCTCCGCAATCAACTGGTCCGCCTTGGCGCGAACGTGCCCCGCCAGTTCCGTCAAGCGGTCCTCTTCACCATCATCGCAACTCAGGCGATAGGTGCGGTTCTGGATTTTGATCGAGATCTGACCCAAGGCGAATGATTCCTGCAGCGCGGGCTTCAGACGCAGATACGAAATCTAGCGCTTCAACACACTTTGAAGAGAGTCGATCACCCAATCAATCCGATTGACGACGTTCTTGTTGACTTCTTCGAGGTGCTGGACGCGCGCCTGCGCCTGTTCAAGTTCTCGGCGCAGCATCTCGTTCTGCTCGCGTAGCAAGACGATATCCGTTGTTGCGGGTGCCGCCGCTGGTTTGGCCTTGCGCGCCTTCTTAGCTGGCGCGGCCTTGGCAGAAGGCGATTTGGCCCGTGGCGATTTTGCAGGAGCGGCTGCGCGCTTTGCAGCCGGCTTCGGGGCCGCGCGCGCGCTACCAACCTGCTTCATTTTACCTTTGGTGCGAGCTGCCATTTCCGCGGTTGCTCCTGCTGCAGTTACGAACAGCGAATGGCTCATACAGTTTGGCCAATATGCCGGCACTCGGATAAATATTGGGCTTTAAGCCGTTTACCTTAATCAACGCGAGCGCGGGAAGTTATGGGCCGATTTTCTAGTCGGTCAACCGTTTTCCGGGAGTCGCTAACGACCCATTCCGCGATTTCTCTGCCAACTCCACCGAATTGTAGATGCAAATTCTGGTTATCGTTAGACAATCCTGTGTGTGTCCCATTGACATCACAAGTCCGCAATCCCATTGATGGCGCGCAATTGACGGGCGCGACACTCCATGTCGGGCTCACAACTCGACAGCTGGCCATCGCGGGCGAACGGTCGCAGCCGGCATCAACATCATCACCACTGCAGGAGATCTGAACGAATGGCCGTCAAACTCGCGATATCGGGCTTTGGTCGCATCGGGCGCAACATCCTTCGCGCCATCGCCGAATCAAAACGGACCGATGTCGAGGTCGTTGCGATCAATGACCTCGGCTCTGCCAAAGACAATGCACATCTGTTCAAATACGACTCGGTGCATGGTCGTTACAACGGTCCTGTGAATGTCGAAGGCGACCAGATGGACATCGGCACTGCCTCGCCCGTTCGCGTGCTGGCCGAGCGCGATCCGTCCAAACTGCCCTGGGGGGAGATGGGTGTCGACATCGTCATGGAGTGCACCGGCATCTTCACGGCGAAAGACAAAGCGTCGGCCCACCTTGATGCGGGCGCAAAGCGTGTTTTGGTTTCCGCTCCAGCCAGCGGTGCCGACCTCACGGTTGTTTATGGCGTGAACCACGATCAACTGACCGCCGACCACACCGTCGTGTCGAATGCTTCATGCACAACGAACTGCCTGGCGCCGGTCGCCAAAGTGCTCAATGACCTTTGCGGCATTCAGTCCGGCTTCATGACGACGATCCATGCCTACACGAGTGATCAACGCCTGCAGGATCAGGCACACGGCGATATGCGACGTGCACGCGCTGCGGCGATGAGCATGATCCCTACGTCGACGGGTGCGGCCAAAGCCGTCGGCCTCGTGCTGCCGGAACTCAACGGCAAGCTCGACGGGACGTCGATCCGTGTCCCAACACCGAACGTGTCGGTGATCGACCTGAAATTCATTCCCGGTCGCGAAACATCGGTCGACGAAGTTAACGCTGCCATGAAGTCAGCCTCGGAGGGTGCGCTTAACGGCGTGCTTTCGGTCACCGACGAAACGCTTGTCTCGATCGACTTCAATCACTCGCCCTACTCATCGAATTTCGACCTGACGCAAACGCAGATCGTCGACGGCAAACTCGTTCGCGTCATGTCCTGGTATGACAACGAATGGGGCTGTTCGAACCGCATGAGTGACACGGCGATCGCCATGGCAAAGCTGCTCTAGCCCGCAGGGCTTACGACATACGAAAAGCCGCTGTCAGCGTACGATTCAGCCGACGCTCG
>JAGDYV010000283.1:0-933 GCA_049116495.1 Hyphomicrobiaceae bacterium | reverse complement strand
ACCGGTTTGGCGGCAATATCTCGCGTACAGCCGAGTTTGTCGGCATGGAACGCTCCGCGCTGCACCGCAAACTGCGGGCGCTGGGTGTCAGTTCTGAGCAGCGCTCCAGTGCAGCACAAGCAACCGGCTAGACCGATCATGGCAAGCGGCATGATGATTGCGTTCGCTGACTGCTCTATGTTGCCCGTCGGCAGGAGTGTGCAGGCATGAAGGTTATCATTTGCGGGGCAGGTCAGGTCGGCCTGGGGATCGCTGAGCGTCTCGCCAGCGAAGGCAACGACGTCTCGATCATCGACTCAGCGCCGGAACTCGTGCAACGCGCCAACGATGTCCTGGAGGTCCGCGCGGTGCTTGGCAACGGCGCCCACCCGGATGTTCTGCAACGTGCCGGCGCCCACGATGCGGACATGTTGATCGCGGTAACGCTTGCCGACGAAGTCAACATGGTCGCCTGCCAGATCGCCAACAATATCTTCGAGATTCCAACCAAGATCGCGCGGGTACGGGCGCAATCCTATCTCGACAAGAGCTGGAGCAAGCTGTTCTCACGAGACGGCCTGACGATTGACTACATCATCTCGCCGGAAATTGAAGTCGGCAACGTCGTGCTTCGGCGTTTGGCCTTGCCCGGCGCTTTTGAGACGGCAAGCTTCTCCAACGGACAAGTCCTCGCCGTCGGCGTCAATTGCGGCCCTGAATGCCCGATTGTCGACACACCGATCCGCCAGCTCGCAGAGCTGTTTCCGGACTTGCCGGCATCCATCGTCGGCATCGTGCGCAATGGCGAACTGGTTCCCGCGACCGTCGATGCACGCATGCAAACCGGCGACGACGCCTACGTCATCGTACCGGCCGATCAGGTCGCCCGAACGCTCAAAATATTCGGTCATGAGGAAGCGCAGGCCAGGAGGATCATCATTGCCGGTGGCGGTA
>JAGDYV010000282.1:0-2037 GCA_049116495.1 Hyphomicrobiaceae bacterium | reverse complement strand
ATCCGGGCAATTCCGGCGGTGCACTCGTCGACATGAACGGTCGTCTCGTTGGCATTAATACCGCAATCTTTTCGAAATCGGGTGGTTCTCTCGGCATCGGCTTCGCGATCCCGGCCAATCTGGTCCGGCTGTACGTCAACAGCGCGCTGACCGGGCGCAAGGTCCAAAGGCCCTGGCTTGGCGCTCGCCTTGAAACCGTGACGCGTGAGATTGCCGAGAAACTGCAGCTGGCGCGCATAGCCGGTGCGGTTGTGTTGCAGTTGGCGCCAGGCGGTCCTGCCAAGCAGGCCGGGCTCAAGGCTGGTGACGTGATCGTATCGGTTGATGGCCGCGCCGTTGTTGATGCGCGCGCAGCACTTTATCGTCTGGCGACGCGCGGCGTTGGCAATACGACGGACCTTGGTGTCTTGCGCCGTGGTCGCCGTCTCGATGTGACGTTGGCACTCAAGACTGCGCCGGGGCCGAAGCCCGGTGATGTTCTCTTGCTGCAGGGCGACCATCCATTGTATGGCGCCCGGGTTTCAAACATCCGTCCATCACACAGCGACGAATTCGAGCTCGAGATCACAAGTGGTGTCGTTATTATCGATATTGCCGCGTCCTCGACGGCGGCTGAGCTGGGTTTCAAGCGCGGTGACGTCATTATCCAGATCGGGCGCAATGAGATTGCCGATGTGCGCGGCCTGCAACGGATACTGTCTCGCCGGCAACGTGTCTGGTTCATTGCTGTGCGCCGCGGCAGTAAGGTGCTGCGGCTCGAAGTGCCGGGTTGATTACTCCCACGCTGCGTCCGAGACAGCGGTGCCGATAGCAAGTATCATGTAGCGCTACGCTCCGAGGGGGCATGACTGCGGTTCTGTTGTAGCATCGCGTCCCTTCGCGATTTTGTATCGAGGTATTTTGTCAGGTGCGCCGCCGTGACGGATAGCAATGATCTTTTCCAGGCTGCGGGGATGGAGCGTGATGCGCCGCGTCCGCTGGCCGATCGATTGCGTCCAGAGACACTTGGCGCCGTCATTGGCCAGGATCATCTCGTTGGCGTTGAGGGGACTTTGACGCGGCTGCTGCGTTCCGGCCGCATCCCCTCTATGATCCTGTGGGGACCACCGGGCTCCGGTAAAACGACGGTTGCACGCCTGCTCGCGGATCAGACCGCGCTTGAGTTTGAACAACTGTCCGCGATTTTCTCCGGGGTGCAGGATCTGCGTAAGGCCTTCGACCGTGCAAAGGGGCGCCGCATCTCCGGCAAGGGCACGCTGCTTTTCATTGATGAGATCCATCGTTTCAACCGCTCGCAACAAGACAGTTTTCTGCCTCACATGGAGGATGGCACGATCACCTTGGTCGGCGCCACGACTGAGAACCCGTCATTTGAGCTCAACCCGGCCGTTCTCTCCCGCGCCAGCGTCCTGACCTTTCATCGCCTCGACGACACGGCCCTTGCCGAACTCTTCAAGCGTGCCGAAGCGCTCGAGGGGCGCCCGCTGCCGGTTGACGATGACGCGCGTGACGCGATGATTGCAATGGCTGACGGTGACGGTCGGGCTGCGATCAATCTCGTCGAAGAAATGTTCGCAGCCGTCGCGCCTGGGCAGGCGGCGGTTGACCGGGCCGAACTCGTCAAAATCGTGCAGCGGCGTGCGCCGGTTTACGACAAGAGCGGCGAAGGGCACTACAACCTGATCTCGGCGCTGCACAAATCCGTGCGGGGCTCCGATCCGGACGCTTCGCTCTACTGGCTGGCGCGCATGCTGGATGGTGGAGAGGATCGTCTGTTCATCGCGCGCCGGTTGGTGCGCATGGCGATCGAAGACATCGGTCTGGCCGACCCGCAGGCGGTCACGCAGGCGCTTGCAGCGAAGGATACGTACGATTTCCTGGGCTCTCCGGAAGGTGAACTGGCGCTGGCGCAGGCGACGATCTATCTTGCCACCGCACCGAAATCGAACGCCGCCTACATGGCCTACAATGCGTCGATGCGCTCGGCGCGCGCGCAAGGTTCGCTGAGCCCGCCAAAGCACATCCTGAATGCGCCGA
>JAGDYV010000281.1:0-624 GCA_049116495.1 Hyphomicrobiaceae bacterium | reverse complement strand
CGCGACGAGAAGGGCCAGAAGATGTCGAAGTCGAAAGGCAACGTCATCGACCCCTTGGAGCTCATTGACCAATACGGCGCAGATGCCTTGCGTTTCACGTTGACGGCGATGGCGGCGCAGGGCCGGGACATCAAGTTGTCGACGCAGCGCGTGGAGGGGTATCGCAACTTCGCGACGAAGATCTGGAATGCAGCACGTTTCGCCGAAATGAATGAGGCGATGCTGAAGGCGGACTTCGATCCTGCAGCAAATACACAGACGATTAACCGTTGGATTGCCGGCGAGACACAGCGCGCCGCGGCCGAGATAACGGGGCATATCGAGGCCTACAAGTTCAATGAGGCTGCCGGCACGTCGTATGAATTCGTGTGGGGCATCTTCTGCGATTGGTATCTAGAGCTGATCAAGCCGGTGCTCAACGGCGATGATCAGGCTGCGATCGCCGAGACACGGGCGACCATTGCCTGGGCGTTCGATGAGATCCTGAAAATGATGCATCCGTTCATGCCGTTCATCACGGAAGAGTTGTGGGCGCGGACGGCAGAAAACGGTTTCGAGCGAGATAACGTTCTGGCTTTGGCACCCTGGCCGACGCATGCCGGTTTGGATGACGCGGCGGCGGCG
>JAGDYV010000280.1:0-795 GCA_049116495.1 Hyphomicrobiaceae bacterium | reverse complement strand
CATCGACGAGGTGCATATGCTCTCGAAGGGTGCGTTCAACGCGCTGTTGAAAACGCTTGAAGAGCCACCTGACCACGTCAAATTCATTTTCGCGACAACTGAAATCCGCCGGGTGCCGGTGACGGTGCTGTCGCGGTGCCAACGGTTTGATCTGCGGCGCGTCGAGGTGCCGGAACTGGTTGAGCATTTTGGCAACCTTACGAAACTTGAGGGTGCGAGCGCGGACGATGATGCACTGCGCCTGATCGCCCGCGCCTCCGAGGGATCGGTGCGCGATGGCCTGTCAATCCTCGACCAAGCGATCGCGATGGGACAGGGGCAGGTTACGACAGCGGACGTGCGGGCCATGCTCGGCTTGGCGGATCGCGGCCGAATCTACGATCTCCTGGAGTTATTGCTCGGCGGCAAGATTTCCGAGGCGCTCGAAGGGTTTGAGGGTCTGCATCGCGATGGCGCTGATCCCGTGCAGGTCCTCAGTGATCTGTCAGAGACGGTGCACGCGACCGCCCGTATCCAGGCCGCGGGCAAAGAGGCGCTATCATCTGCCATGTCAGGCGAGGAGCGCGAGCGTGCCGGTGCGCTGGCCAAGCAATTGTCCGTGCCGCTGCTCGCCCGTGTCTGGCAGATGCTGCTCAAGGGTATCGAAGAGGCGGGGCGGGCGCCGAACCCGGTTGCAGCGACGGAGATGATTTTGATCCGCATCGCGCACACGGCTGACCTGCCGACGCCAGACGAGGTGATCAAAGCGATCGGTGGCGGCGCGCCATCGCCGCGCGGCGGTGGCGGCAGCAAGGG
>JAGDYV010000279.1:0-1173 GCA_049116495.1 Hyphomicrobiaceae bacterium | reverse complement strand
TGCTCTTTCAGGGCGCGATGGTCGGCATCGTTCTCAGCGACAACATCCTGCTTCTGCTGATCTTCTGGGAACTCACTTCGCTTTCGTCCTTCCTGCTGATCGGCTACTGGAAGCATCTGCCAGAAGGCCGCCAGGGGGCCCGCATGGCTCTGGCCGTGACCGGCTTGGGCGGGCTGGCGATGATCGGCGGCATGCTGATCCTCGGTCAAATCGTCGGCAGCTATGACCTGAGCGTGATCCTTCAGAAGCGCGATCTTGTTCAGGCCAGCCCGTGGTATGTGCCGGCACTCGTCTTGATACTGCTCGGCTGCTTTACGAAATCCGCCCAGTTTCCGTTCCATTTCTGGTTGCCGCACGCGATGGCGGCGCCGACACCCGTCTCGGCCTATCTGCATTCCGCCACGATGGTCAAGGCGGGCATCTTCCTCATGGCCCGGATGTGGCCGGTCCTCGCTGGCACGCCGGAATGGTTCGTCATCGTCACCACCGCCGGGCTCGTCACAATGGTAATGGCAGCGGTCATTGCGCTCTTCAAGCATGATCTGAAGGCGCTGTTGGCCTTCTCGACGGTCAGCCATCTCGGTCTGATCACGATGCTGTTGGGGACGGGTACCGCCTTCGGCGCACTGGCGGCCGTGTTTCACATCCTCAACCACGCGATGTTCAAGGCCGCACTCTTCATGTCCGCGGGGATCATCGACCATGAGGCCCACACCCGCGACATCCGCCGCCTCGGGGGCTTGCGCACCCTGATGCCGGTGACCTTTGTGATCGCGACGCTCGCGGCCCTGTCGATGGCTGGCATTCCGCTACTCAACGGCTTCCTGTCCAAGGAGATGATGCTCGAGGAAGCACATCGCACGGTTTTGTTCGGCTCATCCTGGCTGGTCCCGGTGCTTGCCACGCTCGGTTCGCTGTTTTCGGCAGCATATTGTTTCCGACTGATCGGGCATGTCTTCCTCGGTCCGGTGCGAGACGACTATCCGACAAAGCCTCACGATCCGGGTTCCGGGTTTTGGCTGCCACCCGCCATTCTCGTTGTTCCGGTTGTCGTGATTGGTGTGGCGCCGGGCCTCGTTGAGCCGTACGTGAAGCTCGTCACGGCCTCGGTGCTCGGCGGCGAAGCGGAGCTTCCAAAGATCCATTTCAAGATCTGGCACGGGCTGGTGCCGG
>JAGDYV010000278.1:0-5669 GCA_049116495.1 Hyphomicrobiaceae bacterium | reverse complement strand
TCGAGACGGTCAACACCTACGAAGGTGCCCACGATGTCCACGCATTGATCCTGGGCCGCGCGCAGACCGGCCTGCAGGCATTTTTCTGATCGCCGACTTGGCCCAGCACTTACGGGTGGCGCCGTTCGTGCGCAATCATCGCCTGAACGATGATCGCCTGCGCCTCAGTCGGCGTCATCGGCGTCGTGCGCGAGCGAATGTGCACCGGACGCTTTTGCGCATGGTGTTGCGGCGTCACGCGCGCCGGCGCCTGATGCCCCTGATCGATTGTGTGATCGGTTACGCCATCGGGTGCTGGACCATAGTTCGGACTGAACGGCTCGCTCGGATCATCCTGTTCCGGATTTTTGCGCACGCGCGGCGGCGCCTGGACGGCGAGTCCATCATCTTCCAGCTCTATGGGTGGCGGCTGTGCGACAGCGACTTGTCGCCCCTGCGGCGCTCCAACATGGGCATAGTCGGTATAACCAGCTTGCGAACTCGCGCATGCGCTGACCAGCAGGCCGACCGCGATAACATTGACGATTTGCAGAAAACAACCGGCTCGTGGGCCTTTCCAAACGGCAGGTAGAACAGCCGACGCCCCCCCGTCGCGAGCCGCGACGAAACCACACCAACGCATTGATCAACACTCCAACGCACAACAAACACACTTCATGAACGCGATCACTAAGCAACCAACGGGGTTAATTTGGCGTTACAAAGCGTTCGGAAATCATGCATTGCAGCATGCTGTTGGAGATCCCATCTCAGCTAGGCATTGCATCATCGCCGCGGATGACTAATTTGCAGCAACAGCGTTCCCGCCCAAAAACCAACAAGAGAGGATACCCCCAAATGGCGTTTTCACTTCCAGACCTACCCTACGCCCACGACGCACTCGCACCGCACATGTCAAAAGAGACCCTCGAGTTTCACCACGACAAGCACCACCTCGCCTACGTCAACACCGGCAACGGCCTGATCGAAGGCAACAAGTTCGCCGACATGTCCCTTGAGGACATCTGCAAGACCGCCTTCAGCGAAGGCAATCAGGCGCTCGTCAACCAGGCCGGCCAGCACTACAACCACATGCACTTCTGGAACTGGATGAAGCCGAACGGCGGCGGCACGTCGCTGCCTGGCAAGCTCGAAGGCATGGTCGCCGCCTACGGCGGTTACGACAAGATGCGTGCTGACTTCATTCAGGCTGGCACCACGCAGTTCGGCTCCGGTTGGGCCTGGCTCGCCGTCAAGGATGGCAAGCTCGAAGTTACAAAAACCCCGAACGGTGAAAACCCGCTCATGCATGGCGCACAGCCCATCCTCGGCTGCGACGTCTGGGAACACAGCTACTACATCGATTTCCGCAACGCCCGTCCGAAATATCTGGAGTCGTTCATCGATAACCTGGTCAACTGGGAATACGTCGAGGGCATGATCGACAAGGCGTAGCACACGCAACCGTTCGTCCAAGCACAACACAGCAAAAGGCGCGATGCAGCTTGACCGCATCGCGCCTTTTCTGTTTCCGGCAGTCCCGCAGAGCTTACCGCGCCTTCTTCGCCAACTTCGAATAGGCTCCCAGCTTGCCCGTCACCTTTGGTTCCAGAAACCGCTTCGCCTGTGCGCGCGTATTGATCGCGATCACGGGTGCACCAATATGCGTGCGCTCGTAGAGATCGATGACATCCTCGTTGAACATTCGGATGCAGCCGTTCGAGGCCGCCCGGCCGATTGACCCCCGTGACGGCGTCCCGTGAATGCGCAGCAACGACCAATCGAGATAGATCGCGCGCTTACCAAGCGGATTGCTCGGAATACCGCCGCGCACCGTCGGGCCACCATCGACCGGCGTCCAGTAAGGGTTCTTGCGCATATTGGAGACGAACATCCGCCCGACCCACAGCTCCTTACGCGTGCCCACGGCCACCCGGTAGCGCAGCGCCCGGCCATTGCCGAGCACATAGTAGAGCGCGCGCTCCTTGTTAACGATCACGATCGACCCGGCAGGATAGCCGAGTGACAGTTTAACCTCGCGCGGTTTCGCACCCGCCTTCGATGTGGCGCCCCACATCAGTAGCGCGGCAACAACCGACAGCACGGTCATACGATAGATCAGCATCAGCTGTTAAACCTCTCAAAACCCGCGCAAAAGAATCACGATTTCCTGCCATAAAAGCAGAAAAACGCCCTCTGGTTGGTAAACATCGTGAGATTTCGCAGGCGCCGTGACAACCGCGCATCATGTCCCCAAGGCGCCTGCATGCGCCTAAAGTCAAACCCTGGCGACAATTTCTCCGGCACTTCCGCTCTTGGCCGCCGCCCGTACTCCGCGCTATGCATGGCGCCAACCAAGTGAACCAGCGAGCCTGCCATGACCGCTTCCGAACCCAATCTCCCCCTGTCGCAAGGTTTCGACGGCCGCGATGAAGCCGCCTGGCGCACCGCAATCGATCGTGTTCTGAAGGGTGGCGATTTCGCCAAGCGTCTCGTCTCGAAGACCGCCGACGGCATCGCCCTGCAACCGCTCTACATGCAGGCTGGCGATAAGGCGCCCGTCGTCTCGGTCCATGCCGGCCGGCCCTGGCATCTCGCCCAGCGTGTCGATCATCCCGACGCACAAGCCGCCAACAAACTCGCCCTCGAAGATCTCGAAAACGGCGCCGACACCCTCGTGCTCGTGTTCGCCAGCAGTCCCACCGCCCGTGGTTTCGGCACCAAGGCCGACAGCGCCGACGGCCTGGCAGAACTGCTCAAGGATATCGCCCTCGACATGATCGCGCTGCGCATCGAGGTCGGTGACACCGGCCAGCAGTGCGCCACGGCCCTCGCCGACCTCGTCGCCCGGCAAAGTCTGTCACCAGACAAGCTCAACATTGACTTTGGCCTCGCCCCACTCGCCCAACTGATGACGACCGGCCAACGCATGATCGGCT
Source organism: Hyphomicrobiaceae bacterium (assembly GCA_049116495.1). GTDB lineage: Bacteria > Pseudomonadota > Alphaproteobacteria > Rhizobiales > Hyphomicrobiaceae > CAJQQK01. The sequence continues at coordinate 2,751 of JAGDYV010000278.1, read as the reverse complement.
GGGCGGAGACGACCGAAAAACTCGCCGGTACCGTCTCAGGCCTTGCCGCAAAAGGTTTCACCGGCCCCTTCGTCTCCTGTGATGCCCGCCCGGTCAGTGAAGCAGGCGGCTCCGAAGCGCAGGAACTCGCCGTCGCGATCGCCTCCGCCGTCGAATATCTCCGTGGCCTCGAAGCAGCCGGCATGCCGCTTGCCAGCGCTGCCGACGCGCTGTCGTTCACGCTTGCCGTCGATGCCGGCCAGTTCGAGGGCATCGCCAAGTTGCGCGCGCTGCGAAAACTCTGGGCCCGCGTCCGGCAGGCCTCCAGTCTCGACGCCAAGCCGGTCAAGATCCACGCCGAGACCGCCTGGCGCATGGCAACCAAACGCGATGCCGGCGTCAACATGCTGCGCGCGACCATGGCCACCTTTACGGCTGGTATCGCCGGCGCCGACAGCCTGACCGTCCTGCCGCACACCGTCGCGCATGGCCTGCCCGACGCCTTCGCTCGGCGCATCGCGCGCAACACCCAGACGATCCTTCTCGAAGAATCGAACCTCTGGCGCGTTGCGGATCCCACCGCCGGTGCCGGCGCCACCGAAGCGCTCACCGATGAACTCTGCCAAACCGCCTGGAACCTCTTCCAGGAGGTCGAGCGCGAAGGCGGCCTCGTTGCCAGCCTCACCAGCGGCGCCATCCAACAGCGCATCACAGCCGTCGCCTCAGACCGCGCCAGGCGCCTCGCCACCCGCCGCGAGCCGATCACCGGCACCAGCGAATTCCCGCAGCTCGACGAACCGACCACCGGCGTACTCGACATCGCGCCGGAAGAACGTGTCCATGTCATGGGCGGCGCACTGGTTGTGCCGCCCCTGCCTTCCCGGCGCCTCGCCGAGCCCTTCGAGGCACTGCGCGATGCCGCTGATGCCCATCTCGCCAAGACCGGCACGCGCCCGGCCGTCTTCCTCGCCAACCTCGGGCCCCTTGCCGAGCACACTGCGCGCGCGATGTGGATCACCAACCTGCTCGCCGCCGGCGGCATCGACGTCGCCAGCAATGAAGGCTTCACCAATTCCGCCGATGCCGGCGCTGCCTTTACGGCATCGGGCGCCAAGATCGCCTGCATCTGCTCCAACGATGCCAACTACGAAACGCTCGGCGAAGCCACCGCGTCGCTGCTCAAATCCGCCGGCGCCGAGCACGTCATGCTCGCCGGCAAGGCAACCGATGCACTGAGTACCGCCGGCGTCGACGAATTCCTCCATGTCGGCGTCGACATCCTCGCGGCCCTTGAGGGCCTGCACAAGAAATTCGGCACGCCGCATGTCTGAAAACCGCCCTGCCGTGCTCACCGGCGGCTGCCAGTGCGGCGCCGTCCGTTTCGCGTTCTACGCCGCCCCGATCCGCGTTGGCATCTGCCACTGCCGCATGTGCCAGCGCGCGACGGCTTCGCCTTTCGCCGGCCTCGCCGACGTGCCAATGGCCGACTTCGCCTGGACGCGGGGCCAACCCAAGGCGTTCGCCTCGTCATCGATCGCGGAGCGCCATTTCTGCGGCGATTGCGGCACCTCGCTCAGCTACCATCAGTTCGGCGGCGCCAACATGGAGATCCTGCTCGGCGCGTTCGATGACCCAAACGCGGTGGCACCGACCTACGCCGTCGGCATCGAATCGAAGGTCGCGTGGTTCGACACGCTGCACGAGCTGCCCGGCAAGACCTTCGCCGAATACGCCGGCGCCGAGACGGAAGCCAAGATCGAACGCAACCAGTCCTGAGGGGGCGGCTGCGAACAGTCCGTCGTGGGAGGCGTTGGGCAACGCGGGCGACGCCTCCCGCGACGATCCGGGGGCAGACCGAAAACTCAACCTACACATAAGAGAAAGATGATAACACACTGAAAAAAAATGAATGAAATAGTAGGATGAGATAGCCTGGCCCGGTCCGAGCCGGTGTGCCACGGCGTTGAACCGGGCGTAACCCAACGGCGGCAATCGCCGGCGGTTGCCTCCGCTCGAACGCCTAACCTGAGCGGCGCCCCACAACAGCTTACTTGAGTTCGATCCATTGCTCCGCCGCGATCAGGTCGACCTGTTTTGCCATCGCGATCAGGCGGCGCCACTGCGGCTTTGACAGCGCGATGCCGGCGCCTTGCTCTTTCAATTCGTCGAGCCACTCTTCTGCGTCATAGTCGACCAGGTCGAACCGCGCTTCCCAGGTCTTCGCGATCAGCGCATCGGCCCGCCAGCCAGCCACCTTGGCGCGGCGCCAGGCATGCTCGCGCAATCCATAAAGATACTCCAGCGCGCGCACGCTGATCCGCTTCTTACCGTCATAGGTCGCAAGGTCCGTCAGAAACTTCTCGCTGCCTTCCGCCAACTCGCCGGCCATCTCAGCCAGGATCATCGACGCCGTTGCGCGCACCCGCACCGGGTCTCCGGCAATTGCATTCATCTCGCGGTAATCCATCGCGGCCCCCAGCTTGTGGACGAAACACTGGAAAACCTGTGCGATTCGTGTGCGTGGAGCAATCCACTCCCGTTAGACCGCCTGACGTTTCACCCCGGTTTCAGAGACCGCATCCACCCGGCCACGATACGCCACAACACCATGCAGCGCCGCCACCATCGTGTACGACAGGATCATCAGCAGAAACCACGCACTGAGTTTGCACCCATTTGTTCTCGCCGTCCTGAACGCATGATGAAAACCAATAGTTGAAGGATTGCCCATTTTGTCCTGCGGACTCAACGCGAAGGGCTTTCAGCCCTTCC
>JAGDYV010000277.1:0-4842 GCA_049116495.1 Hyphomicrobiaceae bacterium | reverse complement strand
GAGGGCGACTTCTTTGAGATCCAGGACACGTTCGCCAAAAACATTGTCACGGGCTTTGCGCGTATGGAGGGCCGTACGGTTGGTATCGTTGCCAACCAGCCGCTCGTCCTCGCCGGAGTGCTCGATAGCGACGCCAGCCGCAAGGCAGCTCGGTTCGTGCGTTTTTGTGACTGTTTCGAGATTCCGATCATCACTTTCGTCGACGTGCCCGGCTTCCTTCCTGGTACCGCGCAGGAATATGGCGGATTGATCAAGCACGGCGCCAAGCTGCTGTTTGCCTATTCCGAGGCTACGGTGCCCAAGATTACGGTCATTACGCGCAAGGCGTATGGCGGTGCCTATGACGTGATGAGTTCCAAGCACATTCGCGGCGACGTCAACTATGCCTGGCCGACCGCCGAAATTGCTGTGATGGGCGCGAAGGGGGCCGTTGAAATTCTCTATCGCTCGGAGCTGGATGACCCGGACAAGATTGCCGCCCGCACCAAGGATTACGAAGACCGCTTTGCTAATCCTTTCGTGGCGGCGGAGCGGGGCTACATCGATGAAGTGATCCTGCCGCGCAACACGCGTCGTCGGATTTGCCGGTCACTCAACATGCTGCGCAACAAAACCGTCGAAAACCCCTGGAAGAAGCACGACAATATTCCGCTTTAGTGCTCGCTGAGAACACATCGGATCCCGCCGCTCGGGTCGACAACATCGCCGTCATAGCGCGGGATCAAGTGGACGTGGACATGCATCCGATTTTGCCCGCCGGCACGTCCCACATTGACGCCGATGTTGTAGCCGTCGGGTCCGTGCTCGGCGTCAATTTCGGCTTTGGCGCGGTCCAGCAGGGCGAGAACGGATGTTTTTTCTTCCCATGTCATGTCGAAAAAGTCGGCCACATGTCGGTGTGGCACGACCAGGACATGCCCGGGGCTCATGGCGCTGTCGTCCCGCCGCACATAGGCCAATTCATTGCTGAACAAGACCAGGTCAAGCTCGCATAGTGGGCAAGGTGGTACGGCGTCGGTTCTCACCGCCAGGTGCCTTCGTCATGCACCACCCGGCAATCCATTTCGTAGTCCAGCCCGATCACAGGCGGTCGTGCGTAGTGCCACGTCAGGCCTTTGCGCAAGACGTTACGCTCGGCCATGGCCGCCATGACGTGATGAAAATTGTGAACCGAGTAGGCTTGTACAGCCGTCGTGTCGGCCCATTTAAAGTCAAGCAACCCAAGCCGTCGCTGCATTTCATCGACAACAAACAACGCCTTTTCCCGTATTGCATCGTCGCCTGTCTCATTGAGACGTACGATACGGTCGGCATACGGCCCATCGCCTTCCTTAGCCTCCGCCCCGCCGGAAATCACAGCCGTTGGCGCTGAACGGCCATCATCCTCTACGACGTAAGAGAACGCATGAAAGGATGGTTCGGAAGGCGCCCCGATGTCAGGACAGACATTGCTGCGTGCAACCGGATTGACGTCACCATCATCCATGATACCCCACTTACGCAAGATCACGACATAGAGTTCATTGAACGATTTGAAGCCCGCATCGGTGAATTGCCCCGGCGATCTCAGCTCGCAGGCACAGAAACGGGTCGTCGGCAGGTTGCCGGATTTAAACCGTGCTTCGATCATCTCAAAGCCTTGGGCGACCGGTACAGGCTCGGCAAATGTTTCACGTACGATGCGATAGCCTGGAAGCGCGGCGACGCCCGCGGAGTATTGAAAGACACTCGGTACGAACCGGTAGCCACCCGGTGCAAACTCCAAAACGTCGCCCATCTTGATTTCTCCGCCTTGCATCGAACCTGGAGGTGATTTGTGATCGTTCAGCGGTGCATCGACCAGGCTCGAACTTATGTTGCGCTGAAGAACGCCATCATGAAGCCGCTTCAATCTGTTAGTCAATCCGCGCAGTTTGTGACATGTGCCATCCTGGGAGTGAAGGGAATGCGTTTATGTCGAATAACATCCTTGTCCACTGCGGCCGGTGTGCTGTTCACGACGACGGCTCTCGCAGATGCAATTGATGGGAAATGGTGCGACGGTGCACGGCAGATTACGATCGATGGGCCGACGATCACGCTGCCATCCGGCAGCTGGCATCAAGGCAGCTACACCCGTCACACTTTGGATTTCACGGTTCCTGAGAGCGAGGTAAATGCCGGTGAACAGCTTGCCTTGGCACAACAGAGCGAGGAACTCATGCATCTCCGGCGAACCCCGCAAGGGGCCTCCGAGGTCGGCCCGATCGAGCATTGGCGCCGCTGTGCCAACGTGAGTTGAGGGCCGCTGCGCCGCTTGCGCGGCCAGCCGGCTCGAACATGAACTGAAGATAAATGGGTCCCCCAGTAAGCGTTCAGATGCGCTGTGGTTAGTTAGCATCATTGGAACGCGGCGATGAACGAAACGCCGCCAGGGAAAGGGACACAGACTTATGGGCACGACAAAGAATTTGATTGTTGCAACCACAGCCGCCATGGCACTTGCCATCCCGTTTATTGGCGCAGCAGAGGCGCGGCAGGACCGCGACCGTAGTTACAATCAGAGCATCGAATTGCGTGATCAAGATTATCGACGAGACATCAGCCGTCGCGGTGAGCGCCGCTTTGACCGGTTTGGGTCGCTTGCGACGCCACGGATCAAGAGCCGAATCAAACGGCAGATGCGCCGTATTCGCCGAGGCTTTGACACGGGCCGCATCTCACGGTTTCGCAGCATGCGCCTCAGAGGTCGGGTTTTCGCAATCCGTACAGCTTTGCGGTTTGCGAAATTGGACGGCCATGTAACGCGCAGCGAGCGCCGCTACCTTAACGATCTGCTCGACACCAATTCACGCCGCATTCGTAGAAGTGCGCGAAACGGCCGAGACTTCCGTCGTATCCGTTACTAGCGTCGGCAAACGCCATTGAGGGCAGGGTCGCATTCGGAACTCCGATGCGGCCCTTTGCTATTGATCTTCGAACAGGGGCAACCGACAAGGGCTTGTTAACCATAAGCGATTATACCGGTCGAAGGAGTTCCAGCGTTTGAGGTCGTACAATGAGTGTTACCGGGTCACTGTTCTTTGACGAAATTTGCCGACGCGGCAGCATACATGCTGCAGACGTCGCAGAGCTTCGCAAACTCTATTACGAAGATGGTCAAATCGGTGCTGGTGAAGCCGACGCTCTGTTTTCGATCAATCAGGCCTGTCGGGTCAAAGATCCCGCTTGGCAGGAATTCTTCATCGAGGCCGTTTGCGACTACCTTGTTGCTCACGCCGAGCCGCGCGGTTACATCAATGTTGACAATGCCGACTGGTTGATTGAGCGCATCACCCATGACGGCGTGATTGAGACGCAAACTGAGCTGGAAATGCTCGTCCGCGTCATTGACCAGGCCCGCTGGTCACCTGAAAGCCTGGTGCGCTTCGTTCTCAATGCCATCAAGGACGCCGTTATCTCTGGAAATGGCACGCTGCGCAGCGGCCACGCCTTGCGGGCCGGCCAGATCACCGATGCCGACGTTGAGCTGATCCGCCGCGTCATCTTCGCATTTGGCGGCGATGGAAATGCCGCCGTAACACGTGCTGAGGCTGAAATCCTCTTTGAAATCAACGATGCTATCGCCGAAGTGTCGGACAATGCGGCCTGGACTGAGCTGTTTGTGAAGGCAATTGCGAGTGTTGTGATGGTTGCATCCGGCTACCGCGCGCCGCCGCGCAGCGAAGCCTTACGGCGTGAGCAATGGCTTGAAGCCCGCGGCGATCTTTCACCGGCCAACTTCGCAAGAGCCATGTTTGCGGGTGGTTTCTCAGGCTTCAAGGACCTGTTTACCCGTGAAAGTGAAGAGGACCGGGAATTGGCCCGCCTTGAACGAGAGCGTCGTGTCATCCTGACAAATGAAGAAGTCACCGGCGATGAAGCGCATTGGTTGGCCGCTCAAATCAACCGCGACGGCGCCCTGACCTACAACGAAAGCTGTCTCTTAGCCCACCTCAAGGCCGAAAGCCCAATGCTGCATCCAGCGCTGCGTCCGTTGCTTGATCGCGTCGCAGATCCTGTCTGACCGTCAGTACAACTATTTCTGATCGCCGGAACGGCGCACTGCAAGTAGCAGTGCGCCGTTATTTCTTTGGGTAAAGATTGAAGTTTCCGGACATCGGTCAGTTACCTGATCATATCATCTCCGTCTAAATCGTTCGACGAGTTGTCGGCGCGTTATCGGGGGGGTAGAAAGCACTGACGATCGTGCATAAGCGTTTTTTTGAACGCGTATATGTGGGATCTCAGAGACGACGTGCGATGCCGGGCACCTCATTGTTAATCGGCAATTTGGCGTCGGCGTATTCAGGCGTCCGGCTTAGGCATACCAGAAGGGTCAGCAGCGACCATGTTCAAGAAGATTCTGATTGCGAACCGTGGCGAAATCGCATGTCGCGTCATCAAGACCGCACGTCGTATGGGGATCGCCACCGTGGCCGTCTTTTCAGAGGCTGATCGCAATGCGCTCCACGTTGAAGCCGCCGATGAAGCCGTACTGATTGGACCGGCCGCCGCAAGCGAGTCGTATCTCGTTATCGAGAAGATTATCGCTGCCTGCAAGGAGACCGGTGCTGAGGCCGTGCACCCAGGTTACGGCTTTTTGTCAGAACGTGAGTCGTTTCCACGCCTGTTGGCCGAGAATGGTATTGTTTTTATAGGACCAAACCCTTCTGCCATCGCCGCCATGGGCGACAAGATTGAGTCGAAAAAAGCCGCAGCCGCTGCCAATGTTTCAACTGTGCCTGGCCACGTCGGCGAGATTGCCGACGCAACGGACGCGGTCCGCATTGCAGATGAAATTGGCTATCCGGTGATGATCAA
>JAGDYV010000276.1:0-810 GCA_049116495.1 Hyphomicrobiaceae bacterium | reverse complement strand
GGACCTATTGGGGCTGGAAAGGTGGCTATTTCAGCACCGAAGAAGATGCCCGCGCGTTTTACGACGAGCACCGCTACATGCTGGCCAGCCAGTTCGGCGCACCCAACTCGCCGCAGTGGTTCAATACGGGGCTGCATTGGGCCTACGGTATCGATGGGCCGGGGCAGGGTCATTTCTATGTGGACCATGAGAACGGTGAACTGACGCAATCCACGTCAGCCTATGAACATCCCCAGCCACATGCCTGCTTCATTCAATCCGTCGAGGATGACCTCGTTGGTGAAGAAGGCATTATGGATCTTTGGGTGCGCGAGGCGCGCCTGTTCAAGTATGGCTCCGGCACCGGCACGAACTTTTCCAAGTTGCGCGGCGCGAACGAGCGCTTGTCTGGTGGCGGCAAATCATCGGGCTTGATGAGCTTTCTCAAAATCGGCGACCGGGCGGCGGGCGCGATCAAGTCCGGCGGGACGACACGGCGGGCGGCCAAAATGGTCGTTGTCGATGTCGATCATCCGGACATCGAGGAATACATCGACTGGAAGGTGAAGGAGGAGCAGAAGGTCGCGGCGCTCGTGACCGGATCGATCATCTGCCAGAAGCGCCTGAAAGCGGTGATGAGCGCGTGCGTCAATTGCGAAGCCGACGGCGATGCATGCTTTGATCCCAAGAAGAACCCGGTCTTGCGCAAGGCGATCAAAGCGGCGCGTCGGGATCATGTGCCCGACAACTATGTCCAGCGCATCATTCAGTTTGCCCGTCAGGGCTTCAAGGAAATCGAATTCGACACCTATGACACGGATTGGGATTCAG
>JAGDYV010000275.1:0-3058 GCA_049116495.1 Hyphomicrobiaceae bacterium | reverse complement strand
TCGGGCCTCGATGACACGATGCGCAATGCCTATCAAAGCATGCGTACCGTCTGGCGCCGCAGAGACGATGTGCCGACGCTGCGCATGGCCGCCTACGTCATCGCCCTTGAGCGCGTCGCGCTCAGCTATTCGGCGATGGGGCTCTAAGCCGGCTCGCCTGAATTGCGATAACGAATACAAAAAAGCCGGGCTGAGTTTCCTCAGTCCGGCTTTTTTTGCGTCAATCAAAGGCGTGCGGCACTACGCATAAAGCGGCGGCACGCCGACCTGTTCGTGAATGTCGTTGGACTGTGCCTGAGAAATGCCGAGGCCGGATGCGAGACGGTCGAGATACTGGGCTTCAGCCTGGCTGTCGAGTTTGATGCCGAGCAGCGACATCAGGTAGACGGGCTGCTTGAGATCCTGCGGGACGCTGCGCACGAAGCTGTCGACGTCGAGCGGCTGTCCCATCTCGTTGCGCACGAACTCGATTTCATCCTGGCTGACTTCACCGAGGTGCTCGATGATTTGTGCCTGCTCCGCTTCGTCGATTTCGCCGTCCGACTTGGCCGCATTGATCATCGCCCGCAGCAGGATTTCGGCCTGTGCGTTCTGGTCTGGCTCCGGTTCGGGCGGTGTCTGGCCGGTCAATACCTGATCAAAAATACCGCCGAGACTATTGCCGCCAGATGCCTGGCCGCCACCAAGGCTGTCCAGCAAACCACCGAGGCTGCCAGCTTGACCACCGGTCCCGCCGCCAGCGGATGCGCCCGGTTGCTGTCCACCGCCGGCCATCAGATTGCCGAGCATGCCGCCAAGTCCGCCCGAGCTGGATGACTGGCCTGCAGCGCCAGCGAGGCCGCCAAGCAGTCCGCCCAGGCCGCCAGCGGCACCGGCGCCGCTTTGCTGGCTACCGCCCGCGGTGAGATTGCCAAGCAACCCGCCAAGTCCGCCGCCGCTGCCACCCTGCTGGGCATTGCCGCCTGTCAGGCCTCCGAGCAATCCGCCGAGCCCGCCCGCACCACTTTGCTGCTGAGCGCCGCCGCCGGTCAGGCCGCCCAACAGTCCGCCAAGGCCGCCGCTGCTCTCAGCGGATGCCGAATTCTTACTGCCGCCCATGAGGCTGCCGACGCCGCGGGCGACCATGACGCCAACGGCTACTTTTGCGAGCGTTCCTACGAGATTCATAACCAACACGTCCCTTGTTGAGCGTTTCCTCGTGCGTCAAAACACGCCGAGATGTGCGCACGGTAATAGCCATGCGCCGATTGAGGCGAGAGCGATTAAGCGCTCCGGCGTCGCGTGTATTGGATATGGCGGGCCGAGAGCGCCTGAACAATGAAGCGGCCTATGCGCCAAACGCTCAACATATATTCCGCACAGGAACAAATCGTCCCGAAATGTTTTTATCCAAGCAGATCGCGCAGCCATGGCAGCAATGGCAGGTCGGCTTCCGGCATTGGATAGTCGGCCAGGCGCATGGCGCGCACCCATTTGAGTTCCTGGCCTTCATTCGGCGTCAGCTCGCCCTCCCATTGCCGCGTAATATAGAGCGGCATCAGCAGATGAAAATCGTCGTAGCTGTGGGATGCAAACACGTATGGCGCCAAACAGTCGTCACAAATCTCGACCGCAAGTTCTTCCTTGATTTCGCGGATCAGCGCATCTTCCGGCGTTTCACCTGTCTTCACCTTGCCGCCGGGAAACTCCCAAAGTCCCGCCATCGGCTTGCCGGCCGGGCGCTTGGCGATCAAAACGCGGTCGTCGGCATCGATCAGTGCTGCCGCGGCGACCAGGACAAGTGGCTTGTCTGCTTTGGTCACGGCGTTCCACCTTGGGGATCGAGAATGTAGACCGCCTGATCAACAAACTCGAGGCCGTGCTGCTTGAATTTCGGGCTCAGCGTGATCGTCTGCTCGCATACCAGCGTCGTGATCTGCCACTCATTGGCAAACAGGCTCTCGACTTCAGCACTGCTGACTGAGTGTGGCGGGCCCGGCAGGATCGATTGGTCGTATTCCAGTGTAATGAGAAGCGCCTTCGCCGCGCTGTGGCTCAGCTCGGTGAGCTTGCGCGCGTAACGTTGGCGCATGTCGGGTGGCAATGCGATCAGCGCGGCGCGATCATAAATGCCGCCGACGTTTCGCGTGCTGCTCTCTGGCAAGTCGAAGAAATCGCCACACCACAGTTCATAGGGCGCCGCGGAAGAAACCGTGAAACCAGCTTCCGTGCGTTTGTCCGGCACCAGCCCCTGGCCCGTGAAGAAATCATCAATGGCGATCTGGCTCAGTTCGTTGCCGATCACCTGATAGCCCTGGCCGGCGAGCCAGGCCATATCCAGGCTCTTACCGCATAATGGGACGAACACATACGATCCGGCCGGTACGCCGAGCGCGGGCCAATGGTTCTGCAACAGCGGTTCCGTATCAGCCTGATGAAAGCCGATCTGGGACTGTTGCCAGCGTTCGAGCCAAAAATCCGGATCCACGGCAGGTGCCCTCTAACTGCGATAGTCGGCATTGATTGTGATGTAGTCGTGCGTCAGGTCGCAGGTCCACACGGTCGCGGAACCTGATGCTATCCCAACGTCGACGGCGATGCGCAACTCGGCGTTCTTCATGTAGCCCGCGCCCATTTCCTCTTCATAGCCGGGCGCGCGCAGGCCATTTTCCGCCACCAGGATGTCGCCGAATTTGATTTCGAGCTTGTCGCGATCCGCGGCCTCGCCGGCCTTGCCGACGGCCATCACGACGCGACCCCAGTTGGGATCTTCGCCCGCCAGTGCTGCCTTCAGGATCGGCGAATTGGCCATCGCCATGGCAATACGATGCGCGGCACGATCATCTTCAGCACCTGTCACCTCGATTTCGACGAACTTTGAGAGGCCCTCACCGTCGCGCACGACCTGTTGGGCAAGGTTCAGCATGACGTCGTGCAATGCGCTTGCGAACGCTTTGGCTTCCGGCGATGCAGCATCCGTGATTTGCGGGCTCGCTGGCACGCCGTCGGCGCCGCCTGTCGCGAACACTAGCACGGTGTCGCTGGTCGATGTGTCGCTGTCGACGGTGATGCAGTTGAA
>JAGDYV010000274.1:0-3669 GCA_049116495.1 Hyphomicrobiaceae bacterium | reverse complement strand
TCGGAAAGCCAGGAACGCATGCTGATGGTCCTCAAGCCCGGCTCGGAACCCGAGGCCGAAGCGATCTTCGCCAAATGGGGGCTCGACTTCGCAGTAATTGGGCGGACCAACGACAGCGGCCGCATGGTCGTGCGCCACAACGGCATCGTCGAAGCCGACATCCCGGTCGCATCGCTGGCCGACTCGGCACCGCTTTATCAGCGCCCCTGGACGACCACCCCGGCTCCGAAACGGATACTGGCGGAGTGGATTGACCCGCCGGCCAGTGTCATGGGTGCGCTCGAGACGATCATGTCGCATCCACAGGCCTGCTCGCGGCGCTGGGTGTGGGAGCAGTACGATCACATGGTGATGGGCGATACGATCCAGCGCCCCGGCGGCGATGCGGCGGTTGTCCGGGTGCATGGCACCAACAAGGCGATCGCGGCGACCTGCGATGTCACCCCGCGCTACGTTCTCGCCGATCCGGCCATGGGCACCAAGCAGGCTGTCGCCGAGACCTGGCGCAATCTCACGGCCGTCGGCGCCGAACCGTTGGCGATTACCGACAACCTCAACTACGCCAATCCGGAACGTCCCGAGATCATGGGGCAATTCGTGCAGAGCATTCAGGGGATGAGCGAAGCCTGTGAAGCACTCGCCTACCCCGTCGTCGCTGGCAATGTCTCACTCTACAACGAAACCAATGGCGTTGGTATTCCGCCAACGCCTGCGATCGGCGGCGTCGGTCTGATCAAGGACCTTTCGAATCGCGTTGACTTGGCCGCCAAGCAGGCTGGTAATCTATTGATCGCGCTGGGCACCGAAGAAGGCCATCTCGGCCAATCACTTTACCAGCAGATTATTGCAGGCAAACTCGAAGGTGCGCCGCCGCCCGTCGACCTGCAGGCGGAAAAGAAAGTCGGCGATTTCGTCCGCACACTCATCCGGGAACATGCGGTTCAGTCCGTCCACGATATTTCCGACGGCGGCTTATTGGTCGCGATCGCGGAAATGGCGCTTGCCGGTGATGTCGGCGTTGACATCTACCCGTACGAGGGCAAATTGCCGGCACACGCGATCTGGTTTGGCGAAGACCAGGGACGGTATATCATCGAAGTAGGCCCAGAATCGGCCGATCGTATCCTGGAGAGGGCCCGGTTGACCGGCATCCAGGGGCGCATCGTCGGCAAGACCGGCGGCAAACAGTTGACGATTGGGTCGACAGAAGCGCTTGATCTTGCCCAACTGAGAGACGCGCACGACGCTTGGTTCCCCGAATACATGGATGGACCGGCTGGATAACGACCGCCGGGCTTGACTGTCGTCGCTGTGCCGCCCAAGTCAATACAAGAAACAACCGCGAACGCGAGGACTGACCCATGCCCATGGAGGCCAATGAACTTGAACGGATGATCCAGGAGGCCTTGCCGGACGCCACGATCGAAATCCGGGATCTTGCCGGGGATGGGGATCACTACTCCGCCCACGTTGTATCTGCGTCATTTGTCGGCAAGAGCCGCGTGCAGCAGCACCAGATGGTCTACAACGCGCTTGGCGGCCAGATGGGCGACGTCCTGCATGCCCTGGCGCTGACGACGGCCGTGCCACAATCCTAGGCTTTGCCTTGGTCTTTGCGCACGCGAGCCGTTGACATATTATATTGCGCACCACAAGTTGAGCCCAAGAGATGGCTCAGACAGGCGGGCTATGCCTCAGCTTTGCGGGCGCCCAATCAGGAAGGTTGACGATGAACGATCATCAAGCTGTTCAGGATCATATTCGCCAGTTGGTTGCGAGTAACGATGTTGTGCTTTTCATGAAAGGGAACATGCAGTTCCCGCAGTGCGGATTTTCGGCGCAAGTCGGCCAAATCATGCAGCTGCTCGGTGTTGAACCGACACAAATCAATGTGTTGGACGACATGGGCATTCGCGAAGGCATTAAGGAATTTTCGAACTGGCCAACCATTCCGCAGCTTTACGTGAAGGGCGAATTTGTCGGTGGCTGCGATATCGTCCGCGAGATGTACGAGCAGGGCGAACTGCAGGATATGTTTGATGAAAAGGGTGTTACGCGGGCCAAGACGGCGCTGGCCTAGATCGCGCCGCTGGCCGTGAGTGCTGACCATCGCGTTAACAGACTTTTCGAGTTATTCGCCGCTCGGTCATAAACTGGCTCGGGCGGCGTTTTACCGTGGATGAATGGTGAGTCTCGAAAGCGATAATACTCTTCAACAGCGTGGCCTGGGCGGACGTCGATTTCTGCTGAGCATTGCAATCGTGGCAGCCAGCGTCTGCCTTGCCCTTGGTGTCAGCCAACCGATCATTAAACTGACGCGCTTCGTTTTCTGGAGCAGCGAACACTCACTGATGACCACGGTGTGGATCCTGATCCATGAGAATCAGCTGTTTCTCGGCATCACGGTGCTGCTCTTCTCGATCGTGTTCCCGATCTTGAAACTGTTCTACCTGGTGATCGTCTCGACGCTGCCGACGGCTGAAATCCAGAAGCTCGGGTTTCGGTTGCGCGCCCTCGAATGGCTCGGCAAGTGGTCGATGCACGACGTGTTGGTCATGGCTCTGATGATCTTCTTCATCAAGAGCCAGGGCGTCTACGATGCGGCCAGCCTGACCGGCGTCTATTTCTTCACTGCGGCTGTTGTGCTGATGATCCTGGCGTATTCCTGGCTCCGGCTGGAGACCGTCAAGGAAACAACACAACGCCCGGAAGTGCTGCTGGCCGCCTCCGAGCCCGAGGCAGACAGCAAGACCAAAGCTTATTCGCCGATGCGCAACGTCGTGCTCAGCCTGTTAATCATATTGGCGACCGTGTTCTTTGCACTGGGCGTCACCATGCCTGTCATTCGCTTCACCACGGTCTACGTGTGGACCAACGAGCACTCGATCGCGACGATCATTTACGCGCTCTATCAGAACAACGAACTCTTCCTGTGTGGCGTCATCGCGGTCTTCTCGGTGCTGTTCCCGTTCTTGAAACTCTTTTACCTGCTCACGCTCGTGACCTCGCCGGATCTACCGTCTGATTTCCGCGAAAAATCTTTCTCCGTCATGGAATGGCTCGGGCGCTACTCGATGACCGACGTCATGGTCCTGGCACTCTTGATTTTCTACGTTAATTCATCGGGTTATACGGAAGCTGACGTGCAGCCGGGCGTCTATTTCTTCGCCGCGTCCGTACTCATGACGATGTTTGCTTACGGCTGGGCCAACTCGGTTGCCACCTACACCAGCAGGAAGTCCGCATAAAACAAAAGGCGCCACACGACCAGCGTGCGGCGCCTTGTCATTGACCCAAGTCCAGTTCGCGAATCGGTTTAGCGAGAATAGAACTCGACCACGAGATTTGGTTCCATGATCACTGGATAGGGCACGTCGGCCGCTGCCGGCACGCGCACGAACTTCGCCGTAAACTTGGTGTGGTCGGCATCGACGTAATCCGGCACGTCGCGCTCACCGCTTTTGGAAGCTTCGATCACCATCGGCAATTGCCGGGATTTCTCGCGCACTTCGATTTCGTCGCCGGGGCGGCAACGATAACTCGAGATGTTGACCCGCTTGCCGTTCACCATCACGTGGCCGTGGCTGATGAATTGCCGTGCGGCAAATACTGTCGGCACGAACTTGGCACGATATACCAACGCGTCGAGGCGGCGCTCCAGCAGGCCGA
>JAGDYV010000273.1:0-6385 GCA_049116495.1 Hyphomicrobiaceae bacterium | reverse complement strand
AATGGCGCACATCCCGGCGCCATCGCAGGAGGTCCAGCAACACATCGCGGTGAGACGGATCAAACTTCATGCCGTGCTCGCTTCCGCCATCCGCCGCAGCAGATAGACATCCATGATCCAGCCATGCTTTTCACGCGCCGCCGCCCGCACGTCGATGATCTCCTGGCCAACATCGCCAAGCAAACCGGCGCGGCGGATCTCCTGCGGCATGCCGAGATACGCGCCCCAATAAATATGGAGGCCATCCGGCGGCAGCGTGTCGAACGCACAGCCACCATCCAGGAAAACCGCGACGCTGTCGACTCCGGCCGGCCAGCCCTCCGCCCGCAAGCGCCGGCCAGTGGTCAGTTGCACCGGCGCACCGACCGTATTGAGCGGGATCGCATGCGCCGCCGTCAGCAACTGCAGGCTGGTCAGGCCGGGCACAACGGTGACGTCGGCAACCAGGCCCTGCACGGCGAGACGCTCGGCGATCCGCAAACTGCTGTCGTACAGCGATGGATCCCCCCATACCAGCAAGGCAACACGCCCTCCCTTGGGACGGTGCGCCTCGATCAGGCCGCCCCAGGTGGCCGCGATCGCATCATGCCAGTCGGCGACGCCGTCGAGATAGTTGCCGGTCGCATCGCGCACAGGCAGGTCGAACTCGACAACAGGATCGGTGCCCGCCAGAAATTCTGCACAGATCGCTCGGCGCGCATCAGCAAGATCGGTTTTTTCTTCCCCCTTGCGCGGCAGCAGCACGAGATCGGCGCTCCGCAACACGCGCACCGCCTGCAACGTCAGATGCTCCGGATTGCCGGTGCCTATACCGATCAGAGCCAGCTCGATCATCGCTCGTCCTCGACGCACAACAGGGTGGACGCCCGATCATTCACCATCAGCCAGTGCCCCATAGAGGATCAGGGCCGGTGCATCCGACAGACCCCCGGCCAATCGCCTCACCAGCCCCGTCACCGTGTCCCGCGCCAGCGCCTGCTCCGGCCGGCTGACATTCTCGGCGAGCAAGGCCGGGGTATCGGCTGGCAGGCCGTGATCCATGAGCCGTTCGGCGAAGACCGGAAACGTCCGCTTCGGCATGAACACGATCGTCGTCGCCAGCGGATCAACCAGCGCCGCCATATTGAGATCCTCCGGCAGCCCGCCGCTCACATCATGCCCGGTCACGAACTGCACGCGCCGGGCCAGCAGGCGCCGTGTCAGCGGGATCATCGCCGCGGCTGCCGCAGCCGTCGCCGACGTTACCCCTGGCACGATTTCGAACGCAATGGACGCCGCCCGCAGCGCGTCGATCTCTTCTTCGAGCCGCCCGAAAATGCTGGGGTCGCCCGACTTCAGGCGAACCACCCGCGCGCCGCCCGCAGCATACTCGACCAACAGGCGGCTGACGTGGTTCTGCTTCGGCGACGGCCGCCCGGCGCGTTTGCCAACACCGACCAAGTCCGCGCCGGACCGCGCATACTTCAAGATGGCCCCCGCCGACAGGTCATCGAACAGCACCGCATCGGCGGCCTTGAGGCAGGCAACGGCTTTCAGCGTCAAAAGTTCCGGATCACCCGGCCCCGAACCGACAAAGCTGACAAACCCGGTCATGCCGTCGCCTCGGCGATGTGATGGAAAAAGGTACCCGTGACATGCCCACGCCAGGAGCCGGTTTCAACAACATCATTGCCGTCAGCGTCGACCACATCGGCCAACGCCGCGTCCGGCTGCTCGATAATCGTCGAATAGTGAAACTCATGCCCGCGCAGCCGTTGGCCCGTATCATAGCCCAGCATGGGTTGCTGCAACGTCGCGAGCCGGTATCCGAGATGAAACTTGCGTTTCTCATAACTGGTCACCAGGCCGAGCAGGCCGGCCATCTCGTGGCGCGCACCGTCCTTGTCAATCAACGCCTGCCCGAGCGCCATGTAGCCGCCGCACTCACCGTGAACGGGGCGCGTCTCGGCGTGCCGCCTGAGACCGGCGCGATAGTTCTGCGCCGCCGCCAGTTGCCCGGCGTGCAGTTCCGGGTAGCCGCCCGGCAACCAGACAAGATCGGCAATGTCGCTGGGCGCCTCGTCGGCGAGCGGCGAGAACGGCATGATCTCGACGCCCGCGGCCTGCCAACGGTCGAGCACGTGCGGGTAGGTGAAGGAAAACGCCGCATCCCGCGCGATCGCGATGCGCTGCGCCGGCGGCGCCAAGCTGGCGCTATCCGTTGGCTTCGACGACGCGCTGGTCGCGCCTGCTGCCGCCAAGATCGCATCCAGGTCCGCATGCTCGGCCAGGAACGCAGCGTAACCAGCGACGGCGGATTCGAGATCCGGATGCTCAACGGCCTGGATCAGACCGAGATGCCGCTCCGGCAGAACCAGATCACCGCGCCGCGGCAGCACACCCAGCACCGGCAATCCAACCTGCTCCATGCCAAGCCGGATCAAGCGCTCATGCCGGGGGCTCGCGACACGATTGAGGATGACGCCGGCGAACGGCAGATCCGGCGCGTACTGCTTAAAACCGAGCGCCACCGCCGCCGCCGACTGCGCCTGGCCACCGGCATCGATGACGAGCACCACCGGCCATCCCATCCGCTGCGCGAGTTCGGCCGTCGTGCCGCGTCCACATTCACCGACCCTGGCAACGCCGTCATAGAGCCCCATCGACCCTTCCGCGACGACGATGTCAGCCGTTTCGGCACGCCCGCCGATCCGGCCGATCATGTCAGCCGTCATCGACCAGGTATCGAGATTGAACGAAGCGCGCCGCGCCGCCGCCAGGTGAAATGCGGGATCGATATAATCCGGCCCGCTCTTGAAAGGCTGCACCGCCATGCCACGGTCAGCAAGCGCGCGCAGAAGCCCAAGCATCACCGTCGTCTTGCCGGCGCCGGAGGCGGGCGCCGATATCATCAGGCCGGGCGTACTAGGCATCGCTTTGCTTCTCCCTGGCAGTCGCCGGCCGGAACCGTCGATCGTAGTCCGGTGCGTAGAGCCGGCTCTCGTCGAAATCTTGCGCCCCAAGCGCCGGCCCGACAAGGATCAGCGCGGTGCGCTCGATGCTGTCGCCAACAACTGTCGCAATTGTCGCCAACGTCGCCCGGAACACCCGTTCGTCCGGCCAGCTCGCACGATAAACGACGGCGACAGGACAATCCGCGCCATAGAACGGCGCAAGCTCCGCGGCGACCGTTTGCAAATTGTGGATCGACAGATGGATCGCAAGCGTCGAACCGGTGGTGGCAAAATTCGCGAGCGTCTCGCGCTCCGGCATCGTCGAGGCACGCCCGGGCGTGCGTGTCAGAACGACCGATTGCGCGACGCCGGGCAACGTCAGTTCCGTTTCGAGACTGGCAGCCGCGGCGGCAAACGACGGCACGCCCGGCGTGATCGACACGGGAATACCTTCTGCGCGCAAACGACGGATCTGCTCGCCCATCGCCGACCAAACGGAGAGATCACCGGAATGCAAACGGGCGACATCCTGGTCAGCTGCCTGCGCGGCACGGCACTCCGCGATGATGGCATCAAGATCAAGCGGTGCGGTATTAATGATCCGCGCCCCCATTGGGCAATGCGCCAGTATCTCCTCGGGCACAAGAGAGCCCGCATAGAGGCAGACCGGCGACGCCGCCACCAGGTCTCGGCCGCGCAGCGTGATCAGGTCGGGCGCACCAGGCCCAGCGCCAATGAAATGGATAGTCAAAAAGCGGCTCCCATTGCGATGGCACAGGTTGCCAATCGGTCTTCTGAAATCGCGCGCGGCCCGGCCAATCTTGCGCCCTCGCCGGCCGCTGCCAATGCAACGGCTTCGGCAACGCTGCCCGTGCCGCGTTCCGCCAGCACTCTCGGCGACTGCGTTATCGTGTGCATCGCCAATGCTGCCCCACCGTCAACCGGCACGACCGGCAATTGCAGGTTCTCAGCAACCGCACGCATGCAGGCCGCGTCAGCCTTGTCATCTGGTGCCGAGAGATGCGTCGGACGGTCCGCTTCAACGGCCCGCTCAAAAGCGTCCAACAAGGACGCGGCAGTGGCCGACGCGCGAAATCCGAAGCCTGCAACAATCATCGCGACACACTCCACTGCACGATCGGGTAAGACGCCTGCCAACCGCGCCGCGTGCCGATCGATGTCACCTCCGACAGCTGAATACGCTGCAACGTCCCGCCAGCCCGCGCCTGCCAATCCACGACCAGCGCCTCTGATTCCAATGTCACCGCATTGGCCACGATCCGGCAACCGGCATCGACCTTATCCCAGATCGCGTTCAGCAATGCATCGGAAAGGCCGCCGCCAACGAAAACAGCATCCGGCCGCCCTGCCAGTTCGCTCAGCACCGCCGGCGCCTTACCTTCAACAACGCGCAGGCGATCGACTCCGAGCCGCTCGGCGTTGGCACGGGCAAAGGCGGCGCGCGTTGGATCGGCCTCGACGGCTTCCGCGCTGCAGCTCGGGTGCGCCAGCAGCCACTCGATGCCGACCGAACCGGAGCCAGCGCCGATGTCCCAAAGATGCTCGCCGGCTCGCGGCGCCAGCGTCGACAGCGTCAGAGCGCGCATCGGCCGCTTGGTGATCTGGCCGTCATGCTCGAACGAGCCATCGGGGCGGCCGCTGGCCTGCGGCATCACCGTGCCATTACCCGCGAACGCCAGTCCAACCGCAACGGGATGGGCGATGTCCGTCAAATCAAATGCCGCACAGGTCACCGCACGCACCCGCTCGCGCGGCCCGCCAAGCGCCTCCATCACGTGCATGCGCGTCGCGCCGAACTTTTCTCTGACCAAATAGTCCACGAGACCGGCAACCGCGCTACCATCTCTAAGCAATACAATGGCGCGCCCGTCCATAGCGATAAAGGGACGTATCCGGGTCAGGGGCGCCGCATGTAATCCAAGGCAGGTCGTCGACTGCAACGGCCATCCCAAGCGTGCGGCCGCGAGAGAAAAGACAGAGACCGCCGGCAACGCGCGCCATTCGCCCGGATCGAGACGATCAGCGATGATCGAACCGGCGCCATACCAAAAAGGATCGCCCGATGCCAACATCACTACCGTGCGCCCACGCAACGCCAGCAGCTTTGCGATGCCGTCGGCAAATGGTACCGGCCATGTTTGACACTCGGCGTCAATTTCGCCCATGACTTGCAGATGCCGCTCCGCGCCGATCACCACCTCAGCCGCTGCGACGGCCTGCCAGGCGGCCGGAGAAAGGCCGTCAATGCCGTCCTCACCAATACCAACGATCGTCAGCCATGGATCATCTGCCATGAACCACAACCTCCTGATCCTTGGCGGCACCACTGAAGCAAGCCATCTCGCGCGCGCCGTAGCCGAGGCCGGCCTCAACGCGACGCTTTCCTATGCCGGTCGCGTTGAGCGCCCGAAGCCGCAACCGGTCGCCCATCGGGTCGGTGGCTTTGGCGGAACAGCCGGGCTCGAAGCATACCTGCGCGACAATCGCATAACCCACGTCGTCGACGCGACGCATCCGTTTGCTGCCCAGATGAGCCGTCACGCGGTCATCGCATGCGCGGCATCCGGTGTGCCGCTCATCGCCCTGACGCGGCCAGTCTGGCAGCAGCAGCCTGGGGACAGTTGGCGCAGCGCCCGTGATATCACCAGTGCCATCGACTCGTTGGCGCTGCCGCCGCGTCGCATCCTGCTCGCGATTGGCCGCCAGAATCTCGAGAGCTTCGCGGCCCAGCCGCAACATCACTATGTGCTCCGCCTCGTCGACCCGCCCGTCACGCCGCCGCCCTTGCCGAGCCATACGTTCATCGTTTCGCGGGGCCCGTTCACCGTCGCGGATGATACGGCTCTGATGCTGGATCATGGCATCGAACTGGTGGTTGCCAAGAACGCCGGCGGCGACGGCGCCAGCGCCAAGTTGGAGGCCGCCCGCAACCTCGGTCTCCCGGTCGTGATGATCGCGCGGCCGGCTTTGCCGCCCCGCAACGAAGTCTATTCCGTTAATGCTGTTTTGCAGTGGCTGGGTCATGCTGGCGCGGACCTCGGCGTGTAAACCCACGGCGCGTTGCCCTCTCGAGAAATCGACCGTGTACGGCTCGACCCGACGATCACGACGGTGCGCATGTCCGCCATCTCCGGACGAGCTTCTGAAAGCGCAACTACATGGATGCTCTGATCCGGCGTCGAAACGGCGCGCGCAAAAATGATTTGCCGTTCTGCCTCGCAAAGGGACGCGAGCACGGCGAGCGCTTTCTCGAACCCTGCCGGCCGCGCCTTGGACCGCGGATTGTACAGGGCGATCGCAAAGTCGGCTTCGATCGCGAGACGCAAACGCTTCTCGATCAACGACCAGGGTTTCAGATTGTCAGACAGGTTGATCGCACAGAAATCGTGGCCAAGCGGCGCACCGGCCGCGGCCGCCGCCGCCAGCATCGC
>JAGDYV010000272.1:0-5255 GCA_049116495.1 Hyphomicrobiaceae bacterium | reverse complement strand
CGTTGTCGCCCCGTACCCCTTGATTGCCCAATCCCTTCGGCGGCCAGCCCGCGCGAAGCGCGATCGCTCGTCAAAATGTGCGAGGCGCGGCCGTTCGTCGGCATCCGCAAAGCTTCTTCGCACGCGGTGCAGTCTCCTGACGCCAGCTGTCAGCAGCGTTGTGTTATGCCAACGTCCAACAATCGATGCGAGGTCCGTCATGAGCGCCATCAGCCACATCACCCTTGGCACCAACGATACCGAGCGTGCGGCCCGGTTTTACGATGCCGTGCTCGGCACGCTTGGCATCCCGCGTTTGCCGAAGCCGCCCGGCAAACCGCCAGCCTACGAAAAAGATGGCAGTCCGCCGACGATCTATCTCTATCCACCCGAGGATGGCCGGCCCGCGACCTGGGGTAACGGCACGCATGTCGCGTTCGTTGCGTCATCCCGTGATGCCGTGCACCGTTTTCATGAAGCCGCCTTGCAGCATGGCGGTATGAGCGAAGGCGTGCCCGGCCCGCGGCCGCATTTCGGCGCCAACTACTACGCCGCCTACGTCCGCGATCCCGACGGCAACAAGCTGCAGGCCGTCTGCTATGCCGAGACGTAAGGCCTTTGCCTCAAAGCAATCCCGACCGCTTGGCCCAGGTCATGATCGCCTCGTTGGTCCAGTCCGGCGCTTCGAGGCCGGTGAAATGGCCATGGCCGGCGAGCAGCGCGAACTCGGCCTTGGTGTTGCGCACTTTCACAAGGTCCGGATAGTGGCCCATCTCCCCTTCGTTGAGGGCGCGGCGAATGCCGTCCTCGCCGCGGGTCGTCGACTGGATGACCAGCGTTGGCACCGTAATGGCGCGCATCTGCGTCTCGCCCTTGGTCGCGTCCCACCGCATCATGTTGCGATAGAGCGACCGCAGATTTTCATCCGGCATTGCCAGCGCACGCTTGACACAGGCGTCACGCAGTTCGGCGAAGCGATCGCCGTAGAACATGATCTCAAACAGGCCCCGCAGCCACGGCTTCAACTGGCCGTCGGCGGTCGCCGCCTCAAAACCGGCGATGGCCGCATCGAGATCACCGAACGCGCTGTCGCTGCCGTCAACAAGGATGATGCCGCTGACGAGGTCGGGCGCCTGATGCAGCACCTCGTGCACGACGCGGGTGCCCATGCTGTGGCCGGCAACGATGGCGTTGGTCACGCCTTTGGCCCGCATTTGCGCCACAACGTCAGTGGCGAGGTTTTCCATCGACAGTGTTTCCGCGGCACTGCCGTCGCCGCCATGGCCGCGCAACGTCGGCGTGATCACGCGATGCGACGCCGACAGCGCATCGAGCTGCGGTTGCCAGTCGCTATGATCGCAGCACAGGCCATGGATCAGGACGAACGTCGGCTCGCCCTGGCCTTGATCAGCGTGCCTCAGGTCAACGGTTGCCGTCATGGTTTTTGTCTCCTCATTCGAGCGATGTTCTTTTCAGGTGACCAGGTGTGATGACAACCCGCGTGCGCAGCTCGCAAAAGAGAACCCGCGTGCGCATGCGCAGCAGGCATCGGCGAACATGCGTACCGCCCCACGGCCCAATCGGCGCCCTGCGGCCCGCACGTCGCAGGCCGAACGGCGCCGTGGCCGCAAGAATTCTAGAACACCCCGCCGCGCGACAGCAGCCCGCCGTCGACGTTGAGGACGGTGCCCGAGATATAAGATGCCCTTGCGGACGCCATGAATGTCACGGTATCGGCAACTTCTTGAACGGACGCCGCCCGGCTCAACGGCTGCGCCGCAAGATAGTCGCGCCACTTGTCTTCGGTGCCATGCTCGGCCTTCGAGCGCGTCTTCATGAGCGTGACCAATCGGTCCGTTTCGACCGGGCCGGGACTAACCGCCATTACGCGAATGCCATCTTCCAGGCTGTAACCACCAAGCGCACGCGTAAACGCGTTCAACGACGCGTTGCCTGCCGTGCCGGCAATATAGGAGAAGTCATGCTTGTCCGCAGCGAGGCCCGTTACGTTGATAATCGTACCACTGCCTCTGGCCTTCATCTGTCCGTAGGCCGCCCGGCAAAGATTGATGTAGCCGAATACTTTGAGATCCCAGGCCGTGCGCCAGGTTTGCTCATCGACCGCTTGGAGATTGCCGCCGGGAATGGCACCGGCGTTGTTGACCAGAATATCGGGCGTTCCGGTGGCCGCCAGCAGTTCGTCAGCGGAGCCGGAAACGGAAAGGTCCATCGAGTGAATTTTGGCGTCCTTGCCGGTTTGCTGTTTGATGTTGGCTTGCGCGGTTTCCAGCAGGGATTTGTCGCGCGAGACGATCTGCACATCACAGCCTTCGTTTGCGAGGCTGACGGCGACGCCGAAGCCAATGCCTTTCGAGCCGCCGGTAATCACCGCCATGCGGCCTTGTAATCCGAGATCCATGATGTGTTCCTCCTGTCGTTTCGTCAGTTTTTCTGGGTGGCAAGGTTGTGAAATCTTTGACCTCCGGTTTTTCCCCGGGCGGGCAGAGGCGGCTTATGATTTGTTGAACGGTTTGAGTTCGGCTTCGGCGCCATCCGGCAGCGGCGTACGGGCAACGTTCATGACCATGGCCAGCAGCGAGTAATAGCCGCAGATCGTCGTAATATCGATCACGCCTTGTTCGCCGAACGCAGTTTTGGCTTTGTCGTACGTGCTGTCGCTGACTTGTCCATTGCCGTGCACTTCGGTGCAGAAGTCATAGATGATCTGCTGCTGCGGTGTCATGGCATCCGGCCGCCGGCCTTCGCGCACCGCTTCGGCAACCGCGGCTGGCAGGCCGGCCTGTTCCGCGATTTTGCGGTGAGCGCCCCATTCATAGTTCTGGCTCCAGCGCCGTGCGGTAATGATGATGGCAAGTTCGGAAAGGTCCATGGCAAGCGCGGATTCGAACCGCAGATAGGCGCCAAGATGCGTCGCGGCCTTGAGCACTTCCGGGCTGCGCGTCAGCGGCACGAACGGGCCGCCGGGCTCCTGTCCGCGCTTTTCCCGGAAAGCCTCGACAGCGGCTCTTTGTTCCTCCGTCATGTCGGCATCGGCAATGACGGGCATGCGGTCATCCGGGGAATAGCCCGCTGGTGGTACAGCCCGCATATCGTCGGTCACGCCAGCTTTGCTCATCGCTGAAAAGCTCCTAATGGTCTGAATTGCCCGCACTTTGCGGCGCGGCATGGACATCCGCAAGCGCCATCCGTTGTCGTCAATCGGAAATCACATGCTTGCCCTCAGCCGGGCGCTTGGCTATCAGCGGCACATGAACCTTTATCGCGCCTTTGCCACCGTTGGTGGCCTGACCATGGCCAGCCGCTTGCTCGGCTTTGTTCGCGACATCTTGATTGCGGCGGCCCTCGGTACGGGCTTCGTTGCGGATGCGTTTTTTGTCGCGTTCCGCTTTCCCAATTTGTTTCGCCGGCTGTTTGGCGAAGGGGCCTTTAACGCCGCCTTCGTGCCATTGTTTGCCAAACGCCTTGAATCAAATGGCGAAGAGGACGCGTGTACCTTCGCCAGCGAAGCTATGTCTGGCTTGGCACTGGTGCTCGTCGTCCTCTCGTTGCTGGCCGTGCTGACAATGCCGTGGTTGATGGTCGGCCTCGCCCCCGGCTTCGTCGACGACCCGACCAAATATGCGCTGGCCGTCAATCTGACGCAGATCGCGTTTCCATACCTGCTGTGTATGTCGATCGTCGCGCTGCTCTCAGGCGTGCTCAATTCGGTGCATCGCTATTGGGCCGCTGCCGCGGCGCCCATTCTGCTTAACATTGTTTTGATCTCCGCCCTGCTTCTGGCCATTGTTCTGGGCTATGCTAACGCTCCTTCGGCCGGATACATCCTGGCGGTCGGCGTTGCATTTGCCGGCCTTGCACAACTCGCGATGCTCTGGATCGCGGTCTGCCGCGCCGGTCTCAGTATCCGGTTGCGCCGCCCGAAATACTCGCCCGCCATGAAGCGCCTGGTCGAGCTGGGCATTCCCGGGTTGATCTCGGGCGGCATCACGCAGATCAACATCGTTGTCGGAACCGTCATTGCCTCGCTGCAGGCCGGTGCCGTTTCGTATCTCTACTACGCCGATCGTCTCTACCAACTTCCGCTCGGCATCGTCGGCATTGCGATTGGTGTCGTACTATTGCCGGAGCTATCGCGGCAGCTGAGAGCAGGAAATCGTTCGGCTGTAATGGACAGTCAGAACCGCTCACTCGAATTCGCATTGGTGCTGACGATTCCGGCGGCCATCGCGCTTGCGGTTGCAGCCGAACCGATCATCGCCGTGCTGTTTCAGCGCGCCGCGTTCAGTGCCGCTGATACCGCCAATACGGCTTGGGCGCTGCGGGCATTTGCCGTCGGCTTGCCGGCATTTGTCTTGATCAAGGTGTTTCAACCGGCATTCTTTGCAAGGGAAGACACAAAGACGCCGATGCGGTTGGCCCTGGTCAACATGCTGGTCAATGTCGCGTTGTCACTCGTCTTGTTTTACGCGTTCAAGCGCGCCGGTTGGATGCCGCATGTCGGCATCGCGATGGCAACGTCAATAGCCGGTTGGCTCAACGCGTTGCTGCTTTGGATGACGTTGGCGCGATCCAACGATTTTGAATGGGACGTCCGTCTACGACGCAGCGTGCCGATTGTGATCATCGCATCACTGGCCATGGGCTTGGCGCTCTGGTACGCGATGCCTTATTTGTCGCAATATTTGGCCGTCGATGCACCGCTGTGGTCACGAATTGTCGGTTTGGCGGCATTGGTGTTGGGCGGTGCTGTGGTATTCTTTTCGATTGTTGCGGCAACCGGTGTCCTGCGACTCTCCATGATCCGGCGCGCCTGACAATTGGGCCTTGCACCCGGTTGGGTCTCACGTCATAAGGCCTCGCGATCATCTTTAAGGACCATCTTATGAGCGAATTGCCCGCAATCTCACCGCGCGTGTTCTCAGGCATGCAGCCAACCGGCGCGCTTCATCTCGGCAACTACCTGGGCGCTCTGGTCAACTGGGTCAAAATGCAGGAAACGCATGAGTGCATTTACTGCGTCGTTGATTTGCATGCGATTACACAGGCGCGCTCGGTTTGGGGCGGCCCGAAGGAACTGCGCAATGCAATCCGGATGAGCACGGCCGCCTACATCGCCTCAGGGGTCGACGCCGAAAAGAGCATCATCTTCAACCAGAGTCAGGTGGCAGCCCACGCTGAACTGGCGTGGGTCTTCAATTGCGTGGCGCGGATGGGCTGGTTGAATCGCATGACGCAGTTCAAAGAAAAGGCCGGCA
>JAGDYV010000271.1:0-544 GCA_049116495.1 Hyphomicrobiaceae bacterium | reverse complement strand
GCTTGATGCCGAATTCTTCACCGGCGGCCATCAGCGTGTCGAAAATCGTGTTCTGCATCTCCAGTGGATGATGCAGCTCCCAACCCAATTCGCCGACGAAGTTGAGCCGCAGCGCGTGCGCCATCGCCGCACCGACGTTGATCTCCTGCCCCGAAAGCCAAGGGAAAGCAGCGTTTGACAGATCAGCATCGGTCACTTTGGCGAGTACATCGCGTGCTTTCGGCCCGGCCAGGACCAGCACGCCCATTTTCGTCGTGCACGATTCCATGACGACGGAGCCATCCGCTGGCAGCAGTTTACGCAGAATGTCCTGGTCGTGGCGTTCATAGGCGCCGGCCGACACTAGGTAGAAGTGATCCGGTCCCATCTTGTATACCGTGAACTCGGAACGCACACCGCCGTTCGCTGCAAGCAGGTGGCAAAGTCCGACGCGACCGACTTTTTGCGGCAGCCGGTTGGCAAGCAGGCCCTCCAACCAATCATTTGCCCCGGGACCGGTGATCATGCATTTGGCGAACGCCGTCATATCGAGCAGCCCGACATT
>JAGDYV010000270.1:0-3716 GCA_049116495.1 Hyphomicrobiaceae bacterium | reverse complement strand
GCTCGGACTTCACCGCCGAAGATGTTGTTTTCTCCTTCGCCCGGGCCATGCACAAGGCATCAGACTTCAAGAAGCAGGTGCAGGGCATCAAGGAAGTCAAAGTCATCGATGACCACACCATCAAGCTCGTCACCGACGGCACCAACCCGATTTTGCCTAACCAGCTGACCTCCGTTTACATGATGGACAGTGGCTGGGCGAAAAAGAACAAGGTCGAAGCCCCACAGGATTTCGCCGCCAAGGAAGAGACCTTTGCCGTGCGCAATGCCAATGGCACTGGCCCCTTCAAGGTCGTCAGCCGCGCACCGGATGAGAAGTCCGTCTTCGCCGCCAATGGCAGCTGGTGGGGCAAGGGCAAGTTCCCCGGCAATATCGACAAAATCGAATACCGACCGATCGCCAACGCGGCAACGCGCGTCGCGGCGCTGCTTTCTAGAGAGGTTGACTTCGTTCTCGACCCGTCCGTTCAGGACATCAAGCGCCTGAAATCGACCGATGGGCTGCAAGTCGTTTCAACGGCTCAGAACCGCGCGATTTTCTTCGGGCTCGATCAAGGCAGTGCCGAACTGCGCACCTCCAATATCAAGGGCAAGAACCCGTTCGCGGACGTCAATGTCCGCATGGCCATGAACCTCGCCATCGACCGCAAAGCGATCCAACGGGTCATCATGGATGGGCTGTCGGCGCCAGCCGGAATGATCACGTCACCAGGCGTTCTCGGAAACACACCGGAACTCGACAAGCCATACGGTTTCGACGTCGCCAAAGCCAAAGGTCTGATGGAAAAGGCTGGCTATAAAGATGGCTTCGCGGTGCAATTGGATTGCCCGAACAATCGCTACATCAATGATGAAAAGATCTGCCAGGCAGCGGTCGCGATGCTCGCCAAGATCGGCGTCAAGGTGAAGTTGGAGGCTATTCCGAAGGCGCAGCATTTCCCCAAAATCAAAAAGCGCGTCACCGACTTCTACATGCTCGGTTGGGGCGTGCCGACGCTCGATAGCCACTACGTGTTCTCGTATCTGCTCGACAAGGACGGCTCCTGGAACGGTACCGGCTATAACAACGCCAAGGTCAACGATGTCACGAAAGCCATCGCGACGGAGACCGACCTCGATAAGCGCACGAAAATGATTGACGGCGCCTGGCAGCAGGTGCGCGCCGATGCACCTTACATCCCGATCCATCACCAGGTTCTGGCCTGGGGAATGTCCAAGAACGTTACGATGCCGATTTCGCGAGACGATGCATTCCGTCCGCGTTTCTACGTAATGAAGTAGGCAATGACCGTGAGCGGACCTTCTGGCCCGCTCACGTTCCTCTTTTCTGGCTAACCGAATGCTGTCTTTCATTCTCAATCGACTGATGCAGTCGATCCTGGTGATGGCCGTTGTCTCTGCCATCAGCTTTTCTTTGTTCAATTTTGTCGGCGACCCGGTTGACAACATGGTTGGACAAGACGCGTCAATGGAAGACCGTCTCGAGATTCGCAAGCAACTCGGCCTCGATGACCCTATCCTGGTTCAGTACAGCCGTTTCCTTGGCAATGCCGTTCAAGGCGAATTCGGCCTGTCGTACCGGATCAAGCGACCGGTCGACACGTTGATTGCCGAGCGCCTTCCCGCCACGCTTGAACTGGTTTTCGTCTCTGCCATAATCGCACTCGTCTTTGGCATCGGCCTCGGCGTTTACACCGGCATTCGGCGAAACAGCTGGTTATCGCGCACGATCCTTTCCGGCTCGCTGGTCGGTGTCAGCCTGCCCACGTTCGTCATTGGCCTCGCCCTCATCTACCTGTTCGCCGTGACCCTGCGCTGGTTGCCGTCGTCGGGGCGCAGCGGATTGGTCGATCTTGGCTACTGGAAAACATCATTGCTGTCGGTTGACGGATGGCGATCCATTCTGTTGCCGGCGATCACGCTATCCCTGTTTCAGGTCACGATGATCCTGCGCCTGGTCCGGGCCGAAATGCTCGAGGTCATGCGCACTGATTTCATCAAGTTTGCCCGGGCCCGCGGGCTCAACGAATGGTCCATCAACTTCGTCCATGCACTGCGCAACACGCTGGTTCCCGTCATCACCGTGATCGGCTTGAACATTGGCAGCCTCATTGCTTTTTCCGTCATCACGGAGACCGTTTTTCAATGGCCGGGCACCGGCCTGATGTTCATCCAATCGGTCGACTTCGTCGATGTCCCGATCATGGCCGCCTATCTGTGTTTTGTCGCCTTGTTGTTCGTCGTCATCAACCTGCTCGTCGACATCCTTTACTTCATCGTTGATCCACGCATCCGGTTGCACAATTCATGAAGAACTCTCTGGCAGCCCGCTGGGAACGCATGATGTCAAGCGACATCGCTTGGTCATTCTTCCACTCTCCCGGTGCCATGGTCGCCGCCGCTGTCACCGTGTTGTGCATTCTGGCAACGTTCGCAGCCCCGCTTATCGCGCCATACGATCCGTTTGATCCGGCTCAGATCTCGCTCTGGGACGGCAAGCTGCCGCCAGCCTGGGCCGAGGGCGGGCAGGCGAAGTATCTCCTCGGCACTGACGACCAGGGTCGTGATCTGCTCTCGACCATCCTCTACGGCGGCCGCCTCTCGATCATCGTCGGGCTCGCCGCTGTCTGCCTTGGTATGGTGCTCGGCGTGACGCTCGGCGTGATATCCGGCTATGTCGGCGGCACCACCGATGCCGTCATCATGCGCATGGCCGACGTCCAGCTGACGATCCCCGGCATCCTGGTCGCCATCCTGATCAACGGCCTCGGGCGCGCCGCGCTTCCCCTCGAGCTACGCGAAGACTTCGCCATCTATGTCGTCATCGTCGCCATCGGGCTGACCGACTGGCCGCAGTTCGCGCGTGTCGCCCGCGGCGCAACCA
This sequence comes from Hyphomicrobiaceae bacterium, assembly GCA_049116495.1. Lineage (GTDB taxonomy): Bacteria > Pseudomonadota > Alphaproteobacteria > Rhizobiales > Hyphomicrobiaceae > CAJQQK01. Next base: position 833 of record JAGDYV010000270.1, on the reverse strand, counting down.
TGGTCGAAGCACAAAAGGAGTACGTCCAGGCCGCCCGCGTCATCGGTTTGCCGTCCTGGCTGATCATGCTCCGCCACGTCCTGCCCAACACGCTGCGCCCCGTCCTCGTCATCGCCACCATCGGGCTGGCGCTCGCAATCATCGCCGAGGCGACACTGTCGTTCCTCGGCCTCGGCATCCCGCCGACAACGCCGTCGCTTGGCACTCTGATCCGCGTCGGCAACGAATTCCTGTTTTCTGGTCTCTGGTGGATCACCTTCTTCCCGGCAACCGCGCTCGTCGTCCTTGTTTTCGCCATCAACCTGCTCGGCGACTGGATGCGTGACGCCCTGAACCCGAAGTTGAGATGAGCAAGCTTCTAGAAATACGCGGGCTCGAAGTCAGCTTCCCAACCCGTCGGGGAACCATCACCGCTGTGCGCCATGTCGACATCGACGTCGATCGCGGCGAGGTCGTGGGTCTCGTCGGCGAGTCCGGCGCGGGTAAATCAACGATCGGCAATGCCATTATCGATCTGCTTGAACCACCCGGTCGTGTGACCAACGGTTCGGTGGTCTTTCAGGGCGAAGAGTTGCGCGGCCGCACCGAAGACGACATGCGTCTCATCCGCGGCAACAAGATCGGCATGATCTTCCAGGATCCGCAAACCTCGCTCAACCCACTGATGACGATCGGCGAACAGCTCATCGAAACGATCGAGAAGACCAAGACGGCCACCAATCTCAATCCGATCGAGCGCGCTGTCGAATTGCTCGAATCCGTCGGCATCGACGAAGCGCGCCTGCGCCTGAAACTCTACCCGCACCAGTTTTCAGGCGGCATGCGCCAACGCG
>JAGDYV010000269.1:0-9494 GCA_049116495.1 Hyphomicrobiaceae bacterium | reverse complement strand
ATCTCGATTACGCGATGAGCGTGATCGTGTCGCGTGCGCTGCCCGACGTGCGCGATGGCCTGAAACCGGTACATCGCCGGATTCTCTATGGCATGCACGAGATGGGCGTGCATTGGAACCGGCCCTACAAGAAATCTGCGCGCATGGTCGGCGACGTGATGGGCAAGTATCACCCGCACGGCGACAATGCGATCTATGACGCGCTGGTTCGTCTGGCCCAGGACTTTTCGCTGCGCCTGCCGTTGATCGACGGACAGGGCAATTTTGGCTCGGTCGATGGCGATCCGCCGGCCGCGATGCGCTATACCGAGTGCCGCCTCGCCAAGGTTGCCGAGAGCCTGCTGGACGACCTCGATAAAGAAACCGTCGATTTCCAGGAGAACTATGACGGCTCCGAGCAGGAACCTTCAGTGCTGCCGGCGAAGTTTCCCAACCTGCTGGTGAACGGTGCCGGCGGCATCGCCGTTGGCATGGCAACCAACATTCCGCCGCACAATCTCGGCGAAGTCATCGATGCGTCGATCGCCTATCTCGACAATCCTGAAATCACCATCGAGGAGATGTGCGAGATTGTCACCGGGCCGGACTTCCCGACCGGCGCAACGATCCTCGGACGCCACGGTATCCGTCAGGCTCACATGACCGGACGGGGATCGATCGTGATGCGCGCACGCGTCGAGGTGCAGGAGTTGCGCAAGGACCGTGAATCACTCGTCGTCACGGCGATACCCTATCAGGTCAACAAGCGCGTCCTGATCGAAAAGATCGCCGAGATGGTCCGCGATAAGCGGATCGAGGGGATCTCGCATATTCAAGATGAATCGAGCCGCGATGGTATGCGGATCGTCATCGACCTGAAGCGCGATGCGGTCGCTGATGTCGTGCTCAATCAGCTCTGGCGTTATTCGCAACTACAGTCATCGTTCGGTGCCAACATGCTCGCGCTCAATGGCGGGCGGCCGGAGCAGATGACGCTGCGCGATATGATTTCCGCGTTCTGCCACTTCCGCGAGGAAGTCGTGACGCGGCGCACAAAATACCTGCTCAATCGGGCGCGTGCCCGTGCGCACGTGTTGGTCGGCCTCGCCATTGCCGTTGCCAACATCGATGACGTTATCAACCTCATCCGTCGTGCACCGACCCCGAGCGACGCACGCCAGCAGTTGATGGAGCGCAACTGGCCAGCCAAGGACATCGCGCCGTTGATCGCACTGATCGCCGATCCGCGCCACACGCTGGCTGAAGATGGTACCGTCAAGCTATCGCTGGAGCAGGCGCAGGCGATCCTCGATCTGCGATTGCAACGCCTGACGGCGCTCGGCCGCGATGAGATCGGTGACGACCTTAAGAAGATCGCCGATGAGATCAAGGATTACCTCGATATTCTGTCCTCGCGTGTCCGCGTGATCGACATCATCAAGGAAGAACTCACCCAGATCCGCGACGAGTTCGCGACACCGCGACTGACCGAGATCCTCGACATCGAAGGCGATGTTGACGATGAATCGCTGATACAACGCGAAGACGTTGTCGTGACGGTGACGCACCGCGGCTATATCAAACGGGTTCCGCTCGCAACCTATCGCGCCCAGCGCCGCGGCGGCAAAGGCCGGTCCGGGGCGACGACCCGCGACGAAGATTTTGTGACGCAGATCTTCACGGCATCCACCCACACGCCGGTGCTGTTCTTCTCGTCGCGCGGCATGGTCTACCGCATGAAGGTCTACCGTCTGCCGCCGGCCAATCCGCAATCCGTCGGCAAGGCGTTGATCAATCTGTTGCCGTTGGAGCAGGGTGAGGTCATCACGACGATCCTGTTGCTGCCGGAAGATGCGGAAAACTGGGGTTCCTTGGAACTCATGTTTGCGACGAAGCGCGGCAATGTCCGGCGCAACAGTCTCGGCGACTTCGAGAACATCAATCGCAACGGCAAGATTGCGATGAAGCTCGACGACGATGACCAGATCGTCCATGTCGCGATCTGCACGCCGCACGATGACGTGCAACTGACCTCATCGGTGGGACAGTGCATTCGTTTTCCGGTGACGGATGTGCGGGTCTTCAAGGGGCGTGATTCGAACGGCGTGCGCGGCATTCGTCTCGATGCAGGTGTCGAGGTGATCTCGATGTCGATCCTGACGCACGTCGAGGCAACGCCCGCGGAACGCACGGCGTACCTCAAACAGGCTTCCGCATTGCGGCGGGCGCAATCCGGTGAAGAGAGCGAAGAACCGGTCGAAATCGATACCGACGACGAAGAGGAAAATGGCGGCGACGCCGAACTCAGCTCGGAGCGCTATGCGGAACTGTCCGGCAAGGAGCAGTTTGTGCTGACGCTGTCGGAACGCGGCTTTGGCAAGCGGTCGTCGGCGTATGAATACCGAGTGTCCGGCCGCGGCGGCAAAGGCATCGCAGCGATGGTCGTCAATGATCGCAACGGCCCACTGGTGGCGTCATTCCCGATCGAGGACGGCGACCAGATCATGCTGGTGACGGATGCCGGCAAGCTCATTCGCTGCCCGATCCAGGATGTCCGGATCGCATCGCGCAACACTCAAGGCGTCCGCGTGTTCCGAACGGACGCCAATGAACGGGTGGTGTCAGTGGAGCGGATTTCCGAAGACGTGGCCGGTGACGATGACGAGGATGAGCCGGATGCGGGCGCCCCCGACGATACGCCGCCGCAAGCGGACGGTCCGTCGAGCGAAGGCGAGGATGGTGGCGGTTAAATAGGCCAATGAATAATCAATTGGTTATTACGCGTCGTTGATGCGTAATATGAGCGTTGCAAACGACGCTTTCCCACGCACCAACTACGCCGCAATTCTGAACCTATCCCGCCCGCCAAGGACGCGCTCGGTTGAGCCCCCCTTGCTCGCACAAACCTTCAGCGGCCCAACCGTGCGACGATCGGTGCCGCAAATGCGGGATCAAAAAAAGCCCGGCAGCAGCTGCCGGGCTTTCCCATCTGTCCGTTGGCCTGTCTGTCCGTTGGCGAAGGTCCGCTAACTGCGGTAGCCGACCTCGCCATGCTGGACATAGTCCAGGCCTTCGACCTCGTCCTCGTCGCTGACGCGCAGGCCGCAAAGAGCCTCAGTTACCTTGAGGATCCCAAGCGTGGCAGCGATTGACCACAGTGCCGTCACCACGACACCGATCAACTGGACGCCGAGCTGTGAGATCACCGTCGCCCCTTCGGCGAGTCCGGCGCCGCCGAACGTGCCGGTGGCAAGGACCGCGACCAGCAGCGTACCCGTCGCCCCACCGACACCATGCACGGCGAGCACATCAAGACTGTCATCGATTTTCATTGTGCGCTTGACGACGTCAACCGCGCCGTAACAAATGGCGCCACCAGCAAGGCCAAGAATAATGCCACCGGTCGGGCCGACGAAGCCGGAGGCCGGCGTGATCGTCGCGAGGCCTGCGATGGTGCCGGTGACAAGGCCGATGAGGCTCGGTTTGCCAAAGCGCATCCATTCGATCGTCAGCCATACCAACGATGCGACGGCGGCCGAAATGTGCGTTACCAGCATCGCCATGGCAGCATCCTGTCCGGCCGATACGGCGCTGCCGGCATTGAATCCGAACCAACCGACCCACAGCAGCGATGCGCCAACCATCACCATCCACGGCGCATGTGGCGGTTGCACCGAATTCGGAAAGCCTTTGCGCCCGCCGAGCCGTGCGGCAATGACGGCGGCCGAAACACCTGCGGTAACGTGCACGACGATGCCACCGGCGAAATCCATCACGCCCATGTTCGCCAGCCATCCGCCACCCCACACCCAGTGGGTCACCGGTGCATAAACCAGCAGCAGCCAAAGCAGCGTGATCACGATCACGGAGGAAAACTTGATGCGCTCAACAAATGCGCCGACCATCAGGGCCGGCGTGATGATCGCGAACGTCATCTGGAACATCACGAACAGGGTCTCCGGCAGCGTGCCAACCAGTGATGACTTGTCGATGCCGATCAACATGAACTTGGAAAGGCCGCCAATCAGCGAGGAGCCCTCGGCAAACGCCAGGCTGTATCCGCAGATCACCCAAAAAACCGAGGCGAAGCAGGCGATCGTAATGCATTGCATCAGGACGGAGAGGATGTTTTTGGCTTGCACGAGCCCCGCATAAAACAGCGCCAGGCCGGGCAGGGTCATCAACAGCACCAGGGCGGTCGACGTTAGGATCCAGCTGGTATCCGCAGCATTCATGGCAATGTGCCTCCCCAAGCAAATAGTCAAAAAGACGGGGCGCACCCCACTGCTCCGTGGCATATGCCAAAATTCCGAGCAGGAGCAAGCACTAACTGCCTAACAACAGTGCATAAAATCGAAACGCACAAATTATGAGCAAGGTGCCTGCATTTTGACCTAAGAACTGCCTATTTGTTGGACGAAGTGACGTGACTTGCATCGGCGCGGGGAACATGAGAGGCATGCGCCCTGCCATTCACCGGTTGCCGATCGAAAGGACTGTCGCCATGCCGCATATCGGATTCTATTCAGGATCATTCGATCCCGTCACGCATGGTCATACCGACGTCATCGCACGCGCGCTGACGCTGGTTGATGAATTGGTCATCGGCGTCGGCGTGCACGATGGCAAGGTGCCGATGTTCACGGCGGAGGAGCGCATCGCCATGATCGAGAAAGAAGTGCGCGACCTCTCCTCCAAACATGAAGTAGAGGTGCGGGTGGTGACATTCGACAACCTGGCCGTCGATGCCGCGCGGGAGGCGGGGGCAACCGTCATCATTCGCGGGTTGCGCGACGGCACCGATTTTGACTACGAGATGCAGATGGCCGGCATGAACGGCGAAATGGCGCCACAGATCCAGACCGTGTTTTTGGCAGCCTCCCCGGCGATGCGCCACATCGCTGCCAATCTTGTCCGCCAGATCGCCAAAATGAAAGGCGACGTCTCGCAGTTTGTCTCGGCGAGTGTTGCTGGGCGCCTGCAAAATAAGGTCGGTTGAACGCAGCCAAAACCCGGACTGAGGCGCAGCAACGCATATCTCTGGCGAACAGCTTGCGATAGAACCGGACCTTGGCAAGCCAAAACACCCGATCAATTGGGGGGGCCGCATCGTCGTGCGGGCCGAAATTCACTTGGAGGAACGATTGTCTTGAAAAAGCTGATCCTGGCGCTGTGCGCCATCACTCTTGCGTTACCGGTTGCTTCTGTTCACGCCGCTGACCCGAAAGCCGTCCTTGCCGAAATCAACAAGAACACGCTGGTCATTGAGTTGACCAACGGTGGGCGGGTGGAAATCAAATTGCTGCCCAAACTGGCGCCGAAACATGTCGAGCGCATCAAGACGCTGGTTGCCAAGAAATTCTATGACGGCATCGTCTTTCACCGCGTTATTCCAGGCTTCATGGCCCAGACCGGTGACCCCCAAGGCAATGGCCAGGGTGGATCAAAGCTTCCCGACCTGCCCGCCGAGTTCAATGAGTACACCTTCAAGCGTGGCACCGTCGGGGCGGCACGCACCCAGGACCCGAACACGGCAAACAGCCAGTTCTTCATTTGCTTCAACAACGACGGCTGCCGTCATCTGACCGGCCAATACACCGTTTGGGGCCAAGTTCTGCGCGGGATGGCCCATGTTGACAAGATTTCTGGTCCGAAAGACCGCATGACCAAAGTTTACCTGAAATCCAAGCCGCGCTAAGTCATCAGCGACCGTATCATCTTTTCAAGGTCGGCCGGCGCAGCCCGCGCTGACGACCTTCCCTAAAACAGGAACCCCGCATGGCAGATCCCGAAAACACCCTGATCCTGGAAACCACCAAAGGGCGCGTCGTCATTGAACTGCGTCCTGATCTGGCGCCACAACATGTCGAGCGCATCAAGAAGCTGGCGCGCGAAAACTTCTATGACGGCATCGTGTTTCATCGCGTGATCGAAGGTTTCATGGCGCAAACCGGTTGCCCGCATGGCAGCGGCACCGGTGGCTCGGACTACCCAAACCTGCCCGCGGAATTCAACAAGGAGCCGCATGTCCGCGGTGTGTGTTCGATGGCGCGCTCATCGGCACCGAACAGCGCCAATAGCCAGTTCTTCATCTGCTTCGATGATGCGACGTTCCTCGACGGGCAATATACCGCGTGGGGCAAGGTCACCGAAGGCATGGATCATGTCGACCAGATCAAGCGTGGCGAGCCGGTCCAGGACCCGGACAAAATCGTGTCGATGCAGGTTGCAGCGGACGTGGGTTAGGACGTGCGCCAAAATTTTCGAGGTGGCAAATTTTCAATTGCCACCTCGGACGCTCGCGTAGCCGCAGGTCAACTGTGATCCAGGTCGGCGCGGCCTGCGCCATCCAGCCTGTTTGGCCTCATTCTCGTTGCAAAACCAGCGCTCGCCGCGTTGTATCGTAATCTGCGTTTCCGCGTAGTAGCGTGATCCGAGCACATGAAAAATCTTACCTGAGCTGCTGAAGTTGCCTTTGATGAAGCAGCTTTTTCGACGGGCCTCTGCGGGGATGTCGTCGGGGACCAGGCAATCGCGGACATCGGGCGCCGTTTTGCCGATAAAGGTGCCGGCTTTTTCAAAACCCGCATCCTGGGCCTGCTCAACATTGCAAAACCAGCGATCACCGTTTTCACTGCGAATAACCGTCTCGGCATATCGTGGTGAACCCACGACATGGTAGCGTTTGACACCCCGGTTCTTCCGACCCGTCGCAACATTGCCCTTAATCGAACAGTCGGGGGGCGCCTCCGGTGGCACGATGAAATCTTTTTGATCGTGATACGGTAAGCCGGGCTTGTAATTGCTGGCGCGTTGCCAACCAGCCTCTTTGGCTTCTTTTTCGGAGCAGAACCACCGCTCACCACACTTCGTGATTTTGACGGAGACGTACCCGTAATGCTTCGGCGTGTGGTAAAGGCGCACGTTCTTGTTGTTTATGTTGCCCTTGATGTCGCAGCCGGGCCGTTTTGCAATTGGGCATTGCTTCGCTTGCGCAGAGGCCGGAATTGCTGCGAAAAGTAATATGAAGAGCGTAATCTTTTTCTTCATCGCAGATCCGTCGAAATTTGGATTCCGCCTGCCCTGAAGAAGAGTGAATTGCACTGCCAACAACCCGTCAAGAAAGCTATTGTTTTGTACACGTTTAGTTCACCGAAGTTCATGCTGATCGCAAATCATGCGCACCGCTGACTTCGATTTCGAGCTGCCGGAGGAGCTGATCGCGCTCCGGGCCGCTGAGCCTCGGGATGGGGCGCGGCTGCTTGAAGTGCGCCCGGATAAGATCGTCGATCGATCGGTTGGTGACTTGCCTGATCTGCTGCGTGCAGGTGATGTTTTGGTGTTCAACGATACGCGGGTGATTCCAGCGGCACTGTCAGGCACGCGTCGGCGCGGTGATGCGGTGGCGCAGATCCATGTCAATTTGCACAAGCGCGTCGATGAAAGTCACTGGCGCGCCTTTGCCCGTCCGGCCCGCAAGATCGATGTCGGCGAGCGGCTCCAATTCGGCCGTAACGGTGATGCCTGCATGCTGGGGCAGTTGGATGCGACCGTTGCTCAGAAATTCGAAGGCGGTGAGATCGAGTTGGCGTTCGATCTGGCAGGCGGGGATCTTGATCGGGCGATTGCAACGGTTGGTGCCATGCCGCTGCCCCCCTACATCGCCGCACGCCGCCCGGCCGACACAAACGACATGTCCGCCTATCAAACCGTCTATGCCGCCCATGACGGGGCTGTCGCAGCGCCGACGGCCGGTTTGCACTTTACGCCGCGGCTCTTCGATGCGTTGCAGGCAAAGGGGATTGAGACGTGCTTTCTGACACTGCACGTCGGTGCTGGCACGTTCCTGCCCGTCAAGAGTGATGACGTGACGGAGCACAAGATGCATGCCGAGTGGGGGGAGATTTCACCTGGGACCGCTGCCCAGCTCAACGCGGCACGACAAGGTGGCGGCCGTCTGATTGCGGTTGGCACAACCGTCGCACGCCTGCTTGAAAGCGCGGCCGACCCGGACGGCGTCGTGCATCCGTTTCACGGTGAAACCGATATCTTCATGACGCCCGGCTACCGGTTTCGCGCAGTCGATGCGCTCTGGACAAACTTCCATTTGCCAAGATCGACGCTGTTCATGCTGGTCGCCGCGTTTGCAGGATTGGAAGCCATGCGGTCGGCCTACGCGCACGCCATTACAGAGAGATACCGGTTCTATTCCTATGGCGACGCCAGTTTGCTCTGGCCACAAGCATCGGAGCAGCCATGACGTCCTTCGGGTTCAAGCTTCTGACGGAGGATGGCGCTGCGCGGCGCGGCCTGGTTGCCACCCCGCGTGGTGACATTCGCACGCCAGCGTTCATGCCGGTCGGCACCGCAGCAACGGTGAAGGCCGTCTATCCCGGCCAGGTTCGCGAAGCCGGCGCCGATATCCTGCTGGGCAACACCTATCACCTGATGCTCCGCCCCGGCGCAGAACGCGTCGAACGGCTCGGCGGGTTGCACAGCTTCATGCGCTGGGAGAAGCCGATCCTGACCGACAGCGGCGGCTTCCAGGTCATGTCACTGTCAAAACTGCGCAAGCTCACCGAAGAGGGCGTTGCCTTTCAGAGCCATATCGACGGTTCACGGCACATGCTCACGCCCGAGCGGGCGATCGAAATCCAGTGTCAGTTGGGCTCCGACATTCAGATGCAACTCGACGAATGCATCGCGCTGCCGGCAAATTATGAAGACGTGGCGCGTGCCATGGAGCTCTCATTGCGCTGGGCGGAACGCAGTCGGAAGGCGTTCGAGCAGCGCGCGCAACCGGGCCAGGCCTTGTTCGGCATCGTGCAGGGCGGCACCTACCCGGATCTACGCCGGCATTCGGCCGAAGCACTGATGGCGCTCGATTTGCCGGGTTATGCGGTTGGCGGCCTCGCTGTCGGTGAAGGGCACGAAGCAATGCTGGCGGCATTGGAGGCGACGCTGCCTTACATGCCCCGCGAAAAGCCGCGTTACCTGATGGGTGTTGGCACGCCGGCAGACCTGATTGAGGCGGTGGCGCGCGGTATCGACATGTTCGATTGTGTCATGCCGACCCGGTCGGGCCGCCATGGCCAGGCGTTTACCTGGAACGGGCGCGTCAATCTGAAGAATGCGCGCCACGCCGAAGACACTCAGCCGCTCGATCCACAAAGCGCCTGCCCGGCGGCGACGGACTACTCTCGGGCTTACATCCATCACCTGATCCGCTCGGGCGAGTACCTCGGCGCGATGCTGCTTTCCTGGTCGAACACATGGTTTTATCAAGAACTCATGCAGGCGATGCGCAACGCCATCGAAGAGGGAACGTTCGAGCAATTCCGGCACACTTGGCGCGACAAACTCAACCAGGCTGAGCCAAACGGCGCATAGAGCTTATTTTACGGTGAAATAACCCGGTTTGGGGAGTTGACCGAAGCGGCCGTCATCCCTAAGTTCCGCCAACTCGCGAGCGCATTCCGCCGCTAACGGGCCCATAGCTCAGCTGGTAGAGCAAC
>JAGDYV010000268.1:0-537 GCA_049116495.1 Hyphomicrobiaceae bacterium | reverse complement strand
GCCGTGGCTCATCCACACCTGCGGCTTGTCGCCCGGTGCCCAGACACCGTCAAACAGGGCAGACGGCTTGGTAACCTCAAGTTCGGCCCGGCCAAACTCACGGTGATCGCTGTTTTCGACCCCGCCACCGAGCTGCTCGACCATGGTCTGTTCGCCATAGCAGATGCCAAGGACCGGCAATCCGGTGTCGAAGACCCAGTCCGGCGCCCGCGGTGTCCCCATTTCGGTGACGCTGGCCGGGCCACCGGAGAGAATGACCGCTTTGGGTTTAAGCCGGTCGAGCGCTTCCTGCGCATTGTTGAACGGCACGATCTCCGAATAGACGCCGGCTTCGCGCACGCGCCGGGCAATCAGTTGTGTGACCTGGCTGCCAAAATCGATGATGAGTACGTTTTCTGTCATAGAGCAAGGCGTTACGACACCCCGGCGCCAAGCGCAATCAGGTTGTAGAGGCGTTCAACGGGGAATTTGCGGGCAGTCATGTCGACGTTCGCGCGCGCGGTGTCAAATTATGGAGGTTCCGGCCTTCGCCGGAAT
>JAGDYV010000267.1:0-5726 GCA_049116495.1 Hyphomicrobiaceae bacterium | reverse complement strand
ATGAAATCCGCACGCCAATGAACGGCATGCTGGTGATGGCCGAGTTGCTCTCCGTCGGCGGCCTCTCGCCACGCCTGCAACGCTACGCCGACGTGATCGTCAAATCCGGCAACGGACTGCTGGCGATTATCAATGACATTCTCGATTTCTCGAAGATCGAGGCCGGCAAGCTGGAGCTTGAAAGCATTCCCGTCGACCCGCGCCGCCTTGTCGATGATACATTGCAGCTGTTTTCCGAGCGGGCGCAAAGCGCAAACCTGGAGATCGCAGCCTATATCGCGCGCGATGTACCGCGCCAGATCATCGCCGACCCGGTGCGGATGGGACAGGTGCTGACCAACCTGGTCAACAATGCATTGAAGTTTACCGAGACCGGCGGCGTTATGGTGCTTGTCGAAGCAGCCGACTGCCTTCAGGGCGATGACACGCACGCCGGCCTGCGCTTCAGCGTGCGCGATACCGGAATCGGTATTCCCGCGGACAAGCTTGCGACGATTTTTGATGCGTTCGCACAGGCCGACCAATCGACCACTCGCCAGTTTGGCGGCACTGGCATCGGCCTGTCGATCTGCAAGCGATTGATCGAAGCGATGGACGGCCATCTCGCTGTCGAAAGCACTGAAGGCGTCGGCTCGACATTTTTCTTCGAGGCGGCGTTCTCGGTCTACGAAGCCGCTGAGTTGGCGGCGCCGGCGGACACGACCGTTACTGCGCTCGTGACGTTGGATGAGGGCATCACGTGCGATGCGTTGGTGCGCACCCTCGGCGATTGGCGCGTTGATGTCGTGCTGGCGTCCGACACGCCGCCGGCAACGCCATGCGATATTGCCTTTCGTGATTTGAGCCAATTGGATGCTTCCGACGACACCGCTGCCTCCAGCCTACCCAATGGCCTACCGACGGTTGCGATCGGGAAGTTCGGCGACACGCGCGGCGATGCCTTGGTTCAAGCCGGTCGAATTGTTCGATTGTTGGACCGACCATTGTCGACTGTCGAGCTTGCCGAGTTGATCGAAGTCGTGATCGTGGACCCAGAGAACCTGTCGGTCGAAGGCCTTTCAATGGATACAACGCAGGTAGTGGCCAATCGCGCGCCATTCGCCGGGCTCCACATCCTTGCGGCCGATGACAGCCCCGTTAACCGCGAGGTCCTGTCCGAGGTTCTCAAACGGCTTGAAGTCACTTTCACAATGGTCGAAGACGGTCGCGAAGCCGTGGAAGCGGTCAAGAACGCGACATTCGACCTGATCTTCATGGACGGCAGCATGCCGGAAATCGATGGCTTTGCGGCGACGCGCCAGATCCGCGATTGGGAGGAGGCGCATAACGTCGAGGCCACGCCGATCGTCGCGCTGACGGCGCATGTGGTCGGCGAAAAGGGCGACCTGTGGCGAGACGCCGGCATGTCGGACTTCGTCACGAAACCGTTCAGCTTGGCGACAATTGAAGCCTGCCTGAGGCGTTGGGCACCAACTGCTGAGACAAGCGAGACACCACCGCCGGATGCGACCGCAGCAAACGATGCAGGATGCCTCGATGCAGCCGACACGCCACTCCTCGATCCCGACGTGCTGGGTTCGATCCGTGAAATCCAGGCGCCGGGTGACAACCTGATCGGGCGTATCATCGGGCTCTATATCGAACATGCACCGGCGACGCTTGAGCAGCTCCGGACGTCCCTGGAAACGGCAAGCGCGGTGGAGATCGCGGAGTTGGCGCACGCGCTCAAATCGCTCAGCCGCAACGTCGGCGCCGTCAGGGTTGGCAATCTGGCAGATGACATTGAGAACGCTGCCCGCGACAGAGGGCACAAGCCGTCTGACGATACGTCCTCAGCGCTCGAGCAGGCGCTCGACGAGACAATCACGGAACTGAGAGCACTCGATCAAGTGGCGCAGGCCGACGCGGAGGTTGCGGCGTAGCACTTAGCTGGGTTGCGTCATACGATCAGTTCGTTTCAGGAAGCTCCAGCAACTTTGCCAACTCCTGAAAATTGACCGGCTTGCGCAATGCACCCAGAAAATTGAGCTGATAAGCTTTGGCCAATGCTTCCGCTGACAAGATCATGGTACTGCCCGCAGAGCTAATGACGACAACGGGAATGGTACTGGCCTTATCCTTGAGATGCGCGAGGAACTCAATGCCGTCGGTGTCGGGCATTTGCAGGTCTGTCACGATGAGATCGATGTCATCGCGCTCATTGACCATTTTGACGGCGGCTGCACCATCCGGCGCCGTGGATGCGGTGATGCCATGCTTGGCAAAAAACGCACTCAAGACCTGCAGCAGAATTGGATCATCATCGACAGCCAGAACGTGGGCGTAAGTCGGAGGCATTTTCTGTTCCTGGTGCGTGCCGTCACAGGCCGTTCGATGGAGGCCGATTTGTGCTTGATTGCTAAGCCGCCAAATGAGCAGCAGGCGCCAACAAAATCAAGCCTATATCCCCTAGATTGTGCATTTCACTTGCAGAGGATGCGGCAGCAGCCGCGATTGCGACACTAACAACAACGCGTGCCCTTGATCCAGGTCATGGCGCCAGCGCCGTAAACTACGGCATATTTTGCGCGTGAATTCCAGACGCCGAGGCCTCGACATGACAAGCAGACGCGACATCGACGAACGAGATATTGACCGGTTGTTGTCGGCACTGACTGACATCCAAATTGGGAACGTTTTTGGCTTGTCGCTGGATGAGGTCTTCGCATTGCGGCAATCACGCGCGATGCGGCAGCTGTCGGTATCATGCCAGCGATCTCCAGGCGACTCCGTGCGATTTGCGAACAGATTGGTTCCAGCTTGAAGCTCAGCGCAATTGAGGCTGGTGAGCATCAGCACGCACTATGGCGCCGGGCGGAGGCTGTTGATGTAGGCGATCATCTGGTCGATCTCGGCATTCGATAGCGACAATTTCGGCATCTGGTCGTGCGGAGTCACGATGGCACGGGAAATCGGCGCGCGTAGCGCCAAAACGGGATGGCGGGCGTGAATGTCACGGAACGGTGGCGCCGCCGTGTTCGGGCTATCGCCGCGCTTGCCGATCGCGTGGCACCAGGCACACGTTTTCCGGGCAATCGCTTCGCCGGCTGCAACGCGCTTGGTGCTCTGCGCCGCAATGGTCGAGGCCGCCTGAAGGCGTACGAGTGCATCGCGTGCGCCGACCAGCGACGGGTCGATGGCCAGGGCATTGCGAAAATCATCGATCGCTTCGGCTTTCTTGCCAAGCGCCTCATAGGCGTAGCCGCGATTGTTGTAGGCCAGCGCATAGAGCGGGTTGATCTGCACCGCTCTGGTGTAATCCGCGATCGCACGCTTTGTCTGGCCGAGCTTGCGAAAAGCCAGGCCACGATTGTTCAGCGCCGAAATCGTGGCGGGGTCAAGCAAGAGACTCTTTGTGAAGTCCGCGATCGCTTTCTCGGGCTGTTTGTTGGCGAGCCTAGCATAACCTCTGAGAACGTAGGTCGCGGCATTGTCCGGAGCCAGCTTGATCGCTTTTGAATAATCCGAAATTGCCGCGTCAAATTGCTGTTGCAGCAGACGCGCCATGCCACGCCCCGTCCAGGCCTGCATCAATTCCGGGTTGATTTTCAATGCCTCGGTGAAGTTATCGGCAGCTTCCTGCGCCATACCTTTGCGGGCATAGGCTTTGCCGCGAAAGGACCAGGCAAGGCCAAGTGTCTCGCGTGCGGGTGACGAATCGATGACATCCGAGCAGGCCCGTGCCTGCTCATCCGGCGAAACGTTCTTGCGGCAGGCTGCCATGCGATCTGCCGATGCCGCGGTGGTGCATGCAAAGAGGACCAGCAGGCCCAAAGCAGGGGGTGAGGAAAATGTTCGCCGAACCATTATACAGCTCCGAAGTCGTGATCGAAAAGCCATCGACGTGCCGCCGCGAGGCAACGCGTGCCCTTGCGACTGCGTCGTCTTTGGCACGGCTATTCGCCTCTGTCGTCAACGGATGACGACGACGGTGCACGTAGCGTGGCGAACGACCCGCGCCGCGGTCGAGCCGAGCAAATAGTCCTGCAAACCGGGACGGTGCGACGCAATGACGATCGCGTCAGCGTCGTGGTTCTCCGCGACCGCAAGAATGGCCCTGGCCGGTTGTCCGACCCGCACGTCAATCTCGATGTCAAAGCCGGATGTCTTGGCGATACCCTGCAGCTTCTCAAGTGCAGTGGACTTGGCCCTGTCGGAATGGCCACCCGGCAGCTGGGCGGCGATGTGACCGGGTATTTCATCGACGATATTGGTGAGGATGATTTGGGCGTTGTCGTCGGCGAGCTTCTTCGCCGCCTCGATCATCGTCGGGGCCTTGTCAGTGTGGGCAAGATCAACGGGGACGACAATTTTCTTGTACATTTCCTGTATTCCCATCAGGCGGCCGGGGTCAGAACAACGGCCAGGTATTTGATTGCGTTCCGGAGTGCAAACACGATCCGATCGTCACCCGGAATCACGGATTTGATCCAGAACGCTAGTGCTTGACCAGCATCGCGTAGAGTGCGTCCTTCAGGTTCATCCGCTTGCGTTTGAGCTCTTCGTAGTGCTCGTCGGATATATTGAGGCCAGCTGCTTCGGCACGATGAACTTCGCGGTTGACGTCGTGGTAGGCGTCGAACAGTCTCGCGAAATGACCATCGGAGATCTTCAGTTCATGGATCCTGTCTTTTAGATCCGGGAATTCGGCGGCGAGTTCGTGCGGTACGTGCGACATGCTTTCGGGTTCCAAATGCTCCTAATCGTTGGAGAAGGTTGCCGGTTTGAACGCTGCCCGGCATTGACTTGTGTCAACGCCAGTTCTTTGCCAACGCGCCGCGCCGGCGAACTGTCGGATGGTGCTGTGTGCCGATTTTCTTGTAGAAGCCTTGCGGTGGCGCTGCCGCCTTGACGAAGATCAATGCGGGATATCATTACAACGATGTGATCAACGCCAAACGTTCACCCGAGCATCCAGCCTTTAGTGACAGGTACGACTGCAACATGCCGGACAACCGATTCAATCTCCGTAAATTGACGATCAACGATCTCATCGATGTGATCGGCGCCGGCGTCCGGGATTTTGCTGCTGCACCGATGTACGGCATGGTCTTTGCCGGCTTGTTTGTGCTCGGCGGCTGGTTGATCCTGGCGCTGTTGTTCTGGTTCAAGCTCAACTATCTCGCCTATCCCCTGGCGATGGGATTTGCGCTGATTTCACCCTTTGCGGCGGTGGGTTTCTACGCCGTTAGCGACTTGTTGGAGCGTAGCCAGCGTCTGTCTTGGCGAAACGTATCGGCGGCCATCCGCAGTGCGATACAGCGCGACATCAGATGGATGGCACTGGTTACCGGATTTGCCCTGGTGATCTGGCTCGATATTGCCGCCGTGCTGTTCTTCAGCCTGATGGGGCTTTCAAGCTTTGGTCCTGAATTCATCGACCGACTTTTCACGACACCGAACGGCCTCGTCTTTCTTGTTCTCGGCAATGTTGCAGGCGCGGTGATCGCACTGTTCGTGTTTTCGATATCGGCGATCTCGTTCCCGATGCTCTATGACCGCGACATCGACTTTGCAACAGCGATGATCACAAGTGTGCGGTTGGTTGCGACGAACCCCGTACCGTTGATTGCCTGGTGCGCGATGATCGGGATTTTGACGACGCTTTCAATAGCCTCAGCATTTGTTGGCTTGCTGATCGTCATGCCCGTGATCGGACACACGACCTGGCATCTCTATCGCCGCGC
>JAGDYV010000266.1:0-4424 GCA_049116495.1 Hyphomicrobiaceae bacterium | reverse complement strand
AAGATCCACACTTTGATGCCGATGATGCCGTATGCCGTTTTTGCACGGCCATAGCCAAAGTCGATATCCGCACGCAGGGTATGCAGCGGCACGCGTCCTTCGCGGTACCATTCCGTGCGCGCGATTTCCGCACCGCCAAGACGACCAGCACAGTTGATCCGGATACCCTGGGCACCAAGACGCAGCGCAGATTGGACGGCTCGCTTCATGGCACGACGGAACGCAACGCGGCGCTCCAACTGTTGGGCAATGCCCTCAGCAATCAACGTGGCGTCGATTTCCGGCTTGCGGATTTCAACCACGTTGAGGTGCACCTCGGATGACGTCAGGCCGGTCAGCTGACCGCGCAACTTATCGATGTCGGCACCTTTTTTGCCGATCAGCACACCAGGCCGGGCCGTGTGGATCGTGACACGGCACTTTCGGTGCGGGCGTTCGATCACAACCTTCGAGATGCCGGCTTGACGCTGCATCTTCATGATATGCTTGCGCAGGGCTCGGTCCTCGTGGAGCAGCTTTGAATATTCTCCGCGATCTGCGAACCAGCGGCTATCCCAGGTCCGGTTGATGCCGACACGGAGGCCGACGGGATTGACTTTCTGTCCCATACCCCAGTCTCCTTACTCTGCTGCCGCTTCGACAGCGTCGGGTTTCTTTTCGCGCACAATCACGGTGATCTGCGAAAACGGCTTCATGATCGCGCTTGAGCGGCCTCGACCACGTGCATGAAAGCGCTTCATGATCAGGTTCTTGCCGACATAGGCTTCCGCAACGATCAAATCATCGATGTCGAGGCCGTGGTTGTTTTCAGCGTTTGCAACCGCCGACATCACGCATTTGCGAACATCGCCAGCAATGCGTTTGCGCGAGAATTCGAGATCCGCCAGCGCCTGATTGACCTTCTTGCCGCGGATTAGCCCGGCAACAAGATTGAGCTTTTGCGGTGAAATCCGCAGGTTGCGCGTGACAGCTTTGGCTTCGCTCTCAGAAAGACTGCGCGGTCGTTTCGGTTTACCCATGATCTGCTCCCGCTCGTCCTAGCGCTTCGATTTCTTATCCGCGCCGTGCCCGTAGTAGGTGCGCGTTGGCGAGAATTCACCGAACTTGTGACCGATCATGTCCTCGGAGACGTTGACCGGGATGTGCTTATGTCCGTTGTAGACGCCAAACGTCAGGCCAACGAACTGCGGCAGAATGGTCGAGCGGCGTGACCAGATCTTAATGACCTCGTTGCGGCCGGATTCGCGCACCTTGTCCGCTTTCTTCAGAATGTATCCGTCGACAAACGGACCTTTCCAAACTGAACGTGTCACACTGTTCTCCTTCGTTGCGCGTGCGGCCCGAGGGCTGATGGCCTCAGGGCCAGCGGCCGCGCCAATTTCCTAATTACTTCTTCTTCGCCTTATGGCGACTGCGAACGATAAACCTGTCAGTGGTCTTATTTGTCCGGGTACGGTGCCCCTTGGTCGGCTTGCCCCACGGCGTTGACCAATGCTTACCACCGTTGGTGCGACCGCCGTTCGGGTGGTCGATCGGGTTCATCGCAATGCCGCGAACGGTTGGACGCTTGCCTTTCCAGCGCGAGCGACCGGCCTTACCCGTAACCGTGTTGCCATGATCCGAATTCGACACAGCGCCAATCGTCGCCATGCACTCGGCGCGAACCCGGCGGGTTTCGCCAGAATTCAGTTTGAGGATCGCGTATCCAGAGTCACGCCCAACAAGTTGCACATACGTGCCGGCAGAACGTGCGATCTGCCCGCCCTTGCCCTGCTTGAGTTCGATATTGTGGATGATCGAGCCGATTGGAATGCTGGACATCGGCATCGCATTGCCAGGCTTCACGTCAACCTGCTCGCCGGCCTCAACGCGATCACCCGGCTCCAGGCGTTGCGGCGCCAGAATGTAGGACAATTGACCGTCATCGTATTTAATCAGCGCAATGAAGGCCGTGCGGTTGGGATCATACTCGATGCGCTCGACAGTCGCCGGTCCTGTCTTGGTACGGCGAAAATCAACCTTGCGGTAGAGCTGCTTGTGACCACCACCGATGTGACGCATCGTAATGCGGCCGGTTGTGTTACGGCCACCGGAACGGCTTTTGCCTTCGGTCAAAACCTTGACCGGTTTGCCCTTCCACAGCTGGCTACGATCAACGACAACCAGATGGCGAAGACCTGGCGACGTCGGGCGATATGTTTTTAATGCCATCTTACCGCTACCCCTTAGAGACCCGTCGTCACGTCGATTGCGTGGCCGTCTTCGAGCGTGACAACCGCTTTCTTGACGTCGTTCTGACGTCCGCGGATGCCACGGAAAACTTTCCGCTTGCCCTTGCGAACGAGCGTATTCACCGACTTTACCTTGACCGAGAAGAGTTGCTCGACCGCCTGTTTGATTTGCGGCTTGGAAGCTTCCTTGCGCACGTCAAACATGACCTGATTGTATTCCGACGCCAGCGTCGACTTTTCCGAGATCACCGGGCGAAGAATAATGTCGTATGCGTCAATCTTTGCCATGTGTCCTAGGCCTCCGCCGTCTTCGGCATTTTCGCGTCAGCAAACCGCTGCTCCAGCGCTTCGAGCGCCGCCTTGGTAAGCACCAGCTTATGCCGCCGCATGATGTCGACAACGTTGATGCCCTGCACGGGCAACACATCAATGTTTGGAATGTTGCGCGCCGCACGAACAAACGTCGGCTCCAATTCGGCACCATCGATGATCAGCGCGTTGGCCCAATCAAGCTTGGCGAACTGGTCCTTGAGCACCTTGGTCTTGCCATCGCTGCTGGCCGCCTTGTCGAGAACGACGACGTCACCAGCCTTGGCTTTCGCCGACAATGCATGACGCAAGGCCAATTGCCGAAATTTCTTCGTCAGACCGATCGCATGGCTGCGCGGCTTCGGGCCGAACGCCTTGCCGCCGCCACGGAACTGCGGTGCCGCCTTGTCGCCATGTCGCGCCGTGCCGCCGCCTTTTTGATTGCTCATCTTGCGCCCGGTCACGTTCACTTCGGAACGGTCTTGCGTGTGGTGCGTACCGGCCATCCGCTTGAGCTGCTGGTAGCGCACCATGCGATGCAAAATGTCCTGCCGCGGCTCCAGGCCAAAGATCGTGTCTTTCAGTTCGACCGTGCCGGCTTCGGTGGCATCGAGCGTCGTTATATTGGTTTGCATAACGATTATTCCTCGCCGCTGTCAGTTGCCGCCGCTTCGGGCGCGGTGGCCGCACCACCTGCCGGCATCCGGAAGCTGCCCGGCATTGGAGCATCCTTGTGACGTTCGCGCTTAACCGCATCACGGATCAGCACCCAGCCCCCTTTCGAGCCAGGCACAGCGCCCTTGATCATCACAAGGCCGCGCTCGACGTCCGTCTGCACAACCGTCAGGTTCTGCGTCGTGACGCGCTCCGAACCCATTTGACCGGCCATCTTCTTGCCTTTGAAGACCTTGCCTGGATTTTGGTTTTGGCCCGTCGAACCGTGGCTACGGTGCGAGACCGAAACACCATGTGACGCGCGCAGACCAGAGAAGTTCCAGCGTTTCATCGCACCTTGGAAGCCCTTGCCCTGGCTGGTTCCCGTGACATCGACGATCTGGCCGGGGACAAAATGATCAGCGGTCAGCTCAGCACCGACTTCGATCAGGTTGTCCGGACTCACCCGGAATTCGACCAACTTGTGCTTCGGCTCCACATTGGCGACAGCAAACTTCTGCTGTTCGGCCTTGGAGACGCGCGAGCGCCTGCGGCTGCCAACCCCAAGGCGAACTGCCGTATAGCCGTTCTTTTCCTCGGTGAGCTGCGCAACCACCTGGCAGTTATCAACTTTCAGCACGGTCACCGGGATGTGTTCACCTTCATCGGTGAATACGCGGCTCATGCCGATCTTTTGTGCAACCAATCCGGAACGCATGGGTCCGAACCTCTTTTCAGTTTGGGTCATCGCGCCGCCAATATCAGCCGCCGATTGGACCCAGGAAAGACAAAGCCCGTTAGAGCTTGATTTCTACGTCGACGCCGGCGGCCAGATCGAGCTTCATCAGAGCATCGACGGTTTGTGGGGTCGGGTCGACAATGTCGAGGAGCCGTTTATGTGTGCGAATTTCGAACTGTTCGCGGCTCTTCTTATCGATGTGAGGTGAGCGGTTCACCGTGAACTTCTCAATGTGCGTCGGCAGTGGGATCGGGCCGCGCACTTCGGCACCCGTCCGTTTCGCCGTATTCACAATCTCCAGCGTCGAGGCATCGAGTATTCGATGATCGAACGCCTTTAGGCGGATGCGGATGTTTTGGCCGTTCATTGCCTTGTCTCACTTAGCGCAAAAGCGAGACGCCCGGTTGGTATGACCGGGCGCCGTGGGCTTTCTGATGGGTTACTCGCTAATCGATGCGACGACGCCGGCACCAACGGTGCGGCCGCCTTCA
>JAGDYV010000265.1:6285-6595 GCA_049116495.1 Hyphomicrobiaceae bacterium | reverse complement strand
CAAGAACGGCAAGCGGATCGCGGCGTATACGCTGGACTGGACCGGCGTGGACACCACCTACCGAGTTCGAGCGTTCTACCATTCGTTCAAGTTCGGCAAAAACTGACCTGTCAAGGTCAGCGGCCGAAGGCGTAAGCGGTGGAGCGGCCAGAGGGATGGAAGGCCAACCGGTGGATGGATCGAACGTACCGCGTACCACCCATCACGGTCTCTGTCCGCACATGATCAGCCGGCATACCATCGCACTCGGCCTAAGGGTGTGACCCATGTCTTAGGTACAAACTGTTACCCATGTCTCCGGGTCGGACAC
>JAGDYV010000265.1:0-6237 GCA_049116495.1 Hyphomicrobiaceae bacterium | reverse complement strand
GCGCTACCAGGCTGCGCCACGCTCCGACCCACGGGAAGCTTTTATTTAGCGAGCACGATTCGCCAATGCAAGAGGGGGTACTCTCTCGCTCAATGGCCGCACCGGGCGCTCACCGCCCTGGCCCTCCGCGGGGGCGGCACTCAGCGCCGGGGCGCATGCGCTCCCGATAAGGTGTACACGCGCGGGCCGTGCAGGGTGCTGACCGATGGACTCTGGACCTCGGCGCCAAGAGGCGGCACACTCAACGTATCTCCTTCAATTTTTCGCAGCCTGGAAGTATCGAGCCCATGTCCCGTACCCGCCTCAGCCTTGACGATGTCCACGCCCTGTCCATGGAAGCCCTCACCGCTTCAGGTGCCGATACCGAGAACGCCGAAGCGGTGACGCACTTCATGTGGGCAGCCGAGCGTGACAGCTGCCATTCGCACGGACTATTCCGGCTGCCGGGTTATGCCGCCTCACTGAAGAGCGGCAAGGTCAATGGCAAATCTCGGCCAACCATCGAAGACCTGGCGCCGGCAGCGCTGCGCTGCAACGGCGATAACGGCTTCGCACCGATGGGCCTGAAGGTCGGACGCGAGCCGCTCGCTGAACGTGCCCGGGAAACGGGAATTGCGGCGCTGGCGATCACCAACACCTATCATTTCAGTGCGCTGTGGGTCGAAACAGCGGCGCTGGCCGAACTCGGCATGGTCGCGATCGCGATGACGTCGGCGAAACCGATGGTGGCACCTGCGGGCGGCACCAAGGCGCTGTTTGGCACCAATCCGCTATCGTTCGCGTGGCCGCGTACAGGCAAACCGCCAATGGTCTTCGACATGGCAACTGCTGCTATGGCGCGCGGGGAAATCCAGGTTGCCGCCCGCGAAGGCCATACCGTCCATGATGGCGCCGGCGTTGACAAGGACGGCAAGCCGACGAACGACCCAAATGCGATCCTCGAAGGTGCGCAACTGGCGTTTGGCGGCACCAAAGGGGCGCTGCTGGCGTTGATGGTCGAGCTGATGGCGGGACCTATGATCGGACAACCGTTCAGCGTCGAGCAGGCCGCCGGAGACAACAACGATGGCGGCCCTGCAACCGGTGGCGAGTTTTTGCTGGCGCTCGATCCTAATCGGCTCTCTGGCAACGCCGGAGTGCTGGACCATGCGGAGAAGCTGTTTGCGGAGGTGCTCGCGCAGGATGGCACGCGGCTGCCCGCCGAACGCCGCTATGAGGTGCGCGCCAGCAATGAGGCCAACGGCATTGAAATTCCGACGGCGCTCTACGACACGATCAAGGGCCTGACGGCATCATAGCATCAGCGGTTTTCCGAAGCGCGGAATCGCAGCAGAATGTTGATGGCGCCCATGTCAGCGCCACGTGCAATCGGGCATCGATAGAGGAAACCAAAATGAGCGCACTCAAGTTGGCTTATCGCTATCTGCCAAGTCCGGTCGGCGATCTGCTCGCGGCACGAGACGGGGAGACACTGCACGTTCTGCGGTTTCCAACCGGCCGTCGCGTCATGCAACCGCCGGAGGCCTGGATCAAGGACGCGCATGGTTTCGAGCATGTCAGCGCGCAGTTGGATGCCTATTTCAACGGTGAACTGACGACATTCGACCTGCCGCTACATTTCACGGGTACGGATTTTCAGAAGACCGTGTGGACGGCGCTGAGAGAAATCCCGTTCGGGCGAACTTGGTCGTATGGCGAACTGGCCAAGCATGTCGGCAATCCGAAGGCCAGTCGCGCTGTCGGGGCTGCCAACGGCGCCAATCCGATCCCGATCATTGTGCCGTGCCACCGGGTCATTGGCTCGAACAAATCACTGACGGGGTTTGGCGGCGGGTTGGAGACCAAGGAGTTTCTGCTGAAGCACGAGGGCGTTCTCGAAGATGCACCACGGTTATTGTGATATTTGAGCGCTTGCTGGGTTGGAATTTCCTGAATCCTTAACCGATCCGAACCTGACCGACACGCAGTATCGGCATTTTGATGTCCTTGCGCTCCAGTTGCGAGGCGGCGCGACGGACGCCGTTCTTGGCTTTGCCTTCGACATCAGCATGACCCGTTGCCGAACTCAGGATCGACATGGCGATTGTCAGAAGAACCAGCATCGCCATCATCCATTCAGCATTGAGGCAGCGCGGGGCGGCGGCAACAGCGGCGGGGCGGATTTGGCGGGTCGTCGTCATAGCGGGTCTCGTTTGGGTCTCATCGAGCCGGCGCCTGATTGCGTCCGGTGATGTGACCATGCCCTTCGGCGACCATGTCGGCTGTGAAGCGGCTAACACTTGTAAATTTTTTTCGAAGAATGCCGTGCCAGACGCCGTCAGGTGAGCTGGAACCTAAGAATTGCCCGATTAATCGGGCCTGAATGGCCGTAGTTGGCCCTGTTCATGGCGTGCAGCGATGGCCCAGTAAGATGGTTACGACCGTCTTTTTGATAGTGGACACGGCAAAATTTGAGGGCGATGAGGCCGTCGCGGGACTGGAACGTGCAGTTGCGCGCCGGGCAAAAATCGTTAGCTCGGAGATGCGCCCTTACCTTATCGAATGGCACTGAGGCAGTAGGCAGCGGCTTGCATGGCGGCGATGTTGTTGCGTGCCGCTGATCGGCTGGCCCACTCACAGCCCTCCCAGCGCGCGATATCCGAGCCGGTGCCCATGAAAGGATGGCCGGCAAGTTTCAGGCGCGCCGTGCCATCGCCGAGGCGTGCAGCTCTGCGATAGAGCTCTTTGGCATAGGCGCGGTCGCGGCGCCCGCCGACATCGTATGCGAAGCAATCGCCGAGCAAACGGATCCCGTTGCGCGCATTGGCATGTGCCGAGCGCTCGAACCATGCACACGCGGCCGGGTGGTCCGCCCGGGCGCGGCGCAGGATAAGACCATATTCGACCATGGCCTCGGGTAAGCCGGCACGGGCGGCATGACGGAAATGATCGGCCGCGCGTCGATAGTCCTTTGGGACGATCGCCCCGTCGCGATAGAACTGACCGAGCGCCAGATGGGCTTCGGCGCTGCCGCGCGCGGCGGCGAGGTCGAACAACGCTTTGGCGCGCAACAGGCGCTTCGGGCGGCCGACGCCCGTCTTGAAGCAGCCGGCAAGGCGGAGCGTCGCAGCGATGCCCCCGCGAGCGCTGCCGACCGCGTGCTGGTCACACACAGCGCGGGCCCGCTGCAGGCGATTTCGCGCCTCTCTGATCGCAAGACCGAGGACAGGCAGGATATCTAACGACGGCGCCGCATGATTATGCTGAGACGGCTTTGATCCGTCGTCCGCGGCATGTGCCTTTGGCCCGACAAAGATGGCCATCGCCAGCACGCACAAGGCTGCAATGCCCTGTTCGAGCCGGCCCTTGCGACCGGTATTGTCTATGCGGCGGCGCCTCGGCATCACACTCCCGATCAGAGAACCAACGAGCGGAAGAAAAAATAGATTGCTGTCGAAGGTACACGCGTTTCAGGCCAGCGCACAGAAGTTGTTGACCTGAGCCGCTCTGATCTGCCCGTCCGGGCCGACGCCCAGACAGCAAGCGCTACTTGGCCGGCATCGGCGCCTTGGGCGCGACGGCTGCGAGTTTCGGGCCGAAGCGGTCCTGATGGGGGGACGTGTCGATTTCCTCAAGGACAATATCGCCCGACATGACCTGCTGTTTCCAAGCCTGGTGAGCCGGCTCCATGTCGTGGAACTCAGGCATTACCTCGTTGGCAAAAAGTTCGAGGCTTTCGCAAATGTGCTCATGCGTATTGTTGCCGGCCTGATTGAGCAGGATGATCTGATCGACATTACTGGTCGCGAATTTGCGGAGTTTCTTGCGGATCGTGTCGGGGGAACCAACGAGGCCTCCGGTTAAGGCCTTGGCGACGGCTTCCTTATTGTCGGCTTTCCAGGCGTTGTATTCGTCCCAGATATTGGTGGCGCCGGCACGCGGCGCGATACGTTCGGCACCATGGGCATATTTGCGCAGTGCATACTGGAAGAAGGTGAGGCCATCGGCGCGGGCGCGGGCTTCCTCGTCCGTCTTGGCGCACATGAAGTAGCTGACCAGGGCGATGTTTGGATTGATCTCGTAATCGGCGAGCTTGTCGAGGCGCTTGGTGATCGAATTGTAGTAGGCATGCACCCAAGCATGGGCGGCGTCAGCCGACAGGAACTGGAAGCCGAGTGCGCCGATGCCGCGACGGCCGGCCATTTCGATTGTCGGGAGCTGCGAGCACGCGACCCACATTGGCGGATGCGGCTTCTGCATCGGCTTTGGCAGAACGTTGCGCCAGGGGAAGTTGAAATGGCTGCCGCTGTACTCACACGGATCGTCAGCGAACATCGGCGTGACACAGCGCACGGCATCTTCCCAGCGCTCGCGCTTTTCTTCAAAGCCGACATCGAACGGTTCGAGTTCGGTCCAGGTGTTGCCTTCGCCCATGCCGAACTCGACGCGACCGTTGCTCAGCAGATCGAGCGTCGAGACGCGCTCAGCAACGCGGGCGGGGTGATTGGTGGTGAGCTGGATAATGCCATGCGCAAGGCGGATATTCTTGGTGCGCTGGCTGGCAGCGCCGAGGAACACTTCAGGCGCAGAGGAATGCGAATACTCCTCCAGGAAATGGTGCTCGACCTCCCAGGCGTAGTCGAAGCCGAGACCATCGGCAAGTTCGAGCTGGGCGAGCGCATCCTGATGGAGCTGATACTCCGAGGTGGCGGTCCAGGGGCGGGGGAGTTGCAGCTCGTAAAAGATGCCGAATTTCATGGCGTGTCTCCAGGCGGATCACAAGGTTGATGCGATGATGTTCGGCGCGGGTGGAATTGGCAAGTCACCGGTGGAATGATCAACGGGGAGATTTGGCGATGAGAGGATGCCCGCGACGGGGCGGGCGTGCTCACGGGCAATTGATTTGTATGTGCGCGCACATCGATGTGCTGTCGCCAACGGCTGGAATTGGAGAAGGCGTGCATGCACACTCGACGGACGCTTGTTGCGGTGGCGGTTGGTGTGATGCTGGCCGGAGCGTTGCCTGGTGCACTGCTTGGCGTGGCGCATGCGGAAGAGCTGGCCGGGCGCCTGATCACGTTCAAGAAGACGTTCGATGGCTGGTGGGATGTGGCGTGCGATACCGATCCCAATGGCGGCGACGCGCGCTGCTACGTGCAGTACGTTGATCCCTATCGCGTCAAACCGCGCTTGCGCGCGGCGATGGTGGACTTTCTGTATCGAAGAAAAAAAGATGGCAACGCCGAGCCGGTGATCACATTCGATGTCGAGCCAGACCTCTCGTTTGCGCGCGATGTACGACTTACGATCGTCGGTGCAGACGGTGCCGAAAGAGAGATTTCGGTGGCGGCGTGCCCAAGCGGCAAGTGCGTGTTTGCAGGTGGCCTGGCGCAAGCCATGCTGATCCGGTGGTCAACGGCGGAACGGCTGCGGATGCGCATCCGTGAGCACGGCGGAGAAATCGTTGTGCGGGAATGGCCACTTGGCAATATGCGCGAGATCGTGCGGATCATTGGCGAGCAGAGGAAGCAAAGGGGACTGCCTTGACCGTCGACGCTGCCTCTACCGCCTCGCCAGCAACGCCTTGAGATCAGCGAGCGTGCCGGCTTCAGCCTTGGGTTTGTCGTGACGCCAGCGGGCCATGCGCGGAAACCGCAGCGCGATGCCGGATTTGTGGCGGGTACTTTCCTGAATGCCCTCGAAGGCGATCTCGAAGACGTGCTCGGGCGTCACCTGGCGGACCGGACCGTAGCGCGCCAGCGTGTTGCGGCGCACCCAGGCCGTGATCTCGCGGAACTCGGCATCGGTGAGGCCGGAGTAGGCCTTGGTGAAGGGCACCAGTTCGTCGCCATCCCAAACCGCAAAAGTAAAGTCCGTGAACAGGTTAGCGCGCCGCCCGTGGCCCTGCTGGGCATAGATCATAACGGCATCAACGGTGAGCGGGTCGATCTTCCATTTCCACCAGTCACCGCGCTTGCGACCGGCAAGATAAGGACTGTCGCGACGCTTCAGCATAACGCCTTCGGCGTGCATGTCACGCGAGCGTTCTCGAATGTCGGCGAGCGCGTCCCACGACTGAAACTCGATGACCGGTGAGAGACGCAAATTTGCCTGCGGCGGGCAATCGGCGACCAGTGTTTCGAGTGCGGCGCGGCGTTCGGCAAACGGCCGTGAGCGAATGTCGTCGCCGTTCCGTTCGAGAAGGTCGTAGGCGCGCAGGATGACGGGAGCCTCAATCAGCAGCTTTTTCGGCACCGT
>JAGDYV010000264.1:0-2984 GCA_049116495.1 Hyphomicrobiaceae bacterium | reverse complement strand
AGGGGTTCGATTCCCCTAGGGAGTGCCAGATCCTCGGCGTTTCGCCTGTGCCGATTGTTTCCCCAGTTTCCGCTATAAATTGTGCCGTTCACCGGACCCCGTGCTTGTCTTGAAAGCGTGGCGCCGTGGTGGGTGCATGGTCATGATCCCGCACCTACCGTTGTTTGCGAAGGCAATCGGTGCTGCAATGATCGTGTGGATCTGCTGTGGCGCGGCCTGGCTAGGGCTGATCGCGCGCAATATTGGGCAGATTAGGGAGTGGTGCTGATGCGCAATGCAATCGTGACGGGGGCGGCTTCAGGTATTGGGGCGGCGGTGGCCAGGCAGTTGTTAGCGGATGACTGGCAGGTTGTCGGGCTCGATCGGGCGTTTGCGGGCCATCTGGCCGACGGCGCGGACCTTGACGGACTGATACCGCTCGCTTGCAACGTGACTGACGAAGCTTCGATTGACGCTGCTTTTGCGCATGTGTCGGGCACGTTGGGCCATATCGATGCGATTGTTTGTGCGGCAGGAGTTTTGGCGACGGGGGCGCTGATCGATATGCCGGTTGCTGATTTTGACCGGATCTTTGCAATCAATACGCGCGGCGCGTGGCTGACGGCGCGGGCGGCGGTGCCGCTGATGCGTGTGCGTCCGGACAAGGATGCTGCGGCGCATATTGTATTTCTCGGATCAATCTCCGGGATTCGACCCAAGACGGGGGGCGGCGCCTATGGCGCGCAGAAATCAGCGCTGCATGTCATTACGGGTGTCATGGCTGCGGAACTGGCGCCCGAGGGCATTCTCGTCAATGCGGTGGCACCGGGCACGGTTGACACGCCGATGATCGCGGCGGTCGCGGCGCCGGATGGCAAGAGCTCCTATCGTCCGAGCGGAACCTCGCCACTCGGCCGGGTTGCTCAACCCGATGATGTGGCTAATGTCGTGCGCTTCCTGTGCGGCGCTGATGCGGCCTATGTCACCGGTTCGATCATTCCGGTTGATGGTGGCACGCGCGCGGCCTTCATACCGCCTGCCGGTCCAACGATGTGATCGTGGTCAGTGCGAGACGCTGAGCATCTCATTGGCAGGCACAACGCGGAGACCTAGGCCTGATAGAGCTCCAAAATGGCGTGGCTCTATTTTCAGGACTTTGCGAATGTCAGCGACTGACTCGGTATCGCGTCCCAACGCGAACAACACAGTGGCGCGCTGGTTCCACCCTTCGGCATAATCTGGCGCTAGTTGAACAATCTTATCGAGGAGTACGAGGGCATGCTCAAAGGCGCCGGCCCGTCTGGCCAACTGCGCGCGATTCATCAAATGTTGCGCATCTGCGTTCTCGACCTGGAACCAATGTTGCCAAATCTGTTCCGTGATCGCTTCTGCCTCGGTCGGATTTTCAGCCCGTTTCAAATCATCGAACAGCTTATTCAGCACCGCCTTGTCCCCAAGCGTTTTGGTTTCAGCCTGGCCTGCCGACAAGCAGAAAAACAAACTAAGAATCCAACACAAGGCTGTAGACCAAGAACGCATGTTGCGCCTCCAAGCTCCACGAGCAGTTCAGCACCGGATTTACATCAGATCGACACTCTGTTCCGGCTCTACAATTGCGATCGGGCTTCCCGCGCATAGCATTGTCGGAGAAATGCCGGCGCGCATTTGTTCATCATTGAAACCTCTTGGCCCGGCGTCGGGCGATGTCAGCCATGCAGAGGTAGAGCGGACCTGCCCATGGCCCGGGCTCAAGACCGAGTCTGACCCGGAACGGAACTCCGTTCAGCACTCAGTAACACCCCCACAAGTTATTGATAACCTCACTCGGCTAGCATGGCGGCACACACCTTATTTGCCGGAATTACTATGTTTGATCAAATGTTCGAGACAGATGCAGAACCAGCGATCTGGTTGCATCGGACCACGGAACACCGACGCAGCAAGTTTGGCGGTCTACCCAATCTGCCTTGGTGGATTTCGTGGCCCCGACGCCAGTACACCGCCGCTAGGCTTGTTGAGGAATTTGCAGAGTTAAACAGTCTTTCTGAACGAGCCAGGAAACTGTTGGCGAATGCCTCGGTCCCACTCGCGAACGCTGCTGCCCGCAATGATCGTCCTCCTATGCATTTCTTAGCGCAGATCGATCTATCCGAACTACCCGCGCTTCCGCTCGAGCCAGGTGGACCATCGTTACCAAGCACTGGCTTCCTCTTCTTCTTCGCGAATATCGCGATCGAATCGGCCGGTTACGATTGGTTTGGAGATCATTGGATGGAGACTGAGGAGGATGACGGGTCTGACACGCGCGTCATCTACTCGCGATCGGCTGGACCGGAACGTCAGTCGCCGAAGAGATTGCCACCATTGGCTTCAGAAGAATACAATGATTACCCGGCTGATGACGCGATTTGGAGTGGTGTTTTTCCCGCACATCCAATGGCTGCGAAGCGCTTCCGCGCAGGCGAAGAAGACATAGCTCCACCACCATACCAGCAAACTGACCCTCTTGAATTGGAGCTTCTGAAGCGTGACTGGATAGCCAGTAGGTTCGAAATCGATGTGCCCGTTACGTCTGTCGATTGGCAAGACTGGGCACGCTACCCTGTTGCAATGCAGGAATTCCGTCGCGAGATTGAGGGTGTTGAGCGTGTAACCAAAAGGGAGTTGCACTGGGTTCGCCATCAGATGTTTGGTTTGTCCCCGACAATTCAGTACGAGCGCGGCTCTACGCGCCATGCGACGGATCGGAACGGCGAGCCAGCGATCCCTCTTATGACATTTGATACAGATTGGGGTGTGCACAAAGAGTTTCAGTTTTGCGACTACGGCCTCTTGCAATTCTGGATAAAACCGAACGACCTGGCGGCACGACGCTTCGATCGGTGTTATGCGACAACCGAAGGAGGTTGATACAGGCATGCCTTCGGCTGATGGAGAATTGATCACTAACGTCGTTCTGGGTCGTCCGTCCATGTCGCCTGCTGGCCCAGGCCGTGTGAGAATGT
>JAGDYV010000263.1:0-3805 GCA_049116495.1 Hyphomicrobiaceae bacterium | reverse complement strand
CCGGAATTGCCCGGATTGATCGCCGCATCGGTTTGAATAAAAACCTGCGAGTTGTCACGTGAGAGCCCCGTGCGCGCCAACGCCGAAATGATCCCGCTCGTCACGGTCTGGCCGACACCGAACGGATTGCCGATCGCGAGGACGACGTCACCGACTTCGGCCGCATCAGAATCGGCAAACTTCACGATCGGAAAACCGGTCTTACGGCCAATGATGCGCAGGATTGCGATATCGGTTTTCTTGTCCTCCAGCACGACTTCTGCCTTGAACTCTCGGCGATCCGACAGCACGACGCGAATTTCAGATTCGCCGGAACTGCGGATAACATGCGCGTTCGTGACGATTAACCCGCTCTTGTCGACAATGACGCCGGAGCCCAATGAATTCTGTACGCGCTGGCGTGGACGGGCATACTGTCGACCGAAGAACTGCCTAAAGAACGGGTCGTCGAACATCGGCGATCGAAACACCCGACTGGTCGAGCGGACATAGACGTTGACCACCGCAGGCGTTGCCCGGCGCACGATCGGCGCAAACGAATACTGCAGAGCGGCACGGGACGGCGGCGCGACCCGTTCCGGGGTCGTCGACCGTTGGGCCAGCGCCCCTGTTACCAAGCCCCCGAATGAAATCGACGCGGCCATCGCCAATATGTAAATTGTGCGTTTCCCTAACCGCATCGCAATTCTATGCCTCCCTGCATTGTACTCCTAACGATCAGATAACACCCAATTCGCGCAAACTTTGGGCCGCTGTCATCACGGCTTCACTCGGTGCCCGATAGGCCATTCCGAGCCCCTCGACGGATTTCCGATTGTCGCACAGATTTGACCGACCGAGATCACCACGGATGGCCATTAAACGTGGCGTGAGGGGAGACGCCAGGCGAAGCAACGTCGATGGCAGCTCAATGGTTGGAACTTTACGTTTGAGATCCGGCAGCGCTTCGACAATGAATTGCCCCATTTGCCCCAGTGTCAAGGTGCCGTTGCAGCTCAGCCATCGCTCGCCAGCCGCATTCGGTTGGGTCATCGCAGCAACATGCTGATGCGCCACGTCGCGCACATCAACAACGGGAAACGCCAGTTTCGGCAAAGCCGGATAGATGCCGCGGCCGAGCAGACGCAAGAGGTTATGTGACGTCGACAGGTCTGCATCGAGGGCGGGACCAAGGACGACACCGGGATTGATACTGCAGAATGTCATCGGCGATGTTGCCTGCAGGTCGCTCATGGCATCCCAGGCAGCGCGTTCAGCAATCGTCTTTGAACGCGCATATGTCGACAGATCAGACTGCTTTAAATCGGTCCAATCCGCCTCGCAGCGGACGACCTCATCGGGTTTTCCACAACGCATGATCGCAACGACCGATGAGGTTTGCACAACCCGCTCGACGCCGGCGTTGGCAGCCGCCCGCAGAACGCGCAATGCGCCATCACGCGCAGGCCTGATCAGATCATCCTGATGGCGCGGCTCGCCGGCAGGAAACGGAGATGCAACGTGGAGGACATAACGACAACCGGCGACGGCGTCGTCCCAGCCTCGATCCGCAGTCAGATCAGCTTCAACCAGATCAATGGAGGGCGTCTCAATGCCGGCGCGCACCAATGCGGCTTCTATTTCGGCGCGGCGGGACATTGAGCGGACTGTACCGCGCACTTCGTAACCTTGCCGAAGCAGTTCGGCGATACAGTTCTTGGCAATGAACCCGCTCGCACCGGTCACGAGAACGCGATTGCCACTTACATCCGTCATTGCCCTACGCACCACTCTACCAACACCAGCTTGCTCTACTCGGCATAAAAAAGACCCCCTGCGCCAAACAGAGGGTCTTTACATTTTTCCGTTCGTTTACGGATAATTGCAAGCTTTGGTTTAACCGACGTGATCAACCTTCGCTGTCATCGTCGGCACGTTCCGCGGCAACCCGTGCGAGATCCTTCGCGCCTTTGGCGCTTTCATCACGATCAACAAGTTCAATCACCGCGCGCGGCGCCTGATCACCGTATCGAAATCCCGCTCTAAGGACACGCGTGTAACCGCCGTTGCGTTCCTTATAGCGCGGACCCAGCGTGTCAAACAGCTTTTTGACCATATCATCGTTGCGCAGACGTGCAGCCGCGAGACGGCGAGAATTCAGGTCACCGCGTTTGGCAAGCGTAATGTACTTGTCGACAACGCGGCGCAGATCCTTGGCTTTCGCCAATGTGGTAATGATCTGCTCGTGTTCGATGAGCGAGGCAGCCATGTTCGAGAACATCGCTTGACGGTGGGCACTGTCGCGGCTGAACCGCCGGCCGGCCTTTTTGTGGCGCATTGCTATATACTCTTTCGCTTAGTTTATTACGGGGAGGTTCTACGGCCTCACCTCGTGCAGGCAGAAAAGTGGTGCACCTTTTGCGATGCACCACCGAGAAAAGATTTCTAGAACTGATCCTCGAAACGTTTGGCCAGCTCCTCAATGTTATCAGGCGGCCAATTCGGCACTTCCATACCAAGATGCAGGCCCATTGTTGCCAGCACTTCCTTGATCTCGTTGANNGCTTCGGTTTTCTGGATCAGATCGCCAATGTAAACAATGTTGTCGTTCTTCAAGCAGTTGGCAGAGCGCACCGACAGCTCAAGTTCGTCAACCTTCTTGAGAAGCGCAGCGTTGAACGACAGCTCCGGATGGGCCCGCTCTTCGACCGGTTTCTGCGGCTCTTCGAAGTTGATGAAGATGGCAAGCTGGTCTTGCAGAATGCGTGCGGCCAAAGCAACCGCATCATCCGCCCGGACCGAGCCGTCCGTTTCGATCGTCATCGTCAGCTTGTCGTAATCAAGGATTTGACCTTCACGGGTGTTTTCGACCCGGAAAGAAACCTTGCTGATCGGGCTGTAGATGCTGTCGACGGGAATGAGGCCGATAGGTGCATCTTCCGGCCGATTGCGGTCGGCTGGAACGTATCCCTTGCCGATATCAGCCGTAAACTCCATGCGCACTTCGGCGCCTTCGTCGAGATGGCAGATAATGTGATCTGGATTGAGGATCTCAAGCTCGGAACCACACTCGATATCACCGGCACGCGCCGGGCCTGGGCCATCCTTTTTCAGCACCATACGCTTGGTGCCTTCCGAATGGACACGCAGCGCGATATCCTTGATGTTCAGGATGATATTCGTGACATCCTCGCGAACGCCTGGAATCGACGAGAACTCGTGCAGAACACCATCAATCTGCACGGTCTTGATGGCGGCGCCCTGCAGCGACGACAGCAACACACGACGCAGAGCATTGCCAAGCGTCATGCCAAAACCACGCTCCAGCGGTTCGGCAACGATCGTTGCAATCCGCTCGGCATCGCGACCTTTCTCGACCGCCAGTTTTTGCGGCTTGATCAGATCCTGCCAGTTCTTCTGGATAATATTTGTCAAAAGTACGCCTCCTTCAATCAGCGCAGACTGTGCCGGGCGATCCGCTGGGCTTGCGGCGGCACGTGCGAGGCATGGACCCACGAGGTCGGGTCGTTCACGTTCAAATGATCCATCCGGCGCCGTGTCGCGGCACCCGTACAGAATCAGACCCGGCGGCGCTTTCTTGCGCGACAGCCGTTGTGCGGGATCGGCGTCACATCACGGATCGCCGTGATTTGATAGCCGGCCGCCTGCAACGCACGTAGCGCCGATTCACGTCCGGAACCTGGGCCGCACACTTGAACTTCAAGGATCTTCATACCGTGCTCGGCAGCTTTCTTGCCGGCATCCTCGGCGGCCATCTGGGCGGCATAAGGCGTCGATTTGCGTGACCCCTTGAAGCCCATCGTAC
>JAGDYV010000262.1:0-8216 GCA_049116495.1 Hyphomicrobiaceae bacterium | reverse complement strand
TCCTAACCGATAGACGAAGGGAGCGCAGAGACGCCGATATAATTGGCTTTGACGCAGCTTGCAAGGGCTTGCGCGGCCAAATTTGCGGATGCGCCACAAAGTCCCGGCGAATCGGCTATTTTTGCCCTCGCGGGTCAGCGACATCCTCGATCGTCACCTCGAGCCGGTCACGCCCGCCCCAGGTATCGCGCCGGACAGTGCCGGCAATGTGCAACGGCATCCCGCCTGAGCTGAGCAGCAGGTCACCAACCGGCTGGTCCACCGCTCGGAAGGCGATCGCGTCGAGCCGGCCACCATCGCCCGCTTCGAGCGCGCAACGAATATGCGCCTCCCCCACCACCTTGGCGAATTTGACCCGATGCGCCGGGAACGCAAACTTGGGCTGTGGGTTGCCTTGGCCGTAAGGTCCGGCCCGCTCCAGTAAATCGATCAGCTCATGCGTGACCGCTGCCGGCGTCAGGGCACCGTCGAGTTCGAGACTGGCCACCGCGCGAGCTTCAATCGTCTTGTTGCGCAGCCGTTCGTTAATGAACCCGCGCAGATCGTCGAGACGATCACGTGCCACCGTCAGGCCTGCCGCCATCGCGTGTCCGCCCCCCTTCAATAGGATACCTTCCGCCGTTGCCGCGCGAACCGCCGAGCCAATATCGACGC
Organism: Hyphomicrobiaceae bacterium; assembly: GCA_049116495.1. Taxonomy (GTDB): domain Bacteria; phylum Pseudomonadota; class Alphaproteobacteria; order Rhizobiales; family Hyphomicrobiaceae; genus CAJQQK01. Next base: position 7,562 of record JAGDYV010000262.1, on the reverse strand, counting down.
CGGCGACCGAACGCAAGGAGCCGGTCCCCGAACCCTTGTCATCCCATGCAATGACACATGACGGTCGTCTGAAACGATCTGCCAGGCGGCTTGCAACCAAGCCGACCACGCCCTTGTGCCATGCCTCGGAGCCCAGCATCACAATTGCCATGTCCGGGTCCTGGTCAACCATCACGTCGGCCTCGGCCAGCGCCTCATCGAGCATCTGGGTCTCGATCGCCTTGCGTTCGCGATTGAGTTTGTCCAGTAATGCTGCAATTTTGGCCGCCTCGGCGTCATCGCTGGTCGCCAGCAACCGTGCTCCAAGGCCTGAATCACCTATTCGGCCACCCGCATTGATCCGCGGGCCAAGTACGAAGCCAAGGTGATAGGTGGTCGGCGCCTGCTTCAGGCCGGCTGCATCGAATAGCGCGCGCAAACCCGCATTATTGCGGCCACGCATCACCTGCAGCCCTTTGGTGACGTAGGCCCGGTTAAGCCCAGTTAATGGCACCACATCGCATACAGTTGCCAGCGCGACGATATCCAGCAGACCAAGTAGGTCCGGTGCCTTGCTGCTTTCATAGTGCCCTCGCCGGCGCAATTCGCGCGACACCGCAACCAATAACAGAAAAACAACACCTGCCGCACACAACTGGCCGAGCCCCGACAGGTCATCCTGGCGGTTGGGATTAACCACGGCCACCGCTGCCGGCAGCATTTCATCAGCCTGGTGGTGGTCGACAACCACAACGTCAACGCCAAGTTTCTTCGCAACCTCAAGCGGTTCAAAGCTGGTTGTTCCGCAGTCGACGGTTACAATCAGCTGCGCGCCGTCCTTGACCAGCGCTTCCATCGCGGCCGGGTTGGGGCCATACCCCTCAAAGATCCGGTCGGGAATATAGACCCGGCAGCCGACGTCATGCGCGCCAAGAAAAAGTTGCATCAGCGCCGAAGAACAAGCGCCGTCCACATCATAGTCACCGAAAATCGCAACCTTCTGCTTCGCCACGATTGCATCGGCCAGCCGCACAGCCGCCGCATCAACGTCAAGGACGGAACTCGGGTCAGGCATCAATCCTTTGATCGTCGGCTCAAGAAACATCTCGGCACCGTCGACGGCAACGCCACGCCCGGCCAGCACCCGCCCGAGCAGTTCCGGCAAATCGAAGCGCTGGGAGATGGCAACCGCCGCGGCCTGATCCAGCGGATCAAGACGCTCGCGCCAAATGTAGCCCTTCGCTGACCGTTGCACTCCCAAGAACGGCGTACTTGGCGCATCGACATCGATCGCTCTAGCGGGTTGTCCCATTGATGTCCTCCATGCATCAATCGTACTGCGATTCCGGAGGGAGAGGATGTCGCCTAGCCAACAAGTTGTGGATCAAACTGTAAATTCCGACGCGCTCCACATGCTCGAGATCCATCGAACGGGCATCGCAACGCCCTGTGGTGCAAAGTACAACAAATTTGAAGTTGATCTTATTTTACGCATCGCAGCTAATGAAATAGTCGAAATCATATTAAAATCGACGCCGTTTACGCGCTGCATATTATATCGATTGACCGGGATGGAAGGCATGCTTACCGACAAGGGTAGCGCGTATCGTCTGCGCAACCACTTCAGACACAATCTCGAGAAAGCCAAAAGCGTCAAGGATATCGTCCAGGTCTTCTCGCACCTGTTCCCCTTACTGAATGCAACTGCCGCAGCGATCCTGACCCAATCAATCCATGGCTGCCACAAAAACATGACGGTCGCTGAACAAATCGGTGCCCCCTGTCTATGGCAAGACTATCTGGCACTGTGCCACGCCAACAAAGAGCCCTTTTGGCGGACCTTGCGCCTGATCCCACACCCGATCGCATTGTCAGATATTCGACATCACCGCGGGTTGCGGCGCCGGTCCAGCGGTCTGAGCAAGTTGCTTGCCGAATATCATCTCAACGACGCGTTCGCCGTACCTCTGTTCGATCAGCATCTTAAATTTTCAACAGTCATGGTCGTGGGGCAGAACTTACGGCTAAGCCCGACCAATCGCTATCTGATCACCCAGGCCGCAGCTGACTTGATGGCCCGCGTCGCGATTGTGCGTCCAGAGCAGATGGAAACCCAGCACCCCCAGCACCATAAATTGACGCCGCGCCAAATCGAGATTGCAACCTGGCTCGTGGCAGGCAAAACAGACTGGGAGATCGGCGAGATTCTGCAAATTTCACCGAAAACCGTCAACTTTCACGTCGAAAACATCAAACGGACCTACGGCGTGCGCAGCCGTAATCAGTTTGTCGCAGCCGTCGTACAAGAGGGCAGCCTGCCGCTTGGCTAGGCAGGCAAGGTCCGAGCAAGTCGTTCCGTCAACCATCCAGCACTTGAACAGACATTGAGCGATCCGCATGATATAGCTGGCGCACATCACACTCGACAGCCCATATCCGGAAACGGCGCATGTTCACGAAATTCTTCTACGAGCTCAAGTCAGCCAAAATTCCCGTCACGCTAAAGGAGTACCTCATCCTTCTGGAGGCGCTCGGCGCCGATCTCGCCAACCGCCGGGTCGAGGATTTTTACTATCTCTCGCGCACCTGCCTGGTAAAGGACGAACGCCATCTTGATCGCTTCGATCAAGTGTTTGGCCACGTCTTCAAGGGGCTTGAGCTGATGCCGGACAGCCTTGAAGCCGAAATACCCGAAGAATGGCTGCGAACGGTTTCCGAGCTGTATCTCAGTGACGAAGAGAAGGCCAAGATCGAGGAACTGGGCGGCTGGGATAAGATCATGGAGGAGTTGCGCAAGCGGCTTGAGGAGCAAAAGGGCCGCCACCAGGGTGGCAGCAAATGGATCGGGACCGGTGGCACCTCACCCTACGGTGCCGATGGCTATAACCCGGCTGGCGTGCGCATCGGCCAGAAGACCAACCGCAACTTCCGCGCAATCAAGGTCTGGGACAAGCGCGAATACAAGGACCTCGACGACACCGTCGAATTGGGCACGCGGAACATCAAGATGGCACTGCGACGCCTGCGCAAATTTGCCCGGGAAGGTGCCCCCGACGAACTTGACCTCGCCGGCACGATCAAAGGGACGGCGCATAAGGGCTATCTTGATATTCACATGCGTCCAGAACGCCGTAACACTGTCAAGGTGCTCATGTTTTTCGACGTCGGCGGCTCGATGGATTGGCACATCAAGACGGCCGAGGAGCTATTCTCCGCCTCTCGGACCGAATTCAAACACCTTGAGTATTTCTATTTCCACAACTGTCTCTACGAGTTCGTTTGGAAGAACAATGCCCGACGTTGGACCGAACGGACGCCGACGTGGGAAGTGCTTCATAAGTATCCGTCTGATTACAAAGTCATTTTCGTCGGCGACGCGTCGATGAGCCCTTATGAAGTCACGGTTCCCGGAGGTTCCGTCGAGCACATGAACCCGGAAGCCGGCGCGATGTGGATCAAGCGCGTCACCGACATTTATGAGCATTGCGTTTGGATCAACCCCGTCGCCAAAGAGCATTGGCGCTGGACCCCGACGATCCAAACCATCAGCGATCTGTTCGACGGCCGGATGTATCCGATGACGCTCGACGGCCTTGATGGTGCCATGCGCGAATTGATGCGCTGAACGCCTGCGGAAGGCGCTAAAACAAGGCCCGCAACGCCTCTGTTTCACGCGGTGGCGAACGACTATGCCCACGGCCCGGTGGCTTCTGCCCTTTTGTTGCCCCCCTCAATATGGCAATGAAGCAGCAGGGAACTGAGTCGATTCTACGGGCACGACGCCATGATCAAATGCATTGCAACCTCATCAGCACTCGTCTTCGCCGCACTCAGTACGGCGGGGTGCGGCGCCGGCTCTCTCCTCAAAACCGGCTCCGTCGCGACAAAGCCCGTCGCAGCGACACCCAAGCCAGCCACATCGATTGATCGCGCGTTGCATGTCGCATCGACGTCCGCACGCGCACAAAAGTGTGGCTTCTACTTTGATGCGCCGGCGCTAAGGACAAGCTTTCTCACTGCTGAAGCCGCCCGCGGCACAGCTGTCGAGGTGCTCAGCAAAACCAGCCAGTCATATGACTACACCGCTTTGAAGGTCGCCTCAGCCATTAAACAAAGTGAGACCTATTGTACGAAAGCACGCACGGCCTCCATCAAAACATCTTTGCAGGGCGCATTGGCAGGCAACTATGATCCGCCGGTCAAAAATGCCGTGGCACAGTCATCTGGGCTTGCCGATCTGCTCGAGACAGACAACGCCGGCCCGGAGAAATTCGATCGCGACTCGATTTATGATCCCGTCCTAAACGAAAAAAAGAGCTACTGAATTGCCGAAACGCTCGATGAGCTCTGGGCTCTTTTCCAATAACTTAAAGGGAGCCGCGTTGATCGCCTGCGGAACCCATCCATCATGACTGACCAGTTGCTCTGGCTTGAAACACTCTTAAAGGGCAGCATTGGACTGATCATGTTGATCACGCCCCTCACCGCCGCGAAACTCGCCGGGTTGCCACATGGCAACACAGCATTTTGGCCACGTCTCTTCGGCGCTGCCTTACTTGCTATCGCAGCGGCGTTCGCATTCGAAGGCTACACCCAGCTCAATCCCAAGATTACAGCCAACGGAATTGGACTTGGCGGCGCTGTCATCATCAACTTCGTCACGACCCTGTCCCTCATTGGCACGATTATTCTCAAAGGCGTCACCACACGACGCGGCCTCGTTCTGCTTTGGTCGCTCAGTCTGGCACTGATCTTTCTGACACTGTTCGAGATCGCAAACGCCTGAACTGAGCCGGCATCGCCCTGACATACTGCGATTGTCGGGCGCCTGCAGACCACTTGCAGCCGCAACGATCCACGCATTGCGTTTACTAATCTCCAGTATTGAGATGGCACAATGCTTGCTCGTCAAAGGCTGAACAATGGAGCGGTGGATCGCTGCCAAGTGGTCGTAACGCGCCAAAATACTGTCAAAGTCATTCCTTTCAGGATCCGAAATGTCCGCTGCCGCGCGTTTGGTTAATCGATCGAGCATCGCTCCCGCGGTTACGTCCCGCCGCGCACCGGCGAAGCGCGACACCATCCGGCCTTACAGATCCGACCTGGCGATCGACATCATTCACGATATCGAGACCTTTCTTGCATTGGAGCATGACTGGAACGATCTGCTCGACGGTGCCGGCAAAAACCGGCTCGCCTTTCAATCATTCGCCTGGGTGCGTTCCTGGCTCACCGCATATCTGCCAAATACCAACTATCAATCCCAGACGGTTGCCATCGTGACAGCGCGCCTCAACGGTCGGCTGCGCCTGATCTGCCCGTTCACCGTCAAAAACGTGTTTGGCATAAACTGCCTGACGTGGCTCGGGGAGCCGGCATCCCAATACGGCGACATCATAAAGGGCGGCGATGAACCAGCGCCCGAAATGATTGCCGCCACTATCGGATTTGCGATCGAGCAACTGCAGCCGGATATCGTGCATCTGCGCAAAGTCCGTGAGGATGCCGCAATCCTGCCCTGGCTCGAAGCCCAGAACGCAGCACAGACAGCGGTCGATGAAGCCCCATTCCTGGATTTCCGCGACGCCACCTCGTTCAATGGCTACTGCGCCAAATATTCCGCCAAATCACGCAGGAACCGTCGTCGCCTGCGCCGCCGGCTGGAAGAGGCCGGCGCCGTTTCCACAACCGTATTGTCGGCCGGTGCTGCCGCACGCGAAGCCGTACGGATCGGATTGACATTCAAACAAGCCTGGCTCATCGAACGCGGGCTCGTTTCCTCCGCTCTTCGCGATCCCTATATGCCCGGCTTCCTGGAGCATTTCGTCGGTCACGCCGACGACCGTGCCGCGCCATTCGTCTCGGTCATGCGCTGCGGCGAAACACCGGTAAGCGTACAGTTCGGCATCGTTGCAAAACAGCGTCTCGCCCTGCACATGATTGCCTACAACCCGAAGACAGAGAAATCCGGCGCAGGCGTCCTACACATCGAGGACACCATTGCTCACTGCATCGAACATGGTTTGACGGAGCTCGATTTTCTGGCACCCAACGCACCTTACAAACAGGCCTGGGCCGATGGTGCCGTGCCCATAGGTGATTACGTAAGCGCCCGCACCCTCAAAGGTCGCGTCTATGCGCAAGCCTACCTGTGCAGCACGCGGGACGTTCTGAAAACACGCGTTCAAGCGCTTCCCTTGGGCATCCGCCAAAGCATCGCAAAGCGCATCCAGAAACCGTTATGATACGGGTGGCGCTCAGTCGCGCACGCCCAGCTTCTTTTGCAGGCTCGATGATGACGTGGTGTACTGGAACAGCAATTTTTTATCCGGATAAATATAGCTGTGCGCCTTTTGCGCCATCAGTGCCGCCTCATGGAAGCCCGACAAGATCAGTTTCAGCTTGCCTGGGTAGGTGTTGATATCACCGATCGCAAATATCCTTGGCTCGCTGGTCTCGAATTTCTCCGTGTCGACCGGAATAAGGTTCTCATCCAGATTGAGCCCCCAATCGGCAACCGGTCCAAGCTTCATCGTCAGCCCAAAGAACGGTAGCAGCCGATCGCAGACAACCGTCTCGACACCCGTTTTCGATTTGACGGTTGCCGATGACAGCATGCCATCATCGCCATTGAGTTCGGTCACCTGACCAATCACCAGTCGCATCTTGTCGTCGGCCACCAAGGCGCGCATCTGCTCAACCGAATGGGGCGCGGCGCGGAAATCATCGCGCCGATGCATCAGCGTCAAGCTCTTCACAATTGGCTGCAGGCTCAGCGTCCAATCCAGCGCTGAGTCACCGCCTCCGACAATCAACAAATCGCGGTCTCGGAACGCCTCCATCCGACGCACAGAATAGAATACAGATTTCCCCTCGTATTGCTCGATATCTTTGAGAGGCGGGCGCTTCGGTGTAAACGAACCGCCACCGGCCGCCACGATAATGACCTTGGCTCTGAAAACCGTGCCGGCATCAGTTTCCAATTCGAAACGATCGTCCTCAAGCCGTCGCAACCGGTCGACGCGCTCATTGAGATGAAATGTCGGATCAAACGGCTTGATTTGCTCCATCAGACGGTCCGTCAGGCCTTGCCCGGAGACCTCCGGCAATGCCGGAATGTCATAGATCGGCTTTTCCGGATAAAGTTCGGCGCATTGCCCGCCAGGTTTGTCGAGAATGTCAACAAGGTGGGCTTTGATGTCGAGCAGTCCCAGTTCGAACACAGCAAAAAGTCCGACCGGTCCGGCCCCAATAATCAGCGCGTCTGTTTCGATCGGGGCGTTGGATTCCGGGTCGATTGTCCCTGCCGCATCGCTCATCAATTCGTCTCCATGGCTCCAAAAAGCAGAATGCACATCCCCACACGCGCCACTTTGGAGCAATAAGGCCTTTCAACGGCCCCTGCCAACTCGATATCCAGGTACCGCCACGAACGACAGCTGTCGCGGGCGCTCACCAGAACCGCTAGAATTGTTTTTCTGGAACTTCTACGACGAGACCGTCGAGTTCATCCGTCACTTTGATCTGACATGACAGCCGGCTGGTGTCGCGGATATCGAACGCAAAGTCGAGCATGTCTTCTT
>JAGDYV010000261.1:0-2018 GCA_049116495.1 Hyphomicrobiaceae bacterium | reverse complement strand
GTCGAAAGCCTGTCGGCCTATGCGCGCCAGTTCCTCGAGATGATGCAGAAGCCGGACGTCGACCACATCGACGGCCTCTCGCCGGCAATCTCGATCGAGCAGAAGACGACCAGCCGCAACCCGCGCTCGACGGTTGGCACCGTCACCGAGATCTACGACTACATGCGCCTGCTGTTCGCGCGGGTCGGCGTGCCGCATTCACCGGCAACCGGCCTGCCGATCGAGAGCCAGACCGTCTCCCAGATGGTCGACCGCATCATGGCGCTCGAAGAAGGCACGCGCCTCTACCTGCTCGCGCCGCTCGTCAAGGGCCGCAAGGGTGAGTTCCGCAAGGATCTCGCCGAGCTCATGAAGAAGGGCTTTCAGCGGGTCAAGATCAACGGCGCCTACACCGAGATCCCCGACGCGCCGAAACTCGACAAGAAGTACAAGCACGACATCGACGTCGTGGTCGACCGCATCGTCGTGCGCCCTGACATCGCCTCGCGCCTCGCCGACAGCATCGAAACCGGCCTTGGCCTCTCCGACGGCATCGTCATCGCCGAGTTCGCCGACAAGGAACTCCCGAAGAGCGCCACCAAGGGCTCACACAAATCCAAGAACGACACGCACGAGCGCATCGTGTTCTCGTCGCGCTTTGCCTGCCCGGTGTCCGGCTTCACGATCGACGAGGTCGAGCCGCGCTTGTTTTCGTTCAACTCACCGGCCGGCGCCTGCCCGACCTGCGATGGCCTTGGCACCGAGCTTCAGTTCGAGGCCGAGCTCGTCGTCCCTGATGAAAGCGTGTCGCTGCAGCAGGGCGCGATCCAGCCCTGGGCCAAGACCGGTTCGACGTCGCCCTACTACGAGCAGACGCTGATCTCGCTGGCCAAGCACTACAAGTTCAAGATGTCGACGCCGTGGGGCGAACTGCCGAAAAAGGTCCGCGATGCGATCCTCTATGGCAGTGATGGCGAGGATATCAAATTCACCTACGAAGACGGCGTGCGCACCTATAAAAACGCGAAACCGTTCGAGGGCGTCATTCACAACATCGAGCGGCGCTGGCGCGAGTCCGACAGTCAATGGGTGCGTGACGAGCTCTCGCGTTACCAGGGCGATCATCCGTGCGAAGCGTGCGCTGGGTACCGCCTCAAGGACCAGGCGCTGTGCGTCAAGATCGACGGCCTGCACATCGGCGAGGTTGGTAATCTTTCAATCCGCAAGGCCAACGACTGGTTCAAGGACCTGCCCAAGCAGCTCACCGCCAAGCAAAAGGAAATCGCGACCCGCATCCTGAAAGAGATTTCCGAGCGCCTGCAATTCCTCAACGACGTCGGCCTCGATTATCTCTCGATGTCGCGTTCATCCGGCACACTGTCCGGCGGCGAGAGCCAGCGCATCCGGCTTGCCTCGCAGATTGGCTCCGGTCTCACCGGTGTCCTCTATGTGCTCGACGAACCGTCGATCGGCTTGCATCAGCGCGACAATGAACGCCTGCTCGGCACGCTGCGCCATCTGCGCGACCTCGGCAACACGGTGATCGTCGTCGAGCATGACGAGGACGCGGTGCTTGCCGCCGACCATGTCGTCGACATCGGCCCCGGCGCTGGCGTCCACGGCGGCAAGGTCGTCGCACAGGGCACGCCCGCCGAGATCCAGGCGTCATCCGAGAGCCTCACCGGCCAATACCTCACCGGCGTCCGCGAGATCGCCACGCCGGCCAAACGCCGCCCGATCCAGAAACATCGCCAGGTCACCGTTGTCGGTGCCACCGGCAACAACCTGCAGGACGTCACCGCGTCGGTCCCGCTCGGCCTGATGACCTGCGTCACCGGCGTTTCCGGCGGCGGCAAGTCGACGTTCCTGATCGACACGCTCTACAAGGCGACCGCGCGCAAACTGTCCGGTGCCCGCGAGAACCCCGCGCCGCACACCCGCGTCGACGGCCTTGAGCATCTCGACAAGGTGATCGACATCGACCAGGCGCCGATCTTTTTTAAGGATACGGCGACCCCCGAGATCTACACGCCCATGGT
>JAGDYV010000260.1:0-3575 GCA_049116495.1 Hyphomicrobiaceae bacterium | reverse complement strand
TGACGTTGATTTTCTTGTCACCTGGGGACTTCAAAATAACCGTGAACTCAGTCTTTTCTTCAGCGGCCTCACCGCCAGCAGCAGCACCAGGTGCGGCAGCGACAGCAACGGCAGCAGAGGCCGAAACGCCCCATTTTTCTTCGAGCATCTTGGCCAGATCAGCCGCTTCCAAGACGGTCAGCGATGATAGGTCTTCTGCGATCTTTGATAGATCAGCCATGTTTCATGTTCCTTCGAATTTGAACCAATTGTCAGTTGCGGCCCCTTGGGGCCGAATTGCTTGATGTGACCGTCAGGCCGCGTCCTGGCTTGCCTTGGCTTGTATAACGCGCGCGAGCTTTCCACCTGGCTCTTGAACGATACGGGCGATCTTGGTCGCAGGGGCCTGAATAAGCCCGACCAAAGTGCCGCGAAGTTCATCAAGAGACGGCAGTGCTGCGAGCGCTTTCACGCCATTGGCATCCAATACCGAACTGCCCATTGCGCCACCGAGAATGACAAGCTTGTCATTGCCCTTGGCGTATTCGACAGCGATCTTGGCAGCAGCAATCGGATCGTCCGAATATGCGAGGCACGTCGGCCCCTTCAGAAGATCCGCGATGTCGCCAATTTCGGCATCTTTCAACGCGATCTTTGCCAGCCTGTTCTTGGCGACTTTCACTGACCCACCAGCCGCACGCATGCGGTTGCGGTAGTCGGTCATCTGTGCCACGGTCAGGCCGGAATAGTGGGTCACAACCACCACGCCGGCGTTGTTAAACACCTCGTGGAGAACGGTGACGAGTGCCTCTTTGGCAGCTCTTTCCACTTGCTCTCTCCTAGCAATGTAACGCCCCGGCACGAAAGGCCCGGCCGCTACTTCTGCACCCTGCCGCATCCCGCGATCACCGCCGTAGCGGTATCGATGAGATACGACGCTCGGCCTGTCCTCGCCGCACGATCCGCAATCCGGATCGTCAACGAGCCGCAAGAGGTTCAAACCGGAACGAGATGGTCCATGCGCGAGCGCGTCGACCGCCAATTCCAATCTGTCTCCTGTCTCATGCAGGCCCCATGATACTTTTCAGCATCCCGGATTAAGCCAGCCAGATGGCTGCCACCTACAATCTCGGACAGGCTGGGACCATCCCGTTACCGGGCTGGCCCCGCCACCAGGCATCCGAGGACACCTGGATTTCGACGCTGCATCGCATCGATGCCGATGCAGCGTGGTCTCGTACGGGTCCTTTTAAGTCAGACCCGATGTAATCGACGAACTATCAACCTTGAGGCCTGGCCCCATCGTCGACTTGATCGAGATTTTCTTGATGTACGACCCTTTCGCACCGCTCGGCTTGGCGCGGTTGACAGCATCCACGAAGGCACGAATATTTTCGGCCAGATCGCCATCGCTGAAGCTTGCCTTGCCAACGCCAGCGTGGATGATCCCAGCCTTCTCGACGCGGAACTCAACAGCACCGCCTTTCGCCGATTTAACCGCTTCACCAACGTCCATGGTCACCGTGCCAACCCGTGGGTTCGGCATCAGGCCGCGCGGACCGAGCACCTTACCAAGACGGCCAACAAGGCCCATCATATCCGGTGTCGCGATGCAACGATCGAAGTCGATATTGCCCTTTTGGACTTCTTCGACGAGATCTTCAGCACCCACCACGTCTGCCCCTGCAGCCTTGGCTTCTTCTGCCTTCGGGCCGCGCGCAAACACGCCAACTCGCACCGTCCGGCCGGAGCCTTTTGGCAAATTGCAGACGCCGCGCACCATCTGGTCCGCGTGCTTCGGATCGACACCGAGATTCATCGCGATATCAATCGTTTCATCGAACTTGACGCTCGCCTTCGACTTCAACAGTTGAACAGCCTCTTCCAGCGGATAGGCCTTCTGGCGATCAATGTCCTTGCGGGCGGCGCGGATGCGTTTTCCATTATCAGCCATATTGGTTACCCCTTAACCTCTAGGCCCATGGAACGGGCGGAACCTGCAATAATGCGCGCAGCTTGCTCAACATCATCCGTATTCAAATCAGCCATCTTGGCCTGCGCGATCTCGCGCACTTGATCCATCGTCACGCTGCCGGCGCTGGTGCGACCAGGCTCCTTGCTGCCAGATTTCAGCTTGGCGGCCTTCTTCAAGAAGAATGACGCCGGCGGCGTTTTCATCTCGAAGGTGAAGGACTTGTCGGCAAATACCGTGATCTTCACCGGAATCGGAGTGCCAGGCTCAGCATCCTTGGATTTCGCATTGAACGCTTTGCAGAACTCCATGATGTTAACGCCGCGCTGACCGAGCGCCGGGCCGATCGGCGGCGATGGATTGGCTTGGCCCGCCGGCACCTGCAAGTTTATGTAGCCGTCTATCTTCTTTGCCATTCATTTCCCCTTTGACGCAGTCAGCCTGCCGGCCAACGTTGTCGGATTGTACGATTGGAAGACACAACGCCCTCCAGGGTTAGCGGTTAGTCGGACTGGCTTAACGTCCTCCCGCACATCGCGACCGAGACAACACACCTCGGCACGAATTTCTCACTCAACGACCCGGATCAACTCGCAATCTTGTCAACTTGGTTGTATTCAAGCTCAACCGGTGTCGGTCGACCAAAGATGGACACGGCAACCTTGAGCCGGGCACGTTCTTCATCGACCTCTTCAACCGAACCTGAGAAAGACGCAAACGGCCCCTCAGCCACGCGAACCTGTTCGCCGACCTCGAAGGTGATCGTCGGGCGTGGACGCTCGACGCCCTCTTCCACCTGATTAAGGATGCGAGCCGCCTCTTCGTCGGAAACCGGCATCGCCTTATTGTCGGCGCCTAGAAAGCCCGTCACTTTCGGCGTGTTCTTGATCAGCAAAAAGCCCGGGTCCGTCATCTCCATGCGAACCAGCACATAACCCGGCAAGAATTTCCGCTCGGTCTGCACCTTGCGACCGCGGCGGATCTCAATCACCTCCTCGGTCGGCACAACGATTTCCTCGAACAGGTGCTCGAGCCCGGCCTGCTTCGCACGCTCACGGATCGAATCCGCCACTTTGCGCTCAAAGTTGGTGTAGGCGTGCACAATGTACCAGCGCTTCGCCATCAGCTTAAAAATCCCGAATTCATAGATGTTGTTCTTTTTTCGCAGCTTTGCCGCAACGGCGCATCATCACGCAGCGCAACTATCGTCCAATTCCCAAGATGAGGCTCACGATCCAGCCCATGAGCTGATCTGACAGCATGAAAAAGATTGATGCCAACGTCACCATGATCAGCACAGCAATCGTCGTCACCCAAGTCTCGTTTCGCGTTGGCCAGGTCACTTTCGCGACTTCCTGACGGACTTCTTGAACAAACTTGAAGGGGTTCACGTTGGCCAAACCTTTTGTCTCGAACCTCGGTCCATCAATGGTCGCGCTCATGTTGCGGATTTCGGACCAGGTCCCCCTCTACAGCTACCCATTCTCTTGGGATATGGGTCAAAACTCCCGGGCGCCAATAACAAAACGCGAAAAACCGACCCGCTCCGCGCCCCGGATCCGGTCAGTGCAATACGCAATCGTGGCAGGGGCAGCAGGATTCGAACCCGCGACCTACGGTTTTG
>JAGDYV010000259.1:0-2077 GCA_049116495.1 Hyphomicrobiaceae bacterium | reverse complement strand
CCGGTTCGGACCGGTCATGCTGGATGGGAGGCTTCGCCCTCCCGAAACCGAAACAAACGCGGATAGGGCGTCATGAACATCCACCAATATCAGGCGAAAGAACTTTACCGGCAGTATGGCGTCCCAACGGCGCAGGGTTTTCCAGCAATGAGCGTCGACGAAGCCGTGGCAGCCGCAAACAAGTTGCCAGGCCCGGTCTGGGTGGTGAAAAGCCAGATCCACGCCGGCGGTCGCGGCAAGGGCAAGTTCAAGGAAGCAGCAGCCGGTGACGCCGGCGGCGTCCGTCTCGCAAAGTCAGTCGATGAAGTCAAAACGTTTGCCGAGCAGATGCTGGGCAGCACACTCGTGACGCTGCAGACCGGAGAAGCTGGCAAACAGGTCAACCGGCTCTATATCGAGGACGGTTCAGCGATCGATCGCGAGCTTTATCTTTCAGCACTCGTCGACAGAGAAACATCGCGCGTCGCCTTTATCGTGTCGACTGAAGGCGGCATGGACATCGAAAAGGTCGCGCACGACACGCCCGACAAGATCCTGACAATGGATATCGATCCGGCCGCCGGCTATCAGGCGTTTCATGGCCGCAAGATCGCATTCGCACTCGGCCTGGAAGGCAAACAGATCAAACAATGCGTCGCACTTGTTGGCAACCTTTACCGGATGGTCGTCGAGAAAGACATGAGCATGCTTGAGATCAACCCGCTGGTTGTGACCAAGGACGGCGACCTGACCTGCCTCGACGGCAAGATGGACTTCGATTCAAACGCGCTGTTCCGTCATCCCGAGATCATGGAGTTGCGCGATCTCGATGAAGAAGACCCGATGGAGATCGAGGCTTCCAAGCACGATCTCGCGTTCATCAAGCTTGACGGCAACATCGGTTGCCTGGTCAACGGCGCCGGCCTGGCCATGGCAACGCTCGACATCATCAAGCTCTATGGCTGCGAGCCGGCCAACTTCCTTGATGTCGGCGGCTCAGCACCGAAGGAGCGCGTCACCGCAGCGTTCAAGATTATTCTTAACGACGACGCCGTGAAGGGTATCCTGGTCAACATTTTTGGCGGCATCATGCGCTGCGATATCATCGCAGAGGGCGTGGTCGCGGCGGCCAAGGAACTTGGCGTGACGGTTCCGCTGGTTGTCCGGTTGGAAGGCACCAACGTCGAGCGCGGCAAAGAGATTCTTGCCCAGTCAGGCCTCGCGATCGTACCGGCCGACAATCTCGCCGACGCGGCCAAGAAGATCACCGACGAAGTCAAGAAACTGGGCTGAGGCCAATGAAACTGCGGCGCCGCTGACCTGCGAATAGTCGACCAGCGATACCTGGCTTGATTTTTCACACAGTTACACATATACTGTGGTGTATGAAAAACGTGACTCTCGCCGTTGACGAAGACATTCTTGCCGACGTGCGCCGATATGCGGCTGCGAACAATACGTCGGTGAATGCGCTGGTTCGGCATGCGCTTGAAGGCATTGCTGAGCGTGCGCGCCGACAGCAAACCGAGTGGGATGAGCTTTTTGAGGAGGCGGACCAGGCCGGCGCGCGCGTAGGTCAGAAAACCTGGTCGCGCGACGAACTCCATGAGCGTTGATGTGTTCCTGGATACCAACGTTCTCGTTTATGCCGTTGATACCGATCCGGACGCGGAATCAAAACGCGACCGGGCCCGCAAGCTGATACGCGACGACAGATTTGGCACATCGGCCCAAGTCGTCCAGGAATTTTATGTGACGGTGACACGCAAATTGGCCAAGCCGCTCGTTCCAAGCGTTGCCGCCAGATGGGTCGATCGCCTGACAAGGATGCCGTTTGTGCCGACGGACTCGATACTTTTGAAAACTGCAATCGTTCGTGCCCAGGCATGGCAGATCTCTTATTGGGATGCTGCCGTCGTTTCCGCCGCCGAGGCGCTCGGCGCAAAGACGCTTTTCACTGAGGATTTGAACGACGGACAACTCTACGGGACCGTTCGCGCGATCAATCCTTTCAAATCTTCCAGCCCGTGATCAATCAAAAAGGACACACGAGATGGCAATACTCGTTGACGCAAACACCAAAGTGATCTGTCAGGGC
>JAGDYV010000258.1:0-3222 GCA_049116495.1 Hyphomicrobiaceae bacterium | reverse complement strand
CAGGATCAGCGGCTTGCGGAACTTGCGCTGCAGCTGACGACGCAGAATGTGGAAATAATTGGCCGGCGTCGTGCAGTTGGCGACCTGCCAGTTGTCTTCGGCAGAGAGCTGTAGATAACGCTCCAGCCGTGCTGATGAGTGCTCCGGACCCTGGCCTTCGTAGCCATGCGGTAACAGCAATACCAGGCCAGACATGCGCAGCCACTTGCGCTCGCCGGATGAGATGAACTGATCGATCACGACCTGTGCGCCATTGGCGAAGTCGCCGAACTGCGCTTCCCAGATCGTCAGCGTGTTGGGCTCAGCCAGCGTATAGCCGTATTCGAAACCAAGCACAGCCTCTTCCGAGAGCATGGAATTGATGATCTCAAAGCTCGCCTGGTCCGCCGCCATATGTTTGAGCGGATTGTAGCGACGCTCATCCTGTTGGTCGATCAACACGGCGTGACGTTGCGAAAAGGTGCCGCGTTCGACGTCCTGGCCGGAGAACCGGACCGGGAATCCCTCGCGCAGCAGCGTGCCGATTGCGAGGCTTTCGGCCATCGCCCAATCGATACCGACGCCATCATCGACCATCTGCCGGCGCCGGTCGATCAGGCGTTTGACGGTGCGGTGGGCATTGAAGTCGGTAGGCAGGGTGGTGATGTCGCGACCAACTTCGCGCAATTGCTCGATTTCAACGCCGGTGTTGCCGCGTCGCGCCTCATCTTCGGCGAAACCGATGCCGGACCATTTGCCGTCGAGCCAATCGGCCTTGTTGGGTTTGAAGCTGTCGGCGGCGTCGAACTCGGAGTCGAGATGGCTGCGCAAACCGGCGCGCATTTCGGCGACTTCTTCGGCCGTGACAACGCCTTCTTCCTGCAGTTGGCGCGAATAGATTTCCGCAGTCGTCGGGTGTGACTTGATCTTGCGGTACATGATCGGCTGCGTGAACGCCGGCTCGTCGCTTTCATTGTGGCCATAGCGGCGATAGCAGAACATGTCGATGACAACCGGCTTGCCAAACTGCTGGCGAAACTCGGTTGCGATTTTGGCGACATGCACGACCGCTTCCGGATGGTCGCCGTTGACGTGAAAGATCGGCGCTTCGATCATTCGTGCAACGTCTGAGCAGTACGGTGATGACCGCGATAGCCGTGGGTTGGTCGTGAAGCCGATCTGATTGTTGATGACGAAGTGGATTGAGCCACCGGTGCGATGCCCTTTGAGGCCGGAGAGGCCAAAGCACTCCGCAACGACGCCCTGGCCGGCAAACGCCGCATCACCGTGGATGAGGAGTGGCAAGACACTTGAGCGGTCACGATCTTCGTGCTGGTCCTGCTTGGCACGCACCTTGCCCAACACCACTGGATCGACAATCTCGAGATGGCTCGGATTTGCGGTCAGTGACAAATGGACGTTGTTTCCATCGAATTCGCGATCTGACGAGGCGCCGAGGTGATATTTGACGTCGCCTGAGCCTTCAACATCGTCCGGCTTGAACGAACCGCCCTTGAATTCGTTGAAGATTGCGCGATGCGGCTTGCCCATGACATTGGCAAGCACGTTGAGGCGGCCGCGGTGAGCCATGCCGAACACGATTTCCCTGAGGCCGAGTTGGCCGCCGCGCTTGATGATCTGCTCCAGCGCCGGCACCATGGACTCGCCGCCATCGAGGCCGAAGCGCTTGGTGCCGGTGTATTTCACGTCGGAGAATTTTTCGAAGGCTTCCGCTTCGATTAGTTTGTTGAGGATCGCCTTCTTGCCCTCGGCTGTGAAGGTAATGTCCTTTTCTTCACCCTCGATACGCTCCTGGATCCAGGCCTTTTGCGCTGGCGTCGTGATGTGCATGAATTCGACGCCGATGTGCTCGCAGTAGGTGCGCTGCACGATACGTAGGATCTGCCGGATGGTTGCTGTTTCGAGGCCAAGCACATAGTCGATGAAGATCGGCCGGTCGTAATCGGCTTCCGTGAAGCCATATGTCTCGGGCATCAGTTCGGCGTGCACCTTCGGCTCGCTGAGTCCGAGCGGATCGAGGTCGGCGGCGAGATGGCCCATCACCCGGTAGGACCGGATCAGCATCAGTGCGCGAATCGAGTCCTGTGTCGCACGCAGCGATGCGGCCATCGACAGATCTTGTCCGCCCTGGACGGCACGTGCCGTGATCCGTTCGGTCAAGTACTGCTCTGCACCGGCATAGTCGCCGGTCAGTGCGGCAATGACGTCGGCGTTGCCATTGCTTTCGATGCGCGATAGCGGCACTGCCCACGAAGGCCCATCTGCCTCGGCCATGGCGGCGCCGCGCTCTTCCTGCAGGCTTTCGAAGAAGAGCCGCCACTCATCGGTGACGGATCCGGGATTGCGCTCATACTGAGCCTGCATTTCCTCAACATAGGCCCCATTGACGCCATGCAGGAAAGAGGTTCGAGCGAATGCGTCATTCAGCGCTTGGCGTGCCATCGGTTCATTCAACTCCATAGCCGCGGAAGATTTAGTTGTCGGATGCCCTTGAAAACAAATCAGTCGACGTTGCGAATCTAGGGGAGAACACAGATCCGTTTAAGTCCCTCGAGCGTCTGATCCACGTCGAAATTCCACGTGGCTCGACGAAAGTCTGTTGCTCCAAACGGAGCATTACGCTAGCAAAACGGCCCGATTATGCGGTGCACAAACGGGCCGGCTTGTCAAAGAACGGTTTCGGCATCAGCGCAAGTAAAAACTCGTTGTACCCGTTGAATGCCACCTATTTTTCGCTAACCTTTCAGCACTGCGGCCAGTGTTGTGCCGAGCGAAGCGGGACTGTCGGCAACTGCAATTCCGGCTGAATTCATTGCCTCGATCTTGTCCTCGGCACTGCCCTTGCCGCCCGAAATAATAGCGCCGGCGTGTCCCATGCGACGCCCCGGAGGTGCCGTCACACCGGCAATGAAGCTGGCCATCGGTTTTTTGCGGCCCTTGTCAGCTTCGCGTTTGATGAAGGCGGCTGCGTCCTCTTCCGCCGAGCCGCCAATCTCGCCGATCATAATGATCGATGTCGTCTCCGGATCAGCCAGGAACATCTCCAGTACTTCAATGAAATCAAGGCCTTTGACCGGGTCGCCGCCAATGCCAACGGCTGTCGACTGCCCGAGACCGGCGTCGGTTGTTTGTTTGACCGCTTCGTAAGTCAGCGTGCCGGATCGCGACACGATACCGACGTTACCTTTCTTGAAGATGTTGCCCGGCATGATGCCGATTTTG
>JAGDYV010000257.1:0-3986 GCA_049116495.1 Hyphomicrobiaceae bacterium | reverse complement strand
ATCCGGACCTACAATTTTCCGCAGGGACGCGTCAGCGACCATCGCATCAACCTGACGCTTCATAAGCTTGACCAGGTCATTGCGGGCGACGCACTCGATGAACTGATCGACGCCTTGGTGACGGAAGAACAAACCAACCAGCTTGCGGCGATGAGCGGTGATGGCGATGCCTGACGTGGTGGGTCTTCGACCTGCGAATCTCGGTGCCTTGCTCGATCATGTCCGCCAGCGACTACGAGAGGCTGGCATTGCTGACGCCGGCCGTGAGGCGCGGTTCCTAATTGGTGCGCTGATCAAGGTCGCGCCTGAAACGTTTATTGGGCATCCGGAAGCGGCCGTCCGCGCCACGGATTGTGACCGTGTCCTTGCCGGTCTGGCACAGCGACTGGAAGGTATGCCGATCGGGCGGATCGTCGGCCAACGGGCCTTCTATGGTCGCCCGTTTCAGCTTGCCCCAGCCATACTCGAGCCGCGCCCGGACAGCGAAGTGCTGGTCGACGCGACACTGGAGGTCATCGATGCTGTCGGTTGGCGCGATAAGCCGCTTCGGCTGATTGACGTTGGCACCGGCTCGGGCTGCCTCTTGATCACGCTTTTGGCCGAACTGCCGCACGCCACCGGTGTTGGCGTCGATATCGCTCCCGATGCGCTGGCGATTGCGCGTTTGAACGCCGAGACGAACGGCGTCACTGAGCGTGCAATGTTCGTCGAGGGTGATGCGCTTGGCGGTATTGATCAGGTGTTTGACGTGCTGGTCTCGAACCCGCCGTATATCGCAACGGATGACATTGCCGGCCTCGATGTTGAAGTGCGCGCGCACGACCCGCGCCTCGCTCTCGATGGCGGTGCTGACGGCCTCGAAATTTATCGGCGAATCAGTCGGGACATCGAACGCGTCGTGCCGAACGGCTGGTGCCTGTTTGAAGTCGGCGCCGGCATGGCAGACGCTGTATGCCACGAAATTGACCAGTTCAGCGTTAAAGATCCTTCAAGCGACTGGAAAGTGTGGCAAGATCTCAACGGCCATGCAAGATGTGTTGCTGCCAAGACACTTAACGACTGACGACTGTAAAAAGGCTTGGAAACGGCGCAAGTGCACGCTAGTATAAGTGAAATCAAGAGGTCGGACGCAACTACCTTTGTTTGGTAACGTCGGCTCTCATTAACGGGCATGGCGCGCTTGTCGCAGCCAGTGGACCTAAAAACAGCTCCGGCGAAATTGACATCGACATTACCCGAGTAGAATAGATTGCGTGACCGAGCCGCAGCTTATGCTGATGAGCCTTTTGTCTCGCGAGGACATCCTGGAAGTTTAATGACAGCGCGCGTTGCAGCGCCGTCGCGACGCAAGACCTGCGATAGGCGCCAGCATTGGCTGCCCGCACGATAGCGTTATTTGAGAATCGAAAGACGGCGGTCACCGGCAACCAACATTGCCAGGGCCGCAAACGCCAATCGATACGTTTCATTTGCAGTGACTGAGAACGGGAGCCCATGAGGCAAGCACAGCAAAACCGCAGAGGCCGCGGACGGAATAATAATAACCGTAAAAGCCAGAATCCACTCACGCGCAGCTACGAGTCCAACGGGCCGGACGTTAAGATCCGTGGGACGCCGTCGCATATCGCGGAGAAATACGTTGCGATGGCGCGTGATGCGTTGTCATCGGGCGATCCGGTGCTTGCCGAGAACTACTTGCAGCACGCGGAACACTACAATCGAATCATCATGACGCACCGCGAGCAGCAGTCGTCACACGGCCATGATGCGTCGCAAGGCGGTCAGATTGGCCGGCATCGCAATCCGGGCGATCCGATTGATGAGGAACAGCCAAACGTCGAGGACAGCGGTGATGAGGCCGCAGGCGAGGTGAAGGCGCCGCGCGGAAGCGAACCGCAGCCTGAGATTGCGGCAAATGATCGTGCTGCCGAAGAACGTCGTCCGCAGCGTCGGACGCCGCGGCGCGAACGCAATGCTGATCGAGAGCGCGCACCTGAGCGTGAGTCACGCGCCGCTGGTGATGCGGAGCGGCCGGCGACAGAGCAGCCAGCTGCCGCACGCGCCAATGGCCGAGGTGGTCGTCGTACGCGTTACGCGCAGACGGATGACCAGCCTGAATTCTTGAAGCGTCCCGTTCGGCGTCCGCGCGCAACACGGGCGGCGGAGCCGGAAGAGGCACCTGTTGCTGCCGCAGCCGAGAATAGCGACCAGGCGGCTGAATAAGTCGCCTGCGCCGTCACGTCCGCGCAAAGCGCTGCATCAAGCGTCGAGGGCGATCGTGTCACCGACGTTGATTGTGCCGCCATCTGCAACTTTTGCGTAAATGCCAAAGTCAGAATGTCCCCACTGCCGCCGCAGTAAGTTGGGGATCGACATGTCGCGTGCGCCGCTTGCCGGATCGACGTTGGTTGCATCACACCGCTCGGTTCGCGTGAATACGCTGAGCTTGGCCGTGGCGATCTGGATCTTCTTGCCGACCCATTCAAACTCCTGCCATGGCTCGAAACCATCGATATAGACGTTTGCGCGAAACCGGAGCGGGTCGACAGGCCGGCCCGTGACCCGCTCAAGATCCCGAATGCTGGCCAGGTTCACGACATGCAGGCATTTCGCCGGCACATCTGAAAACGAATGCCCCGCCGCAGATACAACCTTTGGCGACCCGCGCAGCTCGCGCTGGAAATACGATGACAGGAACTGTTCGATCGTCTGGCGTCCTATCGGGCTCGTCAGCTGACCGCGGGCGACCTGCTTGCCGTCGCGCAGGATGGTCAGTGTTTCGGTGCTGTCATCAAACTGGGTCGTCAGCGTCGCCAGCCGTTCATCACGCATCAGCATTAGAAAACTGATCTTCGGCAGATGCTTGGGTTGTAGCGGATCGAACCGGCCACGGCCGTTCTCGATGGCGTAGGCGCGGTCGAATGGCACACACGAGCCGGCCTCGACCGAGACGGTCGAAAGGTTTTCTGGCGTTAGGCCTTTGACCGGATACCGATACAGACTTTCGACGCGCGGTACCGGCGTTGGGTCGTGATCCGTGGGGCTCATGGTGGTGGTCCTGAATTGGGGGCAATTTGCCCCTTTTCATACCAGTGGACTGATCCCATATCCATCCATGTAACGGTTGCCTCATGAGAGGGGCCGGGATGATATGAACACGGTCGGCCATGCTGCTTCGGGGCATGACCCGGTGGGTGGAGGATAATTATGAACTTTGACCGGTATACAGACCGCGCCAAAGGCTTTGTGCAATCCGCACAAAACCTCGCGCTTCGCGAAAACCATCAACAAGTTTCTGCTGAGCATTTGCTCAAGGTGCTGCTCGACGACCCTGAGGGGATGGCGGCGGGCCTTATTCAGCGCACGGGCGGCGATCCCAAGCGGATCCTGCAACAGGCCGAGGAGACACTTGAAAAGCGCCCACAGGTCTCCGGCGGTGGCGCCGGCCAGATCTATCTCGCGCCGGAACTCGCGCGGGTCTTTGAGCAGGCCGAGAAAGTCGCCGAGAAGGCCGGCGATCAGTTCATCACGACCGAGCGCCTACTGCTCGCAATCGCCCTTGAAAAAACCAGTGAAGCCGGCAAATTCCTGACTGACGGTGGCGTTCTGCCCGACCGGTTGAACCAGGCGATCAATGAATTGCGCAAGGGCCGCACGGCGGATTCCGCCTCTGCGGAAGAAGGCTATGATGCCTTGAAACGCTATGCGCAGGATCTGACCGCGTCTGCGGCCGATGGCAAACTCGACCCGGTGATCGGCCGCGATGAGGAGATCCGCCGCGCCATCCAGGTCCTGTCACGGCGCACCAAGAACAATCCCGTCCTGATTGGCGAACCAGGTGTCGGCAAGACCGCGATCGCGGAGGGCTTGGCGCTGCGCATCGTGCAGGGCGACGTCCCGGAGAGCCTGAAAGACAAGCGTTTGATGTCGCTCGACATGGGCAGCCTGATTGCTGGAGCGAAATATCGCGGCGAGTTCGAGGAGCG
>JAGDYV010000256.1:0-4578 GCA_049116495.1 Hyphomicrobiaceae bacterium | reverse complement strand
CGTTCGTCGAGCTGGAGCCGGGCGTCGAAGGTCTGATCCACGTCTCAGAAATGAGCTGGACGAAAAAGAACGTCCACCCGGGCAAGATCGTTTCGACGTCGCAAACCGTCGATGTGCAGATCCTCGAAGTGGACCCGCAAAAGCGCCGAATCTCGCTGGGCCTCAAGCAGACCCAGGACAACCCTTGGGACGAGTTCCTCGCGATCCATCCGAAAGGCACCGAAGTCGAAGGCCCAATCCGCAATATCACGGAATTCGGCCTGTTCATCGGCCTTGAGCAGGGTGTCGATGGCATGGTGCACCTGTCCGATCTGGACTGGAACCGACCGGGCGACGATGTCATCAAGGAATTCAACAAGGGCGACTCGGTCAAGGCCGTCGTGCTTGACGTTGATCCTGAAAAAGAGCGCATCTCGCTTGGCATCAAGCAGCTCGGTGGCGATCCCCTCGACACCATTGCGAAATACAAGAAGGGCGACCCCGTCACCTGCGAGGTCATGCAGGTCCAGGAGAACGGCCTTGAGGTCAAAATCGCCGATTCGGACATCACGACCTTCATCAAGCGCTCTGACCTGTCACGCGAGCGTTCAGAGCAGCGCCCGGAACGCTTTAACGTTGGTGATAAGATCGACGCATCCGTGGTCAGCGTAGACCGCGCCGCACGCCGGATCGGTGTCTCGATCAAGTCGCTTGAGATCTCTGAAGAAAAAGAAGCCGTCGCACAGTTTGGCTCGTCCGACTCCGGCGCCTCGCTCGGTGATATTCTTGGCGCAGCCTTCAAGCAGCGCGCAACCAGCGACGACGACGGTGAGGGCGGCGACGCCAAGGAAGACTGATACGAGGGAAGTACCGATCGGTCTTCTTCCGTTCTGAAAATCTACGATGCGGCCGCAAAACGGCCGGCCGCGTCGAAGAAAAGAAAACCCCGTCGGCAGTCCGGCGGGGTTTTCGATTTATGGCCGAGAACCCAAATATGCCATACTATCGTGGGCTGAACCGGTTGCGCTGTTGACGGTAAACAGCCTCGTTTCAGGCCGATCAGCGACAGCGGCCTTGCGACGCT
This sequence comes from Hyphomicrobiaceae bacterium, assembly GCA_049116495.1. Classification (GTDB taxonomy): domain Bacteria; phylum Pseudomonadota; class Alphaproteobacteria; order Rhizobiales; family Hyphomicrobiaceae; genus CAJQQK01. The sequence continues at coordinate 3,515 of JAGDYV010000256.1, read as the reverse complement.
CAAAAAATGCCGCCGGAAACGGTTCTCTCCGACGCTTTTCCGTCGTATATGGCGGATCTCAATTTTCAGACGATAGCAGGACACGCCCTCGATGACGCAGGAAACCGAAGGTATTCTCGATCGCCGCCGTCTAAGGCGCAAACTCGGATTGTGGCGCGGGCTCGCCATTGTTGCCGGGATGCTTGCGCTCGGCGCGCTGGCGCTGATCGGCACCGGTGCAAGAGACCTGGTTAAACAGGACCAGATCGCACGCGTGACCGTCGAAGGATTGATCACCGAAAATCGCAAGCAAACGGAGCTGCTCAAAAAGCTAACCAAGGCGGATCACATCAAAGGTGTCATCCTGTTCGTCAACAGTCCCGGCGGCACGACGACCGGCGGCGAAGCGCTCTATCGAAATCTGCGTGATCTGGCAGCCAAGAAACCCGTCGTCGCCCAATTCGGCACAGTTGCAGCGTCAGCGGCCTATATTGCAGGGCTTGGCACCGATCATATTGTGGCACGCGGCAACTCTATCACGGGATCGGTCGGCGTCATCATGCAATGGCCCGAGCTGACCGGACTGCTCGACAAGATCGGCGTAAAAATGAACACGGTAAAAAGTGGCAGCATGAAAGCCGAGCCATCGCCGTTCAAGCCGCTGGATGAAGAAAACCGCCGTCTGCTTGATGAAATGATCGCCGAGAGCCACAAGTGGTTCCTCGGACTTGTACGCGACCGCCGCAAGGTGGATACAGCTGCCATTCCGGGCCTGCTCAAGGGCCGGGTCTATTCGGGACGAGAGGCATTGCGCTATAAGCTCGTCGACGAGATTGGCGGCGAGGAAGAAGCCCGCAACTACCTGATCGACAAACGCAAAGTATCTGCCGACCTTAAAGTAATTGATTGGAAGCCGAAACAAGAGCTCGATTGGCCGTTCCCGAACGCGACAGCAAATTATCTTCTGCGAGCCCTTGCGGGCTGGCTTGGGGCCGGTACACTTGGCGATGTGCGCCCCGGCGGCCTTGACGGCATGCTGTCGGTTTGGCACCCTGGAAAAAGATAAAATATTTCAACGAGTTTGATAGGCTACCGCGTTATGATCAAGTCCGAACTGATCCAAAAAATATCGGCCACGAACGCCCATCTTTACCATCGCGATGTGGAACGTATCGTCAACGTCATATTTGGCGAGATAGTAGATGCCCTGGCACGTGGCGACCGGGTCGAATTGCGCGGCTTCGGGGCGTTCACGGTGAAGTATCGTGCGCCACGCATCGGACGGAACCCGCGGACAGGCGCTTCGGTCGCGGTTGAAGAAAAATTCGTGCCGTTCTTCAAGACCGGCAAGGAACTGCGTGAGCGCATGAACGGCGGCACTGACGATAGTTAATCGGCGGCCCGTCGGACGGAATTTTGAGCGCATTGAATCGTAGCAAGCGATCAGCAATGCGCGTGAGAAAAGCAAAACCTTGGAGCTTGATTGACGTGTTCGGTCGTATCCTATCGATGGTCCTCACCTTTGTAGCGGCGGTAATCCTGATCACGCTGTTCGTCATTAATCGCAATGAAGTACAGTTGGTATTGGACCCGTTCAATCCGAAAGACCCAGCGTTCGCGCTCTCAATGCCGTTTTTCTGGCTGATGTTCGCACTGTTGACGATTGGTGCGATTGTTGGTGGCATGGCGACCTGGTTCACACAGGGCAAGTGGCGACGCACGGCGCGGCAACGCACGCAAGAGGCCATGCGTTGGAAATCCGAAGCCGAGCGGCTGGCGCGCGAGCGCGACGCAAACGTGATCGAGCGCAAACAACTGGCGCTTGCAGAGTAAGCAAATCGCGGCGCTGGAGCACTGACAGCGCACACCGGGCGTTGTGACAAAGCGAACACCATGACAGTCAGCGTTAAGATTTGCGGGCTCTCGACGCCGGCGACGATGGCGGTCGCACTCGAAGAGGGCGCCGACTTTGTCGGGCTGGTTTTTTTCCCGCCGAGCCCACGGACACTCGACATGGCCGACGCTGTTACACTCGGCAATATGGCACGCGGCAAGACCAAGATCGTGGCGCTGACAGTCGACCCGGACGAAGCGCTGGTCGATGCCATTACTGCCAACCTCAAGCCAGATGTTATTCAGCTGCATGGTAGCGAAACGCCGACCCGAGCAGGCGAAATTAAAAAACGCAGTGGATGCGCCGTGATGAAGGCCGTCAAAGTGGCGACGTCCGATGATGCCGAATCGGCATTCGCCTACGCGGCGCCCGACGGCCCGTGCGATACGATACTGTTCGATGCAAAGGCGCCCAAGGATGCGATCCTGCCAGGCGGCAACGGGCTGACATTTGACTGGCGCGCTCTGAAAGGAATTGGCGATCGGCTTGATTATATGCTCTCGGGCGGGTTGACGCCGGGCAACGTCGCCGATGCCATTCGCCTGACCGGCGCTCGTGCCGTCGACGTTTCGTCGGGCGTGGAAAGCGCGCCGGGCACAAAGGACGCCGCGCTCATACGCGCCTTTCTCAAAGCCGCAAAAGCAGTATGATTGCGCCACAAACACCAGCCGGAGCGCCTCGCAAATGACCGATCAGCCGAAACCCAACACTTTCCGTTCGGGTCCTGACGAGCGCGGTTTCTTCGGCGACTTCGGCGGTCGTTTCGTCGCCGAAACCTTGATGCCGGCAATCCTGGAATTGGAAGATGCCTATACGGCGTCAAAGGCCGACCCGACATTCCAGGAGGAGCTTGATGATCTGCTGCAACACTACGGCGGCCGCCCGTCGCCGCTCTACTATGCCGGCCGGCTGACCGACCACCTCGGCGGCGCCAAAATCTATTTCAAGCGCGACGAACTCAATCACACCGGCAGCCATAAGATCAACAACTGCCTCGGCCAGATCCTGCTAGCGCGACGCATGGGTAAGAACCGGATCATCGCCGAGACCGGTGCCGGCCAGCATGGCGTTGCCGTTGCGACGGTGTGCGCCAAGTACGGCATGCCGTGCGAAGTGTACATGGGCGCGACCGATGTCGAACGGCAAAGCCCGAACGTGATGCGCATGCGCATGCTTGGCGCCAGTATCAATCCGGTGACGGCCGGTGCCGGCACGCTCAAGGACGCAATGAACGAAGCGCTGCGCGACTGGGTGACCAATGTCGGCGATACCTATTACATCATCGGCACCGCGGCCGGGCCACATCCCTATCCGGAGATGGTGCGCAATTTCCAATCCGTGATCGGCGACGAAGCGCGGGCGCAGTTGCTGGAGCGCGAAGGGCGCCTGCCGGACGCGATCGTTGCATGCATCGGCGGTGGCTCGAATGCGATCGGGCTGTTCCATCCGTTCCTGGATGACAACAGCGTCGCAATTTATGGCGTCGAGGCGGGTGGTCACGGTGTGGATGTCGAAAACGGTCATGCTGCATCAATGGGTGGCGGTGGCCCCGGCGTGCTACATGGTAACCGCACCTACCTGCTGCAGGACGCCGACGGGCAGATCCTCGAAGGTCACTCGATTTCGGCAGGGCTGGATTATC
>JAGDYV010000255.1:0-1449 GCA_049116495.1 Hyphomicrobiaceae bacterium | reverse complement strand
TGCCGACATTCCAGGAGCCGTAGGCGCCCATTTCACCCATCGGGTTGGCGCCGCTGTACACGGGCACGTGCACAAGGGCGAGGCCATCATGTTTGTGGGCCGCTGCAAGGGCTTCCTGCAATGAAGCAATCGTGTCGCCTGACGAGATGGCCTTCACGCCAGCAACCGAACTTGCCATTTGGACGTAATTGACCGCGACACCATCGTTGGTCCGGAACTCGTGACCATACTGTGCGTTCTGCAATCCGGTGATGGCGGCCATGCGCCGGTTGTCAAAAATCACGATCATACCGTGAACACCATGCTCGACGGCATCGATGAGAATTTGCGGGTTCATCATGAAAGAGCCGTCACCGGAAAATGCAATGCCATACCGATGCGTGTCAGCGACGGCAGATGCCAGCAAGGCGGAAACGGCAAAACCCATGTACGACGCGCCGGATTCGGTAATCGTGTCGCCTGTATTGTCGTCTTCGACAATCTGAAATCCGTTGGCCTGCACGTCACCGGCATCAAAAAACTTTGTCGCGCCGACGGACTTGGCAAAGTCGCTGACAACTTTGATGGCCGAGGGTTGACCAAGGACAGGCGTTTGCCAAACGTCATCCATCATCGGGGCTGCCGTACAGCGCTCGGCCTTGAACGCGGACCATTCGGCCTTCTTGGCTTTGCACGTTTCAAGCCATGCCTGCTTCGAGGCCAGGTGGGCGTTGTCGTGTTGGTCCATGGCGACAAGTAGTCGCGTGATCACCGCGCCGATATCACCTTGAAGGCCAACGGTCTTGTTGTAGTGGGTCAGATCGGACAAATCGCCGTTTATATTGATGACGCTTTCTGCGGATGCGTACCCGATGCCGGAGCAATCAGCCTGACAAACAGCCCGCGAGCCAATGACAATAACGAGATCGGCTTGCGACATGGCATAGTTGCCGCTGATCGAGCCTTTCGATCCGCCGACGTGCATGTTCTGCGCATGTGCGTCAGGCAGGACGCCGGTCGAGCCGGGCGACAATGCAACGACTGCGCCGATCGACTCGGCAAGCGTTCGTATGGCGTCATCGTGCCCGCGCGTGCCACCGCCCGCTTTGATGCAGATCCTTTGGTGTTGCCGGATCAGTTGGGCGGCCCGATCAAAAACTGCCGGATCGGCGGGCACCGTCTTGGCCGGTGCAATCGCCTCAGGCAATGCCGCAAGATTGATGCGGACGGTTGCGGGCTGTGTGTTCAAGGGCAGCAACACATAAAACGGGCCAGCCTTGTGTGGATGGTGCACGCAATTGGTCCCGCGGCGCATGCAATCCCTCAACGCTTCAGGTGTGTGCAGGATGTAGGATTGCCCCATCGTTGCTGTCAGAAGTCCGAATAACCCTTGCTGCTCCTTCGGGATCTGCTGCATGTTATAGCCTTCACCCAATGTAGTCTCGTCACCGTAGATGTGGTAGACGCCGA
>JAGDYV010000254.1:0-8035 GCA_049116495.1 Hyphomicrobiaceae bacterium | reverse complement strand
GGCGGTCCATCTTGAGGATCTGAAACGGCTGTTCCTGGTGCATCAACGGACCGATGTCGCGCACCGGGCGGATATCAACCTGACTGCCCGGAAGGAACGCGACAGCACCGTCGAGATCGACGGTGAAGCCGCCCTTGACGCGGCTGAAGATGACGCCAGTGACTTTTTCGCCGGCTTCGAACTGCTTCTCGAGGCGCACCCAGCTTTCTTCGCGCCGTGCCTTGTCTCGTGACAGCACCGCTTCGCCGAGCGCGTTTTCGATCCGCTCAAGATAAACTTCTACTTCATCACCCACGTTGAGTTCGGCGGCCTTGCCGGCCACAGCGAACTCTTTGAGCGGCACCCGGCCTTCCATCTTGAGGCCGACGTCGACAATTGCGAATTCCTTTTCCAGCCCGACAACCTTGCCGCGCATCACGTTGCCTTCATAGGCAATGTCGTCGGTCAGGGTTTCGTCCAGCATCGCCGTGAAGTCTTCGATCGACGGGGTCATGCTTTCCTGCGTGCTCATCTGTTCTCCAGGTTCGTCATTCAATGGTGAAGGCTGATGGTTCCGCGATCGGATCATCCATCTGCCGGTTTCGGTTGGCCGTTTGGGGCAAACGCACAAAATGGCGCGGCCAACGGGCACGCGCCGGCGTTTACCACCGGACAATGTCTAGGATTTCTGGTCTGACGCCGTCTGCGAAGGGGGGCCCATCCAACAGAATTAGGCACCAAACATCGTGCGATGTCAGGCGCCTGGTTGGCCGATCTTCCTCTTGATCAGTTCGACGGCGGCGTCGAATGCCTCGTCTATACCCAATTTCGTCGTATCGAGCAACAGCGCATCTGCGGCGGCTTTCATTGGTGAATCGGCGCGTTCCCGGTCCCGCTTGTCGCGCCGGGCGATCTGGTCGAAGATTTCGTCCTGGTCTACCGCCTCACCGCGATTGACCAGTTCCAAGTACCGCCGCTCAGCGCGGACTTCGGTATCGGCGACGATAAACAGCTTAACGTCCGCGTCAGGGCAAACGACCGTGCCGATGTCGCGCCCATCGAGCACAGCGCCAGGCGGTTGAGCTGCAAATTTTTGCTGAAAGGCCCGTAGTATTTCGCGCACGGCCGGGATTTGCGCTACGACCGAGGCGGCGTTGCCAATGCCGGGATGTCGTAGCGTTGGATCATCGAGCGTCGCCGGATTCAGTTCCCGGGCCGCTTTACCCGCGTCCTCTGCACTATCGAGCGCCCCATCCACGGCCCGCACGTCGCGGGCAACCGCGCGATAGATCAGCCCGGTGTCGAGATGATGATAGCCGAAATGGTTTGCGATGCGTTTCGCGAGCGTGCCTTTGCCCGATGCGGCCGGCCCATCGATCGCGATGATCATGGTGCCGCCCCATCGACAGTTTCGAACGTCGCGCCGAGCGTGCCCATCAAACCGGTGAACTCATTGAAACTTGTCGCGATGATACCGGCGTCATCGACCGTCACGGGCTGCTCGGTGGCGAGCCCGAGGGTTAGAAACGCCATTGCGATACGGTGATCTAGGTGGGTCGCAACCGTTCCGCCGCCGTTAACCGTCGTGGCGCCGGTCACGATCAGGTCGTCACCTTCGACTCGCGCAATGACCCCGTTTGCAGCCAGTCCGTCGGCCGTTGCCGCCAGACGGTCGCTCTCTTTAACCTTGAGTTCGGCCAGCCCCTGCATCCGCGTCTCACCGTCCGCGAACGCCGCTACAACGGCCAGTACCGGGTACTCATCGATCATCGACGGCGCCCGCTCCGGTGGCACGGCCACGCCTTTGAGCGTCGATGTCCGTGCCCGGATGTCCGCGACCCTCTCACCGCCTTCGTCGCGTTCGTTCTCGAACGCTACGTCGGCGCCCATTTCACGTAGCGTCGTGTAGAATCCGCTGCGCGTCTCGTTGACCAGCACACCTTCAACCGTCACGTCGGAGCCCGGCACGATCACCGCCGCGGCCACCAGAAACGCCGCCGAACTCGGATCGCCGGGCACGATGATGTCGCGACCCTGCAATTCGGCATCGCCGCTGACGGTGATCGCAGTCAGGCCGTCGCGCGCCTCCGTACGCACGTCCGCGCCGAGATAGAGCAGCATCCGCTCGGTGTGGTCGCGTGTTGCTTCGGCTTCGAGAACGGTTGTTTCGCCGCGTGCCATCAGGCCGGCGATCAGGATCGCCGACTTAACCTGCGCCGACGGCACCGGCAGGGTGTAGGAGATCGGCACGAGGCTGGCTGAGCCACGGATCGTCAGTGGCAGCGTTTCGCGGTCGCCGTCCAGCACCTCGAGGCCCATCGTCTTGAGCGGCCCAAGCACGCGCCCCATCGGCCTCCGGCTGAGCGAGGCATCGCCAATCAGCTTGACTGTCATGTCGTGACCGGCAATGACGCCCATAATCAGCCGTGTGCCGGTACCGGCGTTGCCGAAGTCGAGTGGTGCGGCGGGCTGTGTAAGGCCGCCAACACCGCAGCCTTTGACCCGCCAGCTGCCGTCATCGAGGCGTTCGATATCCGCGCCGAAAGCGCGCATCGCAGCCGCTGTATTGAGCACGTCCTCGGCCTCCAGCAGGCCCGTTATGCGCAAGCTGCCGGTCGCCATCCCGCCGAACATCAGTGCCCGGTGTGAGATCGATTTGTCACCGGGCACCCGCACCCGGCCGGTCATCGCATCCGCGCGCCGCGCGCGCAGGGGCTTTTGGAGTACAGCGCCAGCGTGGCTGTCGTCGTCTTGGTTCAAGGTACATCTCATTTATGTCAGCAGAAGGTGGCGGCACTGTTTGATAGACTTTGCGCGACCCTTTGAGAAGGCGCATCGTCGGCGAATTGCCGCGAACGGACGCACTGGCATCGTTGGCTGTTGGACGCCATGCGCGCAATAAGCTTTTGACATCAACCCCAACCCGTGGCAAACGGCGCGACAATCAGGAAATGGCGAGGGTGGCATGGCGACCAAGGAAGCGCGCGGCACGAAGCGTACGTGCCAGAACGACGAGTGCGAGACGAAGTTCTACGATCTCAACCGCGATCCGATCGTCTGTCCGGAGTGCGAGTCGGTTTATGAGCTCGCGGTCGTGCCCGAAGAGGAAGAAGTTGTGCCTGTGCCGGTGGTGGCACCTGCCCCCGCAGCAAAGGCCCCGGCAGCCGACGGCGAGGAGGTCGCCGACGAAGATGACGCCCTGGTCAGTCTCGAAGACGCTGATGCAGAACTCGGCGGCGACGACGATGACGACGAGGACGATGACACGTTCCTGGCGACCGACGATGACGACGACTCCGGCGTTGGTGACATCATTGGTGGTGTTGAGAAGGAAGACGAGGAAAGCTGATCCGGATCAGCGCCAGGTTGGGTTTTTCCGGCCAGGCTGTCGCTGCCACCATGGCGGCGCATCGGACCGTGCGCGGGACACCCTTGCCGAGCGTGCCAGAAGCAATTTTGGGCTTGAACTTTCCGCCGGAAGAGCCTACTGAATTTTTTCCGCTTCGAAGCTGACGCCGACCCACACGGACGTATTTCGCTTCGAAGTTTGGAGGATGGGGCCATAGCTCAGTTGGGAGAGCGCTTGCATGGCATGCAAGAGGTCGGCGGTTCGATTCCGCCTGGCTCCACCAATAAAATCAAGGGGTTAGCCCCCTAAAGCTCCCAAAATAGATTAAGAATTTTGCAGTGGATTTGCAGTAGCGATTCCAGACGCCAGCGGTGATGAAAGCGGTTGGCGTGAGTCCTGCGAGTCACACTTTGTGAACCGAATCAGTGTAGTCGGTTGACATGTGCGGGGCGTTCACACGACGTTATAAGAGAGTGGCTAAAACGAAAGGGCACCCGACCTGCCAGTCGAGTGCCCCAGTTCAGCTAGGTTGACCCTCTAGGTTAGCTACTCCTAGGCCACCGGCGGTAGTGGGAGCGAACTCGCTCCGCGCGACCGAACCGGTGGCGCACATACTCGCGTACGTGCACAGTCGGCTTTCGATACCACATTGGCATTCACCTCCTTTCCCGGGCTGTAGCCCGCGCCATTCAGGCGTCGGCCCATGGGATCGGAACGGTGGAAGACCGTGGTCTTTGCCGTGCAACTCTTATGCTTCGATTGCGGGTGATTCGGCTGTAGCGCTGTGGCCACACTGTCAAGTGATGTGTGTTGCGCTGTGCGGTTATGACTCTGTATTACAAGTCGGCGACGTTGAGCAGATCGTTCTCCAGCAAGTAGATGAGCATCTTGGCGCGGGCGTCGGCTTCTGTGTTGCCAAAGTGGTAATTCATGCCGAGCACTTTGTAGACTTCTTCGTCCTTGGTGGTGTACCCAACAGACCAGCAAGATGGTTCTTCACCGTTCTTAAACAAGTCCAGTTCATAGCGGTGCGCTCCGACGTGCAGTTGCCATGGCAACATCTCACCCAACTCGGTGGTGGTGTAGCAGGCAACGTTGTCGGGACAGTAATCGCCATCATCGTTTGGCCAACGTTCAATTTCGTTTTGACTGGAACCAGTCCATTCTCTGAAATACTGGCTTCGCGTTACTACTCCTAGCTTGTGCATAAGGTTGCTCAGCTCTGGGGAGGTAACTTGATCTACTAGGTTCATATAAAGTTTAGTGTTCTGTCCTGTTTCTTGTGATTAGCGGAAACAGGACAGAACAAATTAGCTGATATAAATTTATAGTACGCGAAACCTTGTTTCGTACAAGCAAGAGGTGTGTATAACTAAACCCTTGACAAGTATAGATTTTAAGCCAAAAAACAGGCCGATTTTTGCAGTAATTTTGCAGTAGACTGGTCGGTATAGAGAAAAAGAATGTAGCGGAATCAACGTCAATGTGCGTAACTGAATGAAGGGTTAGGAAGGTCGTAAGTCGTTGAAATGGTTTGATTCAAAATGGTCAATGATTTCAGTAGTTTAGATAACCTCTGTTATGGCATGCAAGAGGTCGGCGGTTCGATTCCGCCTGGCTCCACCATCCCCGCCCCTGATTATTTTCAACTCCCTGACAATAGAACCGCATCTTGAAGGTCGTCTTCTGAGATGCTCGCCGGCGACCGTCGTCGCTCAGACGGCCGGTTTGGCCGCCGCCAGATATCCGCCCTTGTTCCAGCTTTGCAGGTCGCCGTCGCCGTCGATGATCCAATATTCGGACTTGTGCCGGTAAGCCGGGCCGAGCTTGTGGCGGAACGGTTTGACATGCTTGGTCACGCTGCGCCCTTTGCCAATGTTCAAGCGGATGAACGTCTTGTCGTTGACGCGATAGATCGTGATCGGCCGTTGGCCGGTGCGCCAGTTGCCGATGGTGGTGCGTGTCTTTGGCAGCGCGTCGGCGGACGCCGATTTGACGACGTTGACGATTTTATTCGTCGGAGCGACCGCTACGGCGGTTTGCTTGGCATATGGCATCGTCTGGACGCTGCAGCCGGCAGTGAGCAGGGTGATGGCGATCAAAGGCAGTCGTACGCGGTACATGGGGGCGCTCCGTCAAATGGGGATGCACCGACGATAGGCATAGCGACCTATGCGCAGTCTGAACTGGCGATGAAAAAAACACTGGAAATATTTAACCGGAACCGGATTAAACGGCCGTGGCATAGGACGATAAGTGATGTGCCGCAGCGTGTTGCCTCAGGCTGTTTGCATGGCAAAGCAGTCAGGCACAAAATTTTTAATTTTCGTCGGCGCATCTGATCCATCGCGTCACGCGACGACGGGAGATGGCCGAACGCGTCAAGAAGGTGCGGTCGCCGGGTCGGTCCGCGCGACGTCACTGGCTTTGCTTTTTGTCACATGCGGTGCATTCTAGAGATCATAGCGAGAGCCGTTCAGGCTCAACGGATCCGATTTGCACACGAAGGGCTTTCGCCATGACGACTATGCCGCTCCCAGAAGCCCTGAGCCTTGCCGGCCGCCGCATCTGCGTCACCGGCGCGGCAAGCGGTATCGGCCGCGCCACCGCGTTTGCAGCCGCCGAACTCGGCGCCATATTGCTGCTCAACGACCGCGCGCCGCTTGGCGATGTCCAGCGTGAACTCGAAGCCAAAGGCGCGACAGTCGATGCGCTTGAAGGCGATCTCACCGAGGATGGTTTTGCCGGAAAACTGAGTGGCCACGCCGCAGCCAATGGCGGCTCGATCCACGGCCTCGCCCATTGCGCCGGCATCCTCGGCCGCACGCCGCTGCAGGATGCCGACAATCTGCGCGCGCGCTTCAGCGAGACCATGGACGTCAACGTGCGTGTGCCGATCGAATTAGGTTTGGCGTTCACTGAGCACATGGCCGCGAACGGTGGCGGATCAATTGTCATGATTGGTTCGGTTGCGGGTCGCACCGGCGGCACGGCGCTGTCGACGCCACTTGATTATTCGGCGTCGAAAGGTGCGGTTCACGTTGTCATCCGCTGGCTGTCGCGCAACGCGGTCGGGCGCGGCGTGCTGATCAACGGCGTCGCGCCGGGGCCGATCGAGACCGCGATGACGGCTGGCTCCCTGGTCGACGGTGCTGCCCTGCCGCGCGGGCGCATGGGCCGGCCCGAGGAGGTCGCCTGGATGATCATGATGCTGCTGACACCGGCGGCATCGTACGTGTCCGGCGCCGTGCTGGATTGCAATGGCGGTTCGTATGTGGGGTGATGGGTTGGCGGAACTGGCGTGCCGGGCGACCTTGCTTCCGGCACGCGGGTACGACGGTGGGTTAGTTCTTCGTCGCTTTAGTTTTCTTCCCAGCCGCCGGTTTCTTTTTTGCCGGCACAGAGGTTTTGGTTTTCTTGGCCGTAACATTGGCTTTTGGATCGGCTTGCTTCACACGTTTCGTGGTGACTTTCATGCCGCGCAACCGCCATTGCCGATTGGTTGGTTGGAATTGCATGTGAAAATTGATTCGCTCCGGTCTCGTCGGAAAATGACCAACGATGTTGAGAATGTTCCCCGGCAGCATCTCCGGACTTTCTGTAATCTGCGGTGTCGTGATGACAACCGCGGCTAGATCGATACGTCGGGAACGGAGATCCCGGAAAGCGCCGGCCAGCTGACTAGCGCTCATCTTGGATGTCAGATTTGGACCGCTGATCGCGTGCAGCACCCGGAAATTGTCGGCTATAATAGCTTGATCCAACGCGACAAGGTAGAGCCGTACGAGTGCCAATAAAGTCTCGGGTTTTGGAATTTTTAATCTTCGACTTTTTTTGCGCGGCTTCGGTTTTGTTGACGAATTATTTTGTTTCAGTTGGGTTTTCGACTTCTTGTTCGCGCTGGTGCCGGCCCGTTTAGTGGGTTCGGCTTTCTGTGCAATCTGTTGCGCCATCGATCTATCGACGAGCACAACACTGCTCATGAGCACGAAGCTACCCAAGATCGCGAAGGCGGACCGGTTGCAAAGATACCGTGATAGGCCAATTAGAAGTACCATGTCGGGAGAGCCTCTGATTGTCAGGGTCGAACAGAAGCGGGCCCGACTGGGCCCGCTGGTACGCGTGAAATTTTATGGAGGCGTATTACCAAGCAGCGGTGATGCCGATGCGAGCGCCAACTTTGCTGTTTCCGTCCACACCAAAGCCGACACCACCGTTCAATGTGAACGTCTCGTTGAGGCGCAGTGCGCCTTGGGCGGCAATCGCAGTCTTGTCGTCATAGAAACCAAGGCTGGCTGAGATCGCGAATCTCTTGTCGCTTGGCAACGCCAGTCCGCCCATTGCGATGGCGATCGCAATGCCTTGCGTATTTTCGTCGATCTCGTTGAACGCGCTGTTAATGCGGTTTGTATTCTGCTCGATGCCGGCCCGGTTGGTTGCGATATCAGCCGAGTTGATCGAGATGTCTTCTTCGTTTGCCGTGATACGGCCGATGTTGGAGTTGATATCGGTCCGGTTGTTGGCAATGTTGCCGGTGTTCGTCTCGATATTGTCTTCGTTTGTCTTGATGCGGCCGGTGTTGGACCCGATGTTCGCCGTGTTCTCAGTGACTCTTTCGTCGACCCCATCAATCCTTTCGTCGACCCCATCGATCCGAGTATTGGTATTGGTAATGGCGGTAGCGTTGGCTCTGCTGCGCACGTCATT
>JAGDYV010000253.1:0-2204 GCA_049116495.1 Hyphomicrobiaceae bacterium | reverse complement strand
TCTTGGCGAGATCGATACCGATGGTTTGAATCTGCTGCATGTGGACGCCCTCTCGAATGATTCGTCTTAAACGATCACCCTACGCTGGCAAACTCACTCGCCACGCGTGAGGTGCGGGCGTCGTCCACAGCATCAATTTCGGAAGTCCATTCGATCTCGGTCAGATCCAGCAACTGTGCCCCGCAAATCGCATTACCCGTCAAATTGACCAAAAACCAATCCGACGTCTGCGTTTTTTGCTTGCTATTTGTTTTTTCACTGCGCGCAGTACAACCATCGGATTTTGCCGGATGCTCGGCGCGTGCGTTTTCGCTGCTTTGTCAGCGTACGCTCAAACACCCTCCAAAGCTCGATAAGCCTTTGCGATCGCTTGCGACAGTTCACCTGCGCCAGCGTACGACAGATCTGCTCATTCCAGCAGATTTGAGCACTTGGCTCTGCGCCATTTGCGTTGATATCGAGCGACCTGGGGAGGTTTTAACATGGCCGTCAGAACTGGAAACGACAGCAACAATTGGCTGTTCGGCACGTTTCGGAATGATGAGATTTATGGGCTGGGCGGAAATGACAAACTCTTCGGTCTCTGGGGTAACGACACCCTCGACGGCGGGCAGGGCAGAGACAAGCTGTTCGGCGGGTTTGGCAATGATGACCTTACCGGTGGCAGCGGCAATGACAAAGTCTATGGGGGTTTCGGTCACGACACTCTGAGATACGTGTCGGCGGACAATACTGGTGATCGGGACTTCTATGATGGCGGGCATGGCAACGACACGCTCGCTCTCGCACTGACCAAGGACGAATGGCTCAGCATCGACGTGCAGTCGGATATCGCTGACTATCTCACCTTCCTCGATGACAACACGCGGCCAAACGGAGAGGCCAACGGGCGGAGCTTTGAGTTCTCGGCTTTCGACCTCAAGGCGCGGAAAATCGAAAACCTAACCGTCACCGTCGATGGCATCGAGCAAAACCCGATCGATGAAGCTGTCGTAGCTTTGGACGACGTGTTTACTGTTGACGAATACGGTGTTCTGAGCGGCAACGTTCTGGCGGACAATGGCAATGGAATAGACATCGTGCCAGACCTAGTCGCCGAAGTAGAAGTTGTCGACGATGTCACTGCCGGCGAGCTGGTGTTCAATGAGGACGGCAGCTTCACATACGACCCGCAAGCCGCCTACAACCATTTAACCGGCAGTGAAACGGCCACCGAAACGTTCACTTACCGGGTCACCGATGCCGACGGCGACAGCGACGAGGCGACCGCGACCATCACTATTAATGCTGTGGGGCCGGCAGCTACCGACCAGACCTATGCGCCGGGAAACAACCTTTTTACGAACGCCACACCGGGGGGCGACCCGGAAGGTTCAAGGGTCTCTTCGGTAGCCAACGACGGTTCACAACTGCAGATCACGTCCGGTGGTCAAGTCGAAATCGACGGCGAATTCGGCACGCTGACCATCAATGCCGACGGCAGCTACAGCTACGATCTGGACGGCAGTTCCGCCGCCTATCAGGCGCTTGGTGCAGGTGCGATCACCAGCGACGTGTTCACCTACACGTTCGAGGACGCTGCGGGCAATGCAACCTCAGCTGATCTAACGATAAACATCGCGGCCACCGACACTTCATACAATGATATCCTGTATTCCGGTCCGCCTGGTGCAGACAGGTTCGGCGTTCCAACCGACGGCATTTGCGCTGTAGGGGATCGTGGAGGCAATATGCCTACCGAGTTTTTCGACAATTCCACTAGTGTGTACTACACGTTGGTCCCGGAAGCCTTGTCTGAAAACCCGCTGAGCACGACGGGAAATTTCCAACTAACAGTTGCGTCCGACGTTCAATTGCCAACCGGAGAGATAATTTCAGGAGGCATAGTTGATATCCAAATAGCCTTTGCGCTGGCCTCCGATTGCTATCCAAATCAGCTAGAAGATTACAGTCCAAACATGTTGGACAATGACCCACTTTTATCTGTCATTACTCCAAACCAAATCGTAGATATTGCACAAGGAAATATTACGCCAGATTGGTTTGTTGATTATGGTGAGGCTGCAGGGGCAAACTTAGGGAATGGGTTCTTCTATACATTTACGTATGATGGATACGATGCTGGATTAAACGCAATCTATTCCGCAGAAGCAGTCATTGTTAAGCTCATCGGCATCGTTGACGGCGGAGGCGGCGGGGGAGGC
>JAGDYV010000252.1:0-10677 GCA_049116495.1 Hyphomicrobiaceae bacterium | reverse complement strand
AAAGGATCAAACGAAAGACATTCGAAACACGACGCTTGCAACATCGCCAAGCCGTCGCCTAACAATGAAACCGATGAGCCAATCACTCGCTTAGATCAAGCACTCAATTGTTCCAAATCATATGACGACGCACACCGCCCGCTTCTTCAAGTTGGTGATCATCTCAATGACGGCATCAACGCTGGCCGACAGCCTGACCAAACCTGTAGCCCCTTGAAAGCCGGCATGTCTTGCAAACGCTTTACTGGGTGATCCGCCTCCTGCAAGCACACGCTGTATCGCCCTCGATTGCTGGTTAAGTAAATTTAATGCGCTCGCCAATCCCTTTTTATCATTCGCTGCTATCTTGGCGTAGGAGTTAAGAACCCCAACAGAAAGAAGAGCTGCCGCTGTTTGAACTTTATGCGCTTGATGAACCGCTTCGGCGTAATCGCTCTCGTAGCGCTGAATCTGAAACGTAACAAGACTGAAGATAACGGATATTCCAACGACAAATGAAGTGGAAATTACAATAAACATAGAAACGCCAGCAAGCCTGTCTCTTTTTGTTGTTGCCGTTACCATATGTACGTACTCGACACACTCAATATAATTCGGAATGATCTGGAGATGCAGCCCATCCGAGTCACGAACTGTTCGCGGCTCTGGATAGAAACATCTTGTCATGATGATGCATTGGAAAACTTGCCCCCTGCCCTAGAAGAAGATCACAAACCCGCGTCACGCAACCGTTCAGCGGTGACAGAACATACGATTACGATGGATCCCCATATTAGACCCATCACTGTTCAAGACAGGGAAATGGCAACTCAAAACAGACATGCGCCACATATATCACCAGCCTCTTTTGGATGACCCGCAGATACATGGACATTCAATCCTTTAGAGTACTAAAGTTCATCTCGTCATGGATTTTAGATTAAAACATCATGACATTCACATCTTTTTTAAACTCCGTTTCCATAATTCACGACACACAAATTTTTCAATTCATTCACAACAATGTGTAACGTCATTTTTGAGAAATTGCAGCGATCTGAATTCAGCATAAAGAACGCTCGATACGTCGCCACGCATGGTATGCAAATTTTCGAAGACGGTCGTCGCGCTCAAAACAAGCACATCGGTCGGCCGATCAGATGGAAGGCGGCGACGCTGCGGTTGCGCAATTTGGAGCGCGTGCACTCCGAGCGTACCAGCATCACAATTCTGAGAGCTGAGTGCCATCGGATTCCGCTCTGCGCTATGTTGGAGCTTTTTGAGGACCATCAAGGTCGCCACACAGCGCGGGCACGTATTGTCATTCACAGTGCCGTTCAAGTGCTTACCTGTCGGCAGGATGAACATCGAGTGAGTATCTCGCATCCAATACAATATGGGAAATAGCGCAGGGTTCTCAAATCAATAGCACTTCGCTATCAAACTTGCCCTTTAGATGGCACCCTTATGAATAATAGTCGGCCAGAGCAATTATATTGAGGCGCACGCACCATGGAGATGCAACAGATACGATACTTTCTCGCGGTCGCCGAGTTACTCAATTTTACGCGCACAGCTGAACGGTGCCAGGTCGCTCAGCCCTCCCTGACACGCGGCATCCAGAAGCTTGAATCTGAACTCGGCGGTGATTTGTTCCGGCGTGAGAGATCAACAACGCACCTTACTGAACTTGGTAAACTCATGCGGCCGTCTCTGCAGACGATTTACGACAGTGCGACATCAGCAAAAGAACTCGCCAATTCATTTCACATTGGCGACCGCATGCCGGTTGGCCTGGCGATCGGCCATACCATAAGCATTTCGGTTCTGTCGGTGCTTCTCGCCGAGCTCGCGCGTGTGCTGCCCGGATCGGAAATCCAACTGCATCGCGGTGTACCCGGCGAGTTAGCCAAACGCATGAAAGCCGGCGACATGGAAATCGCTGTTTCTTGCTCGATGGATGACGATTGGGAACGCCTGAACGCATGGCCTTTGTTTAGGGAGCGCTTTGTCGTCATGGTCCCGCCGACCCATGATTTCGCGGAGCTACGCTCGATCAATATTGAAAGATTGGCCGGCTTGACGTTGCTGCCCCGTCCCTGCGCGCGGGAAACGGCGGAGATTGAAGCTTCTCTCCAGAAACTCAACCTGCACCAAAACACCAACTACCAGACGTGCTCGGATGGTGATCTTCTCGCGCTGGTCAAGGCCGGTATCGGCTGTGCCTTCTTGCCGGAAACATCCGTTGAGCGCTCGGCGCACGGTAGATTGGAGGTGATAGAGGATGAATTCTGGCGAACCGTCCAGCTGTTCTCGGTTGCCGGCCGGCCGCGATCGCTGGCAACAGACACGCTGCTCAAAATGCTGCGCGCTGT
Organism: Hyphomicrobiaceae bacterium; assembly: GCA_049116495.1. Lineage (GTDB taxonomy): Bacteria > Pseudomonadota > Alphaproteobacteria > Rhizobiales > Hyphomicrobiaceae > CAJQQK01. The sequence continues at coordinate 8,323 of JAGDYV010000252.1, read as the reverse complement.
CGACTGGGATGATTGCCTCGTGACACAGCCCATAAACTAGAGGTCGATCCTGGCGCGGGAACAGGCTTGAGCCCAAAGGAATGAATGTCCAGCGTATGTACGCGGCTCGTTTCAGGTCTACCGACTGTGTGTGCCCTTGAGCCAACCAATGGCGTCGTGCGGATCCAGTCGCGTGCGATACTCTGGTTCCGCAAACCGCGCCAGAATGATGCTATCGCTGTCGACAACGAAGGTTGCTGGCACCGGCAGAAACCAGCCAGGATTGCCTTGAAACAGGCCGATGTCGTCGTTTCGCTCGTAGTAATGCGCTCTGAGCTCTTTCGTTAAGGCAACCGTCAGCCCAAGCGACAACCCAAACCCGTTATCGATATCTGATAGCACCGGAAACGAAACTTGGCATCGATCCTTCAAGACTCCCGCATATTTGCCGCGTTCCGGAATGATTGAAACAAAACGACACGCCAGCGCATCCGATCGAGAAAGCACGCGCCCCCAAACCGACAGCTCCAACATACAGTAAAAGCACCAATGACCACGGTTGAAACTGATGATCGCTGGACGCCCCTTCACGAAACCATCGCGGTCCGTCAGTTTACCGTACTGGTTCGGCAGAAGAAAATTGGGAAATGGATCGCCGACATTGGGAAGCGAACGCGGATCGAATGTAATCGCGACTTTTTCAACAAAACGATCCGCTGCCTCTTCGACGCGCGCATTGCGTTGGCGATTAACAGTCCGTAGCGCTGTGAACTTATCGTCCGTTGCCACATCTCGCGACAGAATCTCGGCGAGGTGCGGCGGCAGGGTTCGTGTCAATTCCATGAACAATACTCATGATCGATCGGCTGTGTCGGGTGGCAATCGCGCTTAGTACTCGGGCGTCACAATATCATCAATCTCGATACAGATCAGCTATCGCACTGATGCAGCTCCCGCATGGCAAGTCGTCATGCAATACGGGCCCGCCCTGATCGTGCTCGCCAACGCACGCTTACGTGATAGCCGAAAATGGACGCCAAATGCCCCTTGAACAAGACGGATCCTCTAGTGTCGGATCAATTGTCATCTTCGACGAGCGCATAGAAGCACATGAAGGTGCTGATCCAAATAAAGAGGCATGCAAAGGCGGTATCCGCAATACTCTGCCCACTAAAAATATGCGATGCGTAGAGCAAGTCGATCCATAGCAGAAGAACAACCCACACGACCGTATGGATAGACGAGGCGACGCAAATTTCGAACAACTTCGCGACGCTGCATCCGAACCAGGGTACAGGCGCTGAGTGCTCATCGTGCGTCGTGACCTCGTCGCTTACCGTCGCCCCGCGAATTATATCAAGCTCGGCTCCCTTGGAGCCATCGTCGAGCGCAAAACCACTGGACTGCCGCATGTCTGCCCGGGCACCATCGACAGCCCGCGGGACGACCCTGGTAATGCCCGTGGGGACAGCCCTAGCGCCAACAGCGTCCGTGCCATCAGAACGTTGCAGCTTCGCCAAAGAACGGCTCGTCGCGGCAACATTTGCGGGCCGGTAGTTCATATCGTAGCGCACCGAACTATCTAAAAACTCAGCAGACATAACTCACTCAACAATTCTGTCTGGACCACCCGCGCTTTCAACTATAGGCACTAACACTTGCGACAACTTGAAACTGTCGTGAAAAATCAATGCATTATTGATTAAACCTGGATGACAAGTTAGCCGAGCGACACAACACCTTGCTGCGCAGCGGCTCAACGCCTTGCAGGTGTCGATGAAAGCACCAGTGAATCCACACCGGTTGAATTCACAACACCGCAGCTGCTGCGATCAACGGCGCCGACCGAGCCCTCCCACCGGGCCTGAGCGCTCACAATCTTCGCGGCTGCACACGCGTCCGGCCCCCTTTTCGGCCGGAGGCACCGCGCGCAGTCAATCGATCAGTCGTCCTTGTAGACAAACGGCGTTCGATCGACACGATTGACCGCCTGATCCAGGTTCGGCAGCAGTTCCGCCTCACCCTGACCACGGCGTGACTTGCCCTCGAACATGGCGCCGGCTTGGATCGTCAGCGAATGATGATTGATTTCCGCCGTGACATTCGCCGTCTCGTTCAGCGACACACTCACGGCCTTGATTGTCCCCGAAACGGTTCCCGCCACTGAAACGTTGCGCGCATGGACGAGACCCGACACCACGGCCTCCTGACCGATCTGGATCTTTTCGGCCAGGACGTCTCCGATGATATGGCCATCGATGACAATATTGCCTTTGGAGATAATACACAGCCCGGTGCCAATGATCGTTAGATCTTCACTTATGACAGACTCTGCATTGCTGCTGCTATTGTCGCTCTCGGCGCGCGCGAATTGTGACACAAATAACTCCGGAACTGAGAAATTGATCAAACCCCGACAGCGCGAACCGGATAGATCCGACCGCTGCGCTGTTCGGAGTGATGCAGCCGCTTGCTAACTTCGATGGCTGCGCAGGTAGATTGGCGCTTGGCGCCTGAACAGGTCTTGAGCCACGCATGAACTTGGGATGTTGATGCGCATTTCTCCGTGGAGAGCACAACGCGTTCCGGCGAAGCTATCAGGCAGCCCAAGCCACACGCCGTCCATCGCTTGAAAATTCCTCAAGCCGCACCAGACAATGCCGGGTTAAGTCAGGCTTGAGGAACCGCAGTCGGGACGCTGCTAGAGAGGCCGGATGTCCAACCCGCCTCGGGACCAATGTGCTGGATGCCGTATGAATAGATCTTGAGGCGGTTATGAACTTGCGGCGCCGTTGGCCTGCAGGCCTTGCAGGATCGGGCTGATGACTTAAACGTGAACCGCGTGACGGGGCTGGTGGTCACGTATTCGTGTCGATCCATTCGACAATTTTCACGCCGCAATCATGACCTTTTCAGCCCCTCACGCATCTTGTCTGACCGCGATGAGTTTTCACGCGAAGGCGCTCACGCCCATCAAAGAACCAGCACGGGAGACATGATGACCGAGTACGAAGTGATGGCATTGAGGTTCGAAGGCACCGGACTGGTCCTGTCGATCGTGTCGGCGTTCTTCGCCTTCGTTTCAGCCTATGCCGTGGCGCTCTACTATTTCCTGCGCCGCGCCAGTTTCGCCATGCGGTTCGCGATATTCGGGCTGCTGTCGATCGCCCTGGTCTTTCTCGGCATGGTGACGTTTGGCAATTGGTTCCTGATGGAAGGGTTGAACATCGCCTGGGCGAAAGTCGACAATCCGCAAAGTGAAATCATGAACTTCGGGATCGTTCTTGAAGAGATGACCGGCGTCACGACCTACACGCTCGCCGTTGCCATCGGCTGCAGCGCCGCCGTCTGCGTCTACGTCACGCTGTTTGTCATGACGTTTCTCTATCGTTGGAAGGCATAGGGCGTCCGATTGATGACACGGCAGTTGAGCTCAAGTGACAAATCGATCGCACGGTTGGCCGCAACTGAGCAGCCGGGTGTTGCTCGAATTTTGCTTCACGGGTCGGGAGGCGTGCCAGATCCATAATCTGCCGCGCCTTTTTGCGGGCCTGACCACCGATACAGATGCGATGCACATCGCTCACGGTAACCGATCCGATCAACCGATTACCGATAGGGATCCGCGTGCGCGGGTTCTTGCTGCCGCACCGGTGTCAGTTCGTGCGCAAGCCGAGACGTTTCCAACCCATCGACACTCTGCTTCAAATCGCGTGATGCCGCTGTCAACGCATCCACTTTCGCCGCCAGCTCATCCACCCGCGCCAAGCGCATTTCAAGCGCGGGCACCAGTTTGTTCATCGCATCCAGCACGGTCGCCAAATGCTCACGCAAATCCTCGTTGGTCATAACGCACCCCCATTCCTTCAACGAACACAACGATTATATTCGACAGGTGCATTGTCCGCGTACAAGCATGCATGCTTCGGCGACAATTTCATTACTTATTCATGTAATATTTTTGCGTTTTAAACCGAACCTGGGCGCGGTGATCCAAAGGGCGCATGAACTCATTCCTGGTTCGTGCCCCGTCACACAATTCTGCGATGACATGATATAACCCGACCGGCTGAACGACGACGGCTCAATGATGCGCCAGCAGCGACCCAAACCCTTGTACCTTGTCGTCGATGCCGCTGGCGCGCAGGGCGTGCCAGTAGATCGCGGTGTTGATCGCCAGCACCGGCTTGTCGAGCCAGAACTCGGCCATCGCTGCGACGCGCGCCGCTGCCAGGTTGGTGCCGACCTGGACGATCGCCTCGACGGATGGATCATCGACTTTCAGGATGGCGGCGCGCAACTGGCGTTCGGACGTATGCGCGATCTGAACGGGACTGGCACACTTCAAACCTTCGAGCGCGACGATCTCATAACCGCAATCTTCGAAATAGCGTTGCACCTGTTTATCCGCGACCGGCATATAAGGCGTGACGACGGCGATGCGGCGGATCTTGCCGTAGCGCTGCAGCGCATCGTTAACGGCATCCGACCCCATCGTTACCGGGCGCCCGCCGGCAACCTCGCGCATGCGTTTTTCAAGCGCGGCCGCCCCCGCGGCGCCATCCCAGAACGTCTCCGACGACATGCCCATCACGAGACGATCGGGATCGCAGGTGATGACCTGCTCGACGGCGCCCTCCATCGAGGCACGGATGTCGACCATCAGTTGCTCAAAATCCGCGTCGCTGGTGATCGGATTGTCGGGAATGAACACGCGCCCGAAATGGTTGGTGACGCCGACCGGGCGCATATCGTCCATTTCCGGCTGCACGCTGGTGTTGGTCGACGGTGCAACGATGCCGAGTTTCAGGCGATATCCAAGCGAGTCAACCATGGCATCCTCCCCTTACTGGTCAGCGGATTGCGCGGCCATCGTACGCTCGACAAGGCGCGACCACAGTGCCGCCCCGATCGGAATGCCCTCATCATTGAAGTCATAGCGGTCGTTGTGCACCGGCGCACTGTCCTCGCCATTGCCGACAAAGATGAACGCACCTGGCACCTTTTCCAGCATGAACGAGAAATCCTCCGACGCCGGCGCCGGCGGCTTGTCGCGATCGACTTTATCCTCGCCAACCAGTTCGGCAGCGGTATCGGCCATCGCAACCGTCGCTTCAGGCGCGTTGATCAACGGCGCAAACAGCAAGCGGAAATCGACTTCCGCGGTGGCACCGAGGCCGCTCGCGACGCCGTCGACAATGCGCTTCATGCCCGCTTCCATGAGTTCCAGCGTTTCGCGGCGCATGGCACGCATGGTGCCGCTCATCACCGCACGCTCGGGAATGACATTATAGGCATCACCGGCCTTGATCTGGGTAACGCTGAGCACGCCGAGATCACCGGGCACCAGATTGCGCGACACGACGGTCTGCAAGGCCGTGCCGATGTGACAGGCAGCAATAACTGGATCGATGCCAAAGTTCGGCCGCGCGCCATGCGAGCCGCTGCCTGTGACGGTGATATCGAAGAAGCCACCGCCGGTCATGCCGGTTCCCGGCGTGATCGAGAAGTGCCCGAGCTTGGCGCCAGGCCGATTGTGCATACCGTAGATTTCATCACAGGGAAATTTCTCGAACAATCCCTCTTCAAGCATCGCCAGCGCACCGCCCATGCCTTCTTCGCCCGGCTGGAAAATGAAATTCACCGTACCAGTGAAATCACGCGTTTCGGCAAGATAGCGCGCAGCCCCGAGCAGCATCGTCGTATGCCCGTCATGACCGCAGGCATGCATGACGCCAGCAGTGCCACTTTGATACGCCGTCCCCGTCGCCTCCAGGATGGGCAGAGCATCCATGTCGGCGCGCAGGCCAACACTCTTGGGGCCATTGCCATTGCGCAGGACGCCAACAACGCCGGCGCCATCGACCATGCGGTGCACTTCGATGCCCCAGGACTCAAGCAGCTTGGCGACGATGTCGGCGGTGCGATGGGTTTCGAGGCCCAACTCGGGATGAGCATGAATGTCACGACGAATGTCCGTCAACTCGGCATGGTAGCTTTGCACCCTTTCCAGGGCGGATGTAGGCGTCGACGATGGCATGAAAAACTCCAGGAAGGGCGCAGCGGTGGAAAGCGATCAAACGAGCGCACTGGGCAGGACCGGCGACGGGCAACGGGCGCCCGCAGCACAGTATTCTACCGCAGAGGTCAGGATCGGCAAGCATCGCCACCTGATCATCCGTATCGCGGCGCCGTCATGGCTTCAGGCGATGGCGACACGATAACCCGCCCTTGGGAAATGAACGCACAGGTTGCCGATGCCATCCTCGTTGCGGTCGACAACAATCGTCTCGGCGTCCGCGTTGCGCACCGTGCCGGCCACCGGCTGCTCGCCGCCATCGACATCCGGGCTGATAACCACCGGCATGCCAACCGTGAGGCCTTGCGGATCATGCGCTGCGACCCCGGCAGCGGCGATTGGTTCATGGGCTGCCGCACGGGCAATCGCATCTTCCGGCGTCATGTCGGTTTGATGGCCATGGCCGAGTTCCCGGACGTTTGTCTCCCAGCGCTCCAGATCCGGAAACTCCGAGAGCAGCGCTGCGCCGTCGGCCCAGCGGCCACGCAGGAACCAGACGGCATAGTATATTTGCGCATCAATCGCCGCCGGTTGGGCCCCAAGCAGGAACGCACGTCCATCACTCAGCTGGCCGTTGAGCCATGCATAGGGCGCACGGATCTGCGACACGAGATGTGGCAACTGCGCGTTTGCCGCTTTGAGCCCTGCCGCCCAGTCCGCGCCAAGATAGAGGCGACCGCGGTCTTCGGCGAAATCCTGAGGCAGGTCATCGCCGGCTGACCCGAGCACGATCTTGACCGCGAGATCAAACATCGCACCATCTGTCCAGCGGCTCAGGCACCACATCAGGCCGGCTTCTGACGTCGGCATGAGCGTTGGCTCTGGGTGGCGTCGTTCAAGTTCGCGGATGATACACTGAGTGTCGCAAAATATGTCGGCGCCGATCTGCATCACCGGCGTGCGCCGATATCCGCCGGTCAGTGGCGTCAGCATCGGTTTCGGTGGCAGGCGCGGGATCTCAACGTTGCGCCAGGCAAGCCCCTTGATGCCGAGCGCAACCCGCGCCTTCTCCGCGACCGGTGATTGAGGATAGTTATGCAGGATGATTTCGGAGGCTGGGTCGGTCACTTGGGATTCCTGATGTTGTTGAGATTGGCTTGCCGAGGCACGACGCTGGCGCAGGCAAATCGGCTAAGGACTGGAAACGTCCATCTTAAGTCAATGCCCTGCCCGGTCATTCTTGCATGTAGCGGCACAAGCACCATCGGTCAAAGCATGTTAAACTGGTCGGCAACATGGACAGACATCTTACGGAGAAAATGGTCATGAGTGGACACAAGGTCGCGATTATCACGGCAGGCGGCAGCGGCATGGGCGCCGGCGCCGCACGCAAGCTGGCCGAGGACGGCTTTAACGTTGCCATCCTTTCGTCGTCCGGCAAGGGCGAGGCACTTGCCAACGAACTGGGCGGCATCGGCGTAACGGGCTCAAACCAGTCCAATGACGATGTCAAGCGCATCGTCGATCAGACGATGGACAAATGGGGTCGCGTCGACGCCCTCGTCAACAGCGCCGGGCATGGTCCACGCGCGCCCGTCGTCGAGTTGACGGATGAAGATTGGCACACCGGCATGGACGTCTATTTCCTGAGCGCGGTGCGGCCAACGCGGCTGGTGACGCCGATCATGCAGGGCCAGAAATCCGGCTCGATCATCAACATCTCGACATTCGCGGCGTTCGAACCCGATCCCGTGTTTCCGACGTCGGGTGTGTTCCGCGCCGGGCTGGCGGCCTTCACCAAGCTCTATGCAGACAACTACGCCGCCGACAACATCCGCATGAACAACGTGCTGCCGGGCTTCATCGACAGCTTGCCGGAACGCCCCGAATTCAAGCAACGCATCCCGATGGCGCGCTACGGCAAGACGGGTGAGATCGCTGCCACAATCGCGTTCCTGGCCTCCGACGGCGCCGGCTACATCACCGGCCAGAACATCCGCGTCGACGGCGGCATCACACGCGCCGTTTGATCATCCCGGCGGCCTATCACGAAGAGAGAACCTAATGACTGAAAGACCCATCGCCCTCGTTACCGGTGGCGCTCAGGGCATCGGCTATGCCTGTGCCGAAGCCATCGCGGAGAACGGCGCGCACATCGTTCTTGCCGACATCAATGCAGCGGGTGCCGCCGCCGCCGCCGCCAAGCTCGGCAACGGCGCGATCGGCCTCGCTTGCGACATGGGGAAGCCGGATCAGGTGCTCGCCATGTTCGATCGGATCGAGGCTGATGCCGGGCCGGTATCGATCCTCGTCAACAATGCCGGC
>JAGDYV010000251.1:0-8586 GCA_049116495.1 Hyphomicrobiaceae bacterium | reverse complement strand
TATGCTCGCGCGCGCCGCGCACGTGAATGACTTTGCTGTCGTGAGCCATTGAGGGTCCTGTGGGTGTCCTGAGGGTATCGATGCCGGACGGAGTAGTGCACGGATGGGTGATGCAACGCGGGCGACTTTAAGCGCTCAATGATGCCACCACTATGGTGGTAATATAACGCACTGTCACGCAGATCGGTTCACTGAATGTTCCAACTATCCACAACTCGTGCAATCGACCCCGCCGATTGCGGCCGGCCGGCCACATATAGGCGGCAAGGACCTCAGTCTGACCGCCGAATTGGGACACAAAAGCAACGATTGCGCTTGAGCGTGGCATGGGGTCAAATTGCGGCCTGACGGCCATCGCTGCACCTGGAGGTCCATTTGACGCCAAATCATCCGTTATTGCTGCGCTTTGCGCTGGTCAATCTCGTCGCGCTGGGCTTGATCGGTGCGGCGTGGATGCAGGGTTGGCTCGATGGTTTCGGCGAGAAGCGGACCTGGATTATTTCGTTGGCGATATTCATCGTATTCGTCTGGGGGCTGATGCTGACGGCCTTTCGATTGCTGCGCATGAACCGGGCGCTGATGTCGCTGGTCGCCGGCGAGCGCGGCAAGGGCACGCCCTATGGCGCAACCTTTGACCGGCTGCATGCGGTCTCGAACGACGAGCGGGCACTCGCGACCAACATGGCGCGCATGGAGATGGGCAACGAAATCAGCGCGATCCGTTACATCGCCAATTCGCTCGTGTTCCTTGGCCTGATCGGCACGGTAATCGGTTTCATCATCGGGCTGTCCGGCATCGATGCCGCCGCGACGACGAACGTCGACAAGATCGCACCGATGATTACCGAGTTGATCAACGGTATGTCGGTTGCGCTCTATACAACCTTGCTGGGTGCCGTCCTCAATATCTGGCTGAACGTCAATTTGCGGATCCTGACCGATGGTTCGGTGCGGTTGTTGTCGCTGCTGGTCGAAAAGAGCGGACGGGAAACGGCCAGGGTCAGCGCACCATGATGGACCCGTTCGGTAGCGAGCTTGAGGATGATACCACCGGCACGACGTTTCGTGACGTGATCCTGCTGGCGCTGATCGGGTTCGTCGCGATGGTGGTGATGCTGCTGCCGCACATTCACAAGGCCAAGACGGAAGCCGAGGACTACAAGCCGCCGGGCAACGTGATTGTCGAAATGCATTGGCCCGACGACATGCCCTACGACGTTGACCTGTGGGTGAAGGCACCGGAACACGAGCCCGTCGGCTTCTGGAACCAGGGTAACAACGTCCTGAACCTGCTGCGCGATGACCTCGGCGAGGGGCGCGACGCGTCAAACCGCAATTACGAAATGATCTTTAGCAGGGGCATCCCGCCCGGCGAATATATCGTCAACGTTCATATGTATGGGCCGATCCCGAGTGGCACCGAAATTCCGGTTCGGGTCGTGGTTGCCGTGCGCGAGAAATACGGCACGACGCGCCAGCTGCTGCACACCACTGTCAAACTGCGCTACCGCAATCAGGAGGAAACCGCTTACCGTTTCCGCCTGACATCCGAAGGTGAACTCGTGAAGGGCAGTGTCTCGACGCTGCGACGCAATTTGATCACGCGGCCGGGCAAGAATAACTAGGCACCGTTTTTTAACGAGGAACAGCCCATGGATGCCATCTACTATCTGTTCGCCGCCGCTTTGATGGTGTTTGCCTTCCAGGCAACGATCGCCATCTGGTCGCCGCGCAACATCTGGTTGCGTGTCGCAGCCGTCGTCGCCGTCGCGGTGTTCATGCCGCTGGCCTACGTGACCTTGACGGTTCTGTTGAGCCGGCCGAAACCGGTCGACTTCGCCTGGTTCGAACGACATGCGGACAAGGCGAGCGTCCTCGGAGTGAGCCTCGATGAAGGTAACGCGATCTATCTTTGGCTGCATGTCGAGGGGCATGCGATCCCCGGCTACTACGTCCTGCCATGGCGTCAATCGCAGGCCGAGCAACTTGAAGATACGCTGCATGCCGCGGTGCAGAGCCGCGCGCAGGTTGTCTTGAAAAAACCTTTTGCAAAAAAATCGCTGCAGGAAAAAGGCTCCCTGTCGATCGAGATCATTCCACCCGCGACGCAGCCCTTGAAGCCGCCACAAGTACCACCCCGCATCTACAACCCACGCGCTCAGGATATCTGATGCCCAGACCGTCGACATCATCCATGCCGGGAAGCTATCGCTCATGAGCTGGCTGACATCATTGTTCCGAACCGAGAACCGTATTGACCATAAGTTCAATGTGCTGATCGACAACCGGCTCAAGAAGAACTTCATCGTGCACACAATCGATCTGCCGGCCTATCGATTTGTCGATTTGATGCGTGCTGTCGCAACCGTTATCGAACCACGTGCTGACGTCACGAAAATCGAAACGCAACAGCACGAAGGTCTCAACCAACTCGTGCACGACGTCGACACACATTACGACCGCACCATGCGCACGTCGCCAAAGGTATCATGGCCGACGGGCCCCGACACGGAAGCCTATCTACCTGTCGACACCTTCTGGGTATGCCCGGCGCCCGGCGCGCCCGACTGCCTGATCGCGCGCCTCACGTTCACCGAGTATGCCCAGAAAAGTACGATCGAGGTGGCCTGCGGTGACACCGACGCGGGCAAGAAGGTGCTCGACGAAATCATTGAAGTGAGCCGCGCCAATTCGATCTATCGCGGCCACAACCTTCACCTGTCATACGAGTCCGGCAAGAAGGACGAATACGGCGACGTTGAGAAACCAGAACGGTTCCAGATTACGTTTTCGACCATCGAGGATGTCACCGACGAAGATATCGTGCTGACCGACGAGCACCTCCAGGTCCTCAACCGCAATATCATCGACCTCTACACGCGCCGCGATATTCTTGAAGAAAACGGCGTGCCGGCGCGCCGTGGCGTGTTGCTGCACGGGCCGCCGGGCACCGGCAAAACATTCGCCTGCCGCTTCCTGTGTCACAAGCTCGAGAACGTGACCTGCATGTTCGTGACCGGTTCATCACTGCTCAACGTCGGGGCGATTTTTTCGTTTGCGCGCCTGCTGCAGCCGGCCGTCCTGTTTCTCGAAGACGTCGACCTGATCTTCGCGACGCGTGAGATCAACCTCTATTCGACCGCGCTCGGTGACCTGCTCGACCAGATGGACGGGCTGAGAGCGCGCGAAAACATTTCAGTGGTTCTGACCACCAATGCGATCGACCGCCTCGAAGCCGCGATCAAGGACCGACCGGGACGCATTTCGCAGTGCATCTATATGGGCGCACCGGCGCCGGCCCAGCGCCGGCTGTTCCTCGCGCATCAACTGCGTGAGCACAATGCCAAGGACGTCGATATCGAGGAACTGGTGCACGACTCGGATGGCGCGACGCAGGCATTCCTCAAGGAGTGGACCTACCGCGCCGTGCAAATCGCTTGCGAGCGCCTGGATACGGCCGCGCAAAAAGCGACGCTGCGCAATGAGGACTTTTCCGTCGCGCTCAAGGAAATGAGCCGCTTTCTCGACGGCTCCGACGGCAAGATCATCGGGTTCACGCAGAAAGGATAATGCCCGTCATGTCGACGCCGCACCCGGCTGCCCGGTCGCCCAGTCGGTGTCTTCGTACCAATGTGCCATCAGGCGTTCGGAATAGGCAACGAGATTGGCGTAGCCTTGGAACGTATCGAGCATCGCGCCGGTAAACAGCGGCGTGAGACCGGCCGTGACGAATGCGTGCACAACAGCGTCCGCCCCGGTCAACGTATTCCCCATGAAGTACGGCTTGTCGCCGAGGAAGTCCGACAGCGCCTGGAAATCGCGCCGCGCGAAATCAAGGATCTCTTCATCGGTGTGGCGGCCGATGCCCTGGCCATGAAGCGACCGCTTGATGTCGCGGCGAACCATGGCAACGATGAGCGGGCGCATCACACCGGGGACGATATCAAAGAACTGCCGCGGACCCTTGTTGAAGTTCGTGTCCTTCACCCAGCGTTCGTGCAGCGCGCAGAAATAGAGATGCTCCTCACACATTTTCTCGAAAGCCCACGCGGTGGCCTTTTCGACCGGCGTCAAGCCGGGATAAAAATCAATACCGTAGGCGTCTTCCAGATAGAAGCGAAACAGCGTCGAGTCGCCGATCGGCTTTCCGTTGTCGGTGATATAGGGCATCTTTTGCTTTGGCGCCTTGCGCGGGTCGCCAGGTTCGAAGCGATGCTCAAGACCTGACATTTTGAGCAGTGCCATCCCTTTCATAACGAACGGGCTGGGGTCCGGCGCACCGAATTTCGGGCCAAATGTCTTCATCACGATCATGCGCGCATCCTCCACTGAACATCGGCAAACACGAAACCGCTTTGGCCCAATGGCCTACTTCCATGCGCTCGAGTCGGTCGTGGCCACATGCGTGTCATCTTCCTGATGGCGCCGCTCAAACTCAAGAAAATCATAATAGCCGCAACGCTTCTCGGCCGGAAAAACCCGGCAGATCTCGGGGCGGGCTTGATAGACCGTGCAGCGCCGCTCTTCGGTATCGAAGAACTGACAGATGCGCCCGAAATGCTCGTCCTTCTTGCGCTTCATAATCCGTTTGTGACCATGATCGCAGCGCGTGAATTTGGCTTCGGCTTTTTCCATCGTCATATCGAAGTGATCCGCCAGCCGCGCGACATCCTTCTTCTTGAGGGCAATAACGGGATAGGAGCAGCAATAGCCGGGACAGTTCAGACAATCATAAGCGGCCATGTAGTGCGGTTCCTGGTCAAAGCGGGCGATTGGACGGATGCCGCGGTCATAGCGGCGTACAGGGCGCTTATAGACGCAAAAGACGTGGCTGGGCCAGACTGCGCGTGAGGGTTGCCGGCAATGCGCTGGGGGCAATTGCGCGGTGCACGTTCAAATATTCGTCACCGCGCCCTTGTCGCGGAACGCCGTGGCCGCTAGGGCAGGGGCAGCAATCAACAACTTGGACGAGGAGACACCCCGTGGCTGCATTTGACCTGAAGGACCATGTCGCACTCATCACCGGCGGCAACGGCGGCATCGGACTTGGGATGGCCCGCGGCCTCGCCGAAGCCGGCGCATCGATCGCCATTGCCGCACGCAACATGGAGAAATCGGAAGCCGCCGCCGAGACCCTGCGCAAGATCGGCGCAGACGTCATCACCGTTCCCGTCGACGTCTCGTCCGAACAATCCGTCAAGGACATGGCCTCGGCGACGCTGGACAAGTTTGGCCGGATCGACAGCTTGATCGCCAACGCCGGCGTCAATGACCGCAAACCGCCACAGGACTATTCGGCTGAAACATGGAACTGGATTGTCGAAACGAATTTGTCCGGACCGTTCTTTTGTGCCCAGGCCGTCTATCCCGCGATGAAGGCGCAAGGCCGCGGCAAGATCATTACGATCGGCTCCATGGCCTCCATTTTTGGCCTGCCGTTTGCTGCGCCCTACGCCGCCACCAAAGGGGGCGTCGTACAACTGAGCCGTGTGCTGGCGACCGCATGGGCCGCCGACAACATCCAGGTCAACGCCGTGCTCCCCGGCTGGATCGATACCGAGCTGACGCGCAATGCGCGCAGTCAAGTCGACGGCCTGCATGATCGCGTGGAAACGCGCACACCGGCCGCCCGCTGGGGCAATCCGGAGGATTTTGCCGGCATCGCCGTCTTTCTCGCAAGCCCGGCATCGGACTTCGTCACCGGCACCGCGATCCCCGTCGATGGCGGATATTCGATCATGGGCGGCTGATACAAGCTCAAACCAATCCCCACAAACCTTGCGTGGATCGTGTGGTTTCGACCGACAGCGTTTCAAAAAGAGCACGCCAATAAGGACTTTTTTAACCGACCGACATCGATACTGGGACAACATTCCACATCCATTCCCGTCCGGCACTGACCAGCGCTGGGTCTTGCGGGAAGTGACCAGGCCAGATGTCCGTCATGAACCAATTGACCACCCGCCCAGAGCACCTCAAAGGCGCCACGCATCGCTCCGAAGTGCGCCGCTACAAACGCGTCGACATGCCGTTGCTCGGCCGTTATCTGCGCCGCATTACCCGCGAAGAATTCACCTGCCGCTTAGTCGACATATCGATTGGCGGCGCCGGGCTTTATGCCGAAGCGGCCCCGCAAGTCGACGAAACTGTTGTCATCTACTTTGACGAACTGGGCGGCCTGGAAGGCGAAGTCGTACGATCCGTGGAAGGTAATTTCGCGATCAACTTCACCGCATCGCATCGCCGCCGGCAAAAGCTCGCAGCGCAAATCACGTGGCTTATGAACCGCCACGAACTGGCCCTCGCCGACCAGCGGCGCGCCGGTCACGAGCGCATCGCGCTGGCACCAAAGCCCGTCAGCATCAAACTCGAAGATGGCTCAGCCGTTGACCACAACGTGATTGACGTATCCGTGTCCGGCGCTTCGATCGACATGCCGTCCCGCCCGGAGATCGGCACCAAACTCACCGTCGGCAAACTCCCCGCCAAGGTCGTGCGCCACCATAACCGCGGCATCGGTATCGAGTTCCTGACGCCACATCACTTCGATCTCATCCGGGAGGAGTTTGGCTGACATCCGCAGTCGGACCATCGCGTCCCATGATCACTTCTCAAATAAACACCAGGATAAATCACCTTTCGAACCCGCATCATCCCAGAATTTCCGCATTTGCATCGAACATTGATGTCGCGTCAGTTGACGCAGACGTGCGGAGCCCTGGTTTTCAGTCCTCTTGCGTCGCCCGGAGTTTGCGAATGTCGTATATGCGTTGGATCATCTCTTTGAGTATTGCCGTGCTTGCCACATCCAGTCTGGCAATCGCGCAACAGGAACAGCCCCGCAAGACCAGCTTTATGCGGGTTCACGGCCAGGCTTTGCCGCCGTTTGGATTTGTACATTTCTGTCGCCGCCATCGGTCCGATTGTGAACAAGGCGACTCTGTCGCTTTCACACGCTTCAATGCGACCGCAGCGCGCTTGCGTGAACTCGATATCGTCAATCGCGAAATCAATGCCCGCATTCAACCGGTTACCGACCTCGAACTGTACGGCCGGGAAGAATATTGGACCTATCCGACCAACCGAGGCGACTGCGAGGATTACGTCGTTCTGAAACGGCGCATCCTGATCTCACGTGGCTGGCCGCCAAGTGCGCTGCTCATTACGGTGGTGCGCGATGAACTGGGTGACGGCCATGCGGTGTTGACGGCACGCACCGAGCAAGGCGATTTCGTGCTCGACAACAAAAACGATCTGGTCAAGCTTTGGGGGCAGACGCCGTACCAGTACCTGATGCGGCAATCGTATCTGAACCCGACGCTGTGGATGGCACTCGATCCGGGTGTGCAGTATCGATCCGGCACAATCGCCACAACGACGACGGATTGATCGCGCAGCGGCTCAGTCCCACGACACATTGGCGGCCGAGCTTCGCGCAGGCCGTCAATCCGTTCACTTGTCTCCGTATTGCTAAGCTCGCCCGGACCGCTATTCCGGCTGCGACATGCCGGCTTTAAAACGCCGCCAGTTGCGCTGGTAAACGGATACGCTGCGCTGAATATTGCTAATGTCGTCTTCCGTGATCGCCCGTACCACCTTGCCGGGTGTGCCCATGACGAGAGACCGTGGCGGAATGACCTTGCCCTCAGGTATCAGCGCACCGGCGCCGATCAGGCACTCTTCACCGATCACGGCGCCGTTCAAGATGATTGCCCCGATCCCGACAAGGCTGCCGGACTTGATCGTGCAACCGTGCAGCATCACCATATGGCCGATCGTGCAATTCGGTTCGATGTGCATCGGATAGCCCGGGTCAGTGTGCAGGACACAGCCTTCCTGAATGTTTGATCCCGCACCGAGCCGGATCTCTTCATTGTCGCCGCGCAGCACGGAATTGAACCAGATACTGGAATCCTCTTCCATGACGACGTTGCCGATAACCGTCGCGTTGGGCGCAACCCAATAATTGCCGCTTTCAGGCGTGGTGACCTGAACGCCATCAAGAGATGCCAGTGTCATGGTGTTTAGTATCCTGCATTTTTGGAGATCAGGTTGATCACGCGGTCTTTCGCGCTCGTTTTGATCGCGTTAGGCCTCGTCAAGGTCGATGTCGAGAATAGCCATTTGAAATTGATAGCAGACCTCGCCTTCTTCCTCTTCATGATAGAGCGTCGCAATAAACTCCTCACCCACCATAACCTCGGCCATGTCGGTCTTTTTAGGATGGCTGACAACCTTCAAATTTTCGCTGCCAAGCAGCTTGCGCAAATAACGTTCGAGACGCGGCGCATCGTCTTTCATGGTCAATGGAGATCTCCCGGATAAAACTGAGAACCGGGTGATACCCCGGAATGGCAGCAAAGGCCAACTCCGGACCGGATCACCGACATCAAGGTGCGTTCCGCGTGCAGATTTAGAAGCGGTGTTCCATGCTGCGCGCGGGCTCAGGACAACCGGCATCGCCGATGATGTCGGCCGGAACGCCGGCAACGGTCTTGCACGGCGGCACGTCTTTCAAAACCACACTGCCAGCGGCAATCCGGGAGCATTCCCCGATCACGATATTGCCGAGCACCTTGGCGCCGG
>JAGDYV010000250.1:0-14154 GCA_049116495.1 Hyphomicrobiaceae bacterium | reverse complement strand
GCCGCAAACGCCAGCAAATGTTTCGACCAATCCTCGGCCTCTGTCGGGCCGGTTTCAGAGCGCTTCACCCCGCAATTTGCCTCGGCTCTCTGCATGGCATCTTGGATGGCACCGCGCGCGAAGGCGCTGGCGCATTCACCAGTTGCGAGCGAGGAGCGCTGATCTGTTGCTGTCAGACCGACCAGGGCGGTTGGTGCGAGACCGAGACTTTCAGGATGGCAGTCCTCTTCCGTGATCAAGAGGCCGTATTGTTGTTCGTGTGGGAATGGATCTGCCGGGCGCAGGGGGATGCTTGCGCCGACGCCATCTTCTTCCAGTGCGGGGGCGACCGCTGCCAGCTGGCCGGCGGGATTGAAACGGCCGTTGGTAAATCGCGCAATATTGGACGACCGCGCGAGATAGGTTTTGCCTTTGGTGTGCAGGCCGCCAACCCAACGCCATGAAAGTGTATTGGATGCCGGGTCTCCATCAAGCAAATGGCGATAGAAGAAATCTGCGCCGAGTTGCCAAGGCAGCTGCAATGTGAAGATCCATATGCTCGCGAACCACATCCGGCTGTGGTTATGCAGGTAGCCGCTTGCAACGAGTTCGCGTGCCCAGGTATCGAAGCACTCAATGCCGGTCCTTGCTTCGGTGGCTTCAGCGTATCGGTTCGCGAGCGGCGCGTCGGTTTCTAGAAGATCGAGAGTACGCCGCAGCTCTCGGCGATAGGACGACCAGACGCCTGGACGCTGCTCAAGCCATCCTTTGAAGTAAGCGCGCCAGAAAACTTCCTGGATGAACTTATCAGATGATGAAAATCCTTGCCGAGCAAGCGTAGCGGTGACGACTTCCTGCTCGCAGACTAGGCGATGGCGCAGCCAAGGAGAGAGGCACGAGATGTTCGAGCGATCTTCCGGGCCGAAGTCAAAGTTGCGTGCTTGAGCATACGCCTTGCCGGCACGGGGTAAGAAGCTTTCCAGGCGCTCCTGGCCGGCGCTTCGGGTTGGTTGCCATTCAATCGTCTTGAGTGGTGGAGTTTCATCGAGAAACGACAGTTGATTCATGAGAAATCTTCCTTGCTAGGTTCTCCTTATCAACGAAGCAGGTCGAAGTATGGATTGCACCCAGAATAGTCGGTCGGGGCGTTACATCATTTGGAGCATTACGAAAGAGTCATACAGTTTTTGAGATCCGTTTCTGTCCGTCGCGCGTTCTTGCCTTTGAGTGTCCGAAACATTCGCACGATCTGCAAACTCACCGCAGACATCTAATCCAGAATTTGGGAGACGAGAGCATGAACTTCTTTAAGACAGCACTTGCCGCAATCGCGTTGGCCTTGCCGTTGGCCGTAACGCCGGCAGCCGCAGGTTCAGCGAAAAAGGATATCGTCGATACCGCCGTCAGCGCCGGGCAATTTAATACACTGGTTGCTGCAGTTAAGGCCGCCGGCCTTGTCGAAACACTGAAAGGCAAAGGCCCGTTCACAGTGTTCGCACCAACGGATGCGGCGTTCAAGAAGTTACCAAAAGGTACGGTTGAAGATCTGCTGAAGCCAGAGAACAAAGCCAAGTTGGCCGCGATCCTGACCTATCACGTCGTGCCAGGAAAAGTGATGTCTGCCGACATCGCCGGCAAGAAGCTTCAGGCCGCTTCTGTTCAAGGCCAGAAAATTTCGATCGACGCAACCAAGAGTGTAAAGGTTGATGGCGCCAACGTCGTCAAGGCAGACATCGGGACATCGAACGGTGTCATTCACGTTATCGACGCGGTGATCCTGCCGAAGTCGTAATCAGATTATCGTAGACACGAACGGCCGGGCACGATATTGCCCGGCCGTTTTGTTTTGTTGGTGTTGTTTGGCTTGCATATCGACACAGTGCGCTCGTTGATCCAATTGCGGCGAAGAAGCGTATTAATGGGTACATCAGCAGGAAGTTCCGGATTGAGGGTGGCGTGAGCGCAAACAACGAGATGCCACGATCGGCGCTTCTTTTGGGCTGGGGCGGCGTTCTGCCTTTTGCCGGTCTGGCGCTCGCGGCGGCATTTGGCTTGCCAAGCCCTATACCTCAGGCAGAGACGATGTTGATTGGCTACGGCGCCGTTATTCTGTCGTTCATGGGTGGTGTTCATTGGGGGTTGGCAATGCAGTCGGAGGCCGGGAGTAGCGATGACGGGGCCGCATGCCATTATGCGCTTAGCGTGATCCCGGCGCTCGTCGGCTGGACAGCGTTGGCCCTCTCATCATCCTATGCATTGGTCGTTTTGGCGGCGTCGTTTCTGGCATTGTTGATTGTTGACGTGACATGGGCGAGTGGCCGCAAGGCGCCAGCATGGTATGGGAAGTTGCGCCTGCAGCTGACATCCGCCGTATTGCTGAGTCTCGGTTTGGCCTGGATAGCAGCATGACTGAGCGATCGTTAGTCTCGACATTCACGCGGCCCTGCAAGGCTATGATTGTCGGCGGACGCGGCGGCATTGGACGCGGGCTTCTCGAGCAACTGCGTGGCGATCCGTTGGTTGATGACTTGCACGACTGGTCGCGAGCGAACGCGAACGATCCAGACAGCTTAATTAAGTGGACTGAGGTTGACATCACCGACGAGGCTTCAATCAGCACGGCAGCCAAATTGCTGGATGGCATCGATCTTGTGATCGTCGCCACCGGCTTGCTGCACAGCGCAGATGGACTTGCTCCGGAGAAGTCCTGGAGAGATCTCAGCACTGAACAAATGACCGAGAATTTTTTGGTCAACACCGTTGGCCCGACACTGGTTGCCAAGCATGTGTTGCCGTTGCTGCCACGCCGGGAACGGGCCGTGTTCGCCGTGCTCTCAGCGCGTGTCGGCAGCATTGAGGACAATCGGCTTGGGGGCTGGTACAGCTACCGCGCATCGAAATCCGCGCTTAATCAGATGATCAAGTCGCTCAGTATTGAACTGGCGAGAGGGCGTTCAGACGCGATCTGTGTCGGACTGCATCCGGGTACCGTCGACACGATTCTCTCGCGTCCATTTCAGAGCAATGTGGATCCGGAGAAGCTGTTCACGACGGATCGGGCTGCCCGGCAGCTTCTTGAAGTGATTAACGGTCTGACGCCCAAGGATACGGGTGGAGTTTTCGCATGGGATCGCCAGCGCATTCCTTACTAAGCCATAGACTAGGATCTTGCAGCGGACCAAATCTACAGCGGCAGCCTGATGAGCACAGGCTTCTTGCGCGACATCGTGTTTCGATCGATTTGCGCTACGATAAAATCGGCGACGTCTGCGCGTGATATGATCCCATTGCGCCACTTTCTGCTTTCTGAAAGCACCTTGTAGGTGCCAGATTTACCTTGATTGGTGAGCACACCCGGGCGGACGATTGTCCAATCGAGTTTGCTCTGCGTGATCAAATCCTCTTGAATGGATTTGTCGTCATAGGCGTTCGCGAGCAGCAACTTAAATGGAAGGCGTTGCAGGCAGTTTATGCTTTGTCGACTGTCTCCAGCGCCGTAACCAGTGACGCAAATCAAGCGTTCAACACCCGCTGCTTCCATTGCTGGCACGAGCACTTTCGTCGCTTCTGAGAACAAGGTGACTGGCTTCGTGAACATGTCCAGGTTGAGCGGTATGCCAAGGGCCTGAACCACGACATCTACGTTTGCGAGTGCTGCTTGAACGTCGCCGACGTCGCGTGCATCGCCCGAAAATTTTTCGAGATTTTCTACGCTAAGCTGCAACGCATCAGCATTTCGCGCCATCGCGCGCACCGAATATCCGGCGTCTAAGGCTTGGTGCACGACTTCCCGGCCGATACCCTTACTTGCGCCAATAACGAGCACGCGTTTCATGGTTATTCCATTCACTATGGCTTACATATGGACGTTACGCACGAAGCCGATTGAAAGATCAATCGGTGAACCCAAGATTTGTTCCAGATCGCCAGAGAACCAATGTCCGCTTAAGAGCGTTAGGTAATAAACAACCGCAGCGCGTGCGTTATCCTGGTGACAAACAATGACTTTCCATCACCACCTCGCGCCAACAATGGAGTTGGACATGCCAGTTGCTGAAATCGTCACAGGTGCAGGGGAAGGTGTTGAGCGTGCTGCGAGAGATGTTGCCATCGGCGTCGGCATTGCCATACGCGACGAACATGCCATTGATGGCGCGAGTGCGAAGACGAACGCGGTTTGCTTAGAGAGCGCGTTAACACTGCATCAATCCGTCGAGCACCGCGTGCTGATGTCAGATGCGACACTGGTGCTCTATGACAAGGCCGGAATTGGGTGCTCACCCGGGACCATAGCTGCCCAACAATTCTCGGCGTATCACTGTAAGCCAGCTCTGATCGTCAATATCGGCGACTACATGTCGCTTCATCGGGCTGTCATTTGGTTGGCAAGCTTCCCTGCAAACCTGTCACTTAACATTGGCGGGCCCCACACCAGTGAGGCTCCGGGCATCTACGAGCCAGCATACTATTTCCTTGAAGACTTGTTGGCGAGTCGCCGGTCGATCAATGCTCGCTCAGGCGCGCGAGGGCGCCCGTGACGCAGAATGAAGACACCGCCACCGTTTATTATGACGGCAGCTGCCCGCTTTGCCGACTTGAGATCGCTCACTACCAGCGCAAAGATGATGACCAGCAGATATCGTTCGTCGATGTGTCACAACCTGAGCCGGAACTTGGCAGCGGGCTCACACGCCACGAAGCTATGGCGCGACTTCATGTGAAGCTCGGCGATGGCCAGATAGTATCGGGAGCCGCCGCTTTCGCTGCGATATGGCAACGCCTGCCAACCTGGCGTTGGGCGGCGCGTGTCGCGTATATCCCTGGCGTCCTGACGCTACTCGAGCTGAGCTATCGCTTGTTTCTGCCGATCCGACCATGGATATCCCGACTGTTTGGAAGCCTTTTCAGGCCTGGTTCGGGACGCCACTGAACCACGAAAGCAACGATTGAGAACCAATCTCTTCGTTTCAGCCAAACTGATGCCCGCGCGATCAAAGCCTACTACAACGACCCGTAAATTTCCGACTTCCTACGCCACGACAAATCGATCTTTGAGGTCAGAGAAAGAGTTCCGTTCTGGTCAATTGATGCACTTCTTCGTCAAAGAACTTCCGGATGTTTTCCGGTGATCCGAGGCGGAGCAATGACCGTTTAGTGCCAGGCGACCTACAGATGTCGAACTTCGGACTTGCTTGCTTTCCAACAGATATCAATTGGCGAGAGACGCACCATGAAACCCGTGAACAAGCACAAGATGGCACTGCTGACTTGGATGATTCTCTACCCAATGATTACCGGGCTGTTGGTTCTGCTTGGACCCGTCGTCGGCCACCTACCCCTACCAATCCGAACATTTTTACTCACCGCAATCATGGTTCCGACAATGGCCTATCTGGCGATGCCGATTGCCACGTCAATACTAAATTTCTGGCTAAAAGATTTTGAAGAGCCAGAAAGGCCGACCGAACAACGAGTTGAGACGAATGCGGTATTGCGCAGTTGAGTCCTGGGGATCTACACAGTGACGTTTGCGCTTTTTTTCGTTTCCCCGGCAGCACCAGGCGGTTGATCAAAGGCCTTCCTGCATCTTCGAACCAAAGATCATTGCTCGGCGAGTTTGAGTCGTATCTATCGGTGGATATCATGCGTTGGCAAAATAACCTGCTAGGACTAGTTCCAAAGATCGTCGCAACGAAAGCTGTCTGTCGAGAACGTCGGGTCCACCCCTCAAGAGCAGACACGTCATTCATGGCGAGACTCATCCGAGCACGTCAGTGCATGAACGTGCACCCCCAGCGCAAGCGTTGACGTCCATCAATTCTCCAATAGCCTGGTGAGGCCAATATGTGCCTACACAATCAACCAGAGGAACAAAGATGCGAACTCGATCATCATTGTTGATGGCAGCTGGTGCAACAATACTCGCGATGGCGTTTCTACACGGCGGCGCGCAAGCATCACCGAGAGGGTGGCAGTGCGGTTACTCCATTGCCCCACGACTTAACCGCTCACCCATCTACTTCGCGTGTTATGGCAAGAGCCTAAGAGAAACTAGAGCGCGTGCGCGAGCGGACTGTCGCCGACGCGCTTCCTGCAATACAGGCGCATGTCTTCCACTTGATTTTACTCCACGCCGCACGTGTGGACGTGAATGACTTTGGGTCATCTGCCGCCGGTCGCAAAAAAGCCAGGAGGGGGGCCAGAAGGAGATCTGGCCCAGGTGTCGATTGGCAGCGCACACTCGACGGGCAGGCCCAGTTCTCGGTGTTCGCTCATCTGGCATGATGGTACGACTTTGTGGCGATTGAGGCATCAAGCAATAAGTTTTGGACGCAATCAACAGGCTCAAAAACATGGAAGATTTTGAAAACAAAGTCACAATTGTTACAGGTGCCAGCCGCGGTATTGGCGCGGCAACGGCGAAAGCATTTGCAATGGCCCGCGCGCAAGTCGTACTCGCCGCACGAAGTAACAGTGACATCGAAGGCATCGCGGATGGCATTCGCTCTCACGGGGGGCAGGCAATTGCCGTCAAATGTGATGTTGCAAGCTATCGTGACGTCCAGAACGTTGTCGATCAGGCATTGGCAGCCTTCGGAAAAATTGATTTTCTTGTCAACAATGCGGGCGTTATTGACCCTGTCGCCCGGTTGGCCGAGTCGGACCCTGATGCTTGGTCTCGCGTCGCCGATATCAACTATAAAGGCGTCTATTATGGATTGCGCGCGACCATTCCTGTGATGCTGCAGCAAGGCTCAGGAGTGATTGTCAATATCAGTTCGGGTGCGGCCACGAGCCCGCTTGAAGGTTGGAGCCATTACTGCTCGACCAAAGCGGCAGTTCTCATGCTTACCAAATGCGTCGACAATGAATACAGGGAGCATGGCATTCGCTGTGTCGGCCTCAGTCCAGGCACTGTTGCGACAGACATGCAAGTCGCGATAAAGGCGTCCGGCATCAACCCGGTCAGCCAACTCGATACGTCAGTCCATATTCAGGCAGATTGGGTGGCCCAGGCTGTTTTGTGGTTATGCAGCGACGACGCCAAGGATCTGAGTGGAACAGACTTTTCGCTGAAAGGTGACGAGGCGAAGCGCCGTGTTGGTTTAATCGCATGAGGCCAAAACGGCCGCATCAGGTCAATTTTTGAAAGGCTCCGCCTGAGCCGTTCGCTTCCGCTTCCCCCCAGCTTCGAGCCTGCTGTGCTCAAATTGAGGTCTTCCGGGTCGGGCCACTTTGAGACATGTGCCAGACCTTGAATATGACGCTCACTTCTTCCGCTTCGACCGGTAGCGGACATGCCCATCGCAGCATGCTCTGTTGTGCCTTTGACACCCGTGATCTGAACACCTGGAACCGAAACCGACGCGGTGGCCGCAACTCAGACATCGCGCGCCAGCTTTGTTCGACGACCAAGAGACTGCTCAGGCCCGTCGACTTGTAAGGTTGAGGCAGTCGCGGCTTGCTCAGCCCGCGTTCACGGATCGTCGACTCGATGCCGACATAGTAACGGATGCACAAACGTGGTCGTTGACCATTCACGAGTGGCGCCACAACTGATTGATGCTCAGTGTATTGGTCATCGAGGGCAGGACGAATGACCCGGCTTTAAGCTCGAGTTCACGCACGGCACACGTTTTAGTCGGCGCACTTTACTGATGTCCGAAGTCCAGTGCTGGGTTGGGCGCGATACGCCGCTTGTTTGCTGCTCAGATAATGTCTTGACAGTCGCGAAAAGTGCGCCGAACGACGCGATACCTATCGCACCGACGACACATGCAATGGCGACCAATGTCCGTGTGCGAGCGAACGTGGGGGCCGCAACCGAAACACGAAACTCGAGAGACCCGACCGGACGCGGCTCTGAGAAATTTCTCCCTCCCTTTTCACCGGGCAGTGATGTCAACTCGTTGATCGCATCGATCCGATCAGCGGTTCCCAGCAACTTCGCATAGGCGCTTGCAGGAGGAGGAGCGAACAGCATTGCATCGAATAGCTTACCCAGAGGAAGCGCGCAGCCTGTCTTGATTTTATCAAGCGCCGAGACGAGCGCTTCAGGGTCGTGCGTGAGTTCAATTGCATTAATATCGGCAATAAGGTCACGCGATTTGCTGATCGCAGCCTTAGTCAACAGGGATAGCACGCCAAATATCAATGCAACGGCGCCGTAGCACAAGAAAACCATAACCAGATATTGCGGCTTCATCACAAGTAGGAGCAAGAACATCGGAGACATCAGCAGCGAGAGGCGTGCAAATGTCTGACCGCCCGCCAACAGCAGCAGGCTCCCTGTAAATACCGAAGACACGATGTAGAGACTGCTGTCCTCGTTTTTGAGGTGACTGAACTCGTGCGCCAACACTGCGCGCAATTCCTTCGCTGTGAGTGCGTCCAACAAGCCCCGTGTCACGACAATGTTGGCCTTGCTTCCCCAAAGAGAAATTGAGAAGGCGTTCTTCGCCGTCACTTCCATGATCCAAATTCTCGGTGACATCATCCCCGTCTGAATTGCAAGGATGTCGACCTCCCGGAATAAGACGGGCTCATCTTTGGAAGAGACATTATGAACCGCCTGCCCCCAGAGGATGAGTCGTCGGTGGAACAGGATGACGATCAGCAACCAAAGACAGGTAAGGACGATGGGATGGTACCATGCATCTTGAAATATGAGTGTGGTCCGTTCCCACGCAGAAGGCTTTATGAATTCAAGGGGCACACCAGAAAGCGCAGCCTGAAATAGCATCATCCAGGTATTAACGAAGACCGCTGCGAAAGTGACCAGGAGCGCAAGTACAAGAAACCCCAGGAACAGGAAGCCGCTTGCCAATCGATTGTTTTGTTTGCTTCCGTAAAGCCGAGCTTGCTTTGACATAGCGCCTCATCGACCCCTGATTGTTTTCATAGCCACTCAACGGACATCTGCGGTAGGTCATTCATCCCTCGGATCGGCGTGCTGCCCGCGAGGCTTGTCTTACTTTTCGTCGCGAAACGATCAGTGCACCCGTTTTGGTCTGTACCACCAGATCAAGGCGCCACCGAGCACGATGATCAAGGACGCAGAGGCCGGCAAACCCGTGATGCTGCTCAAGAGTGCAGCAAGCAGGGCAACTGGCAACATGAGCCACGTTAGGAAGGGCGCATATGTGAGGAATTTGGCCACGCCCTTGACGACCGATACGACAAAGCCGTCCAACCCGACCAGCAGCTTGTAGACATCCTCGAGCTTCTCGTTCTCAATAGTACTTCGATGACCGGGCAAATCGTGCGTCTTGGAGCGTCGCCGACGGCCAAAGGTGTTCGGTGCATCGTCGGAGTAGAGGTCGCCGTTCCTCAACTCACCGGCAGCGTTGGCGGGAGCAGGTTGCCGACCAATCGCCTGCACTTCGGCCCAATTGACCGAGGTCGTCTCCTCGATCGCACGAACGCGAGCATCAATCGACGGGTGAGTGCCGGCTCCAACATCGCTGAGATTCGAAATCATCATGGCCTGGACTTCAGGCGTAAGACCATCGATCGCGTCGTTCCGCGCCACCTTGCGCAATGCCGATATAAGCGCCGCGGGGGACTTCATGATTTCAATGGCGCGGGCATCAGCAATGAATTCGCGCTTCTGCGAAATCAGCTTGCGCACGAGATCGGCGATGCACCACGCCCCGAACACCAAAACGATGAACAGGATCGACTTGACGGCTGGCACAAAGCAAATGAAAACGTTTGCCGCCAACAAGAGCCCGATCGTGTTATCTCTCGCCCATTGCAGCAGGTTGCGCCCGACACTGGAAACGGCACCCGTGCACAAATTGGCAATCGTCATCAGACGATTGTCGCGTCCCTCGATGTGAGCGACTTCGTGTGCCAGAACGGCTTCAAGTTCGGCGTCGTTGAGATTGTCGAGCAGGCCGCGGCTGACACCGACCGCTGAGTTGCGCGGATGGAAACCGCTGGCATAGGCATTGCGCCCTGCCGAATCGATTACCTCGATTGCCGGCATCGGCAGCCCACGGGCCATCGTCAGTTTCTCGACGGTCCTATAGAGGCGCGGTTCGTCACTGCGCGCCACCCGGCGGGCACCTGTTTGCCGCCTGACAAAAACCGAGGCGAACCAGAGCCCACCGAAGACATAAAGCGTTGATGGAATGAGAATCCAAAGTGTCCTCCCATCGAACAGTCCCCCTTGTGTCGTCAAGCTTTTCCAAATGAGGGCAAGATCTGACCGGATGTCTTCTGATAAGCTTTTGACCGCCGGACGCTCGACTGGCGCGGAGCGCATCTGGTCCGCGGCCCGAGAAATAGACGCTCCCGGATTTAGCAACGCGCTGCGAATGAGTGACGTTTGAAAAGTGCGACCACGTTCCGGTTGCGCGACCAGAATCAACACGGCGAGTTGAATGACCTGAATAAGACAGAGGAAGACCGCAAAAACGATGATCGACCGAAAGTTGTTCGCCTGAATATGCCCGAATAACCCACGGGTTGCGCTATGGTTCGGAATGCGCTGTGACGAGGTCGAGCCGTCAGTCAACTCGTTGATGGCGGGCCTATTCGACTGACCGTGCTCCACCAGGCGTTTGCGCATCTCTTGAAGTTGCATTTCGCGTCTGCCCCGTTGCAAGCACGCGGTCCGTTGCGGTGCCAATTTCGCTAGCTATGTTGTTTGCGCGTGAAGGCGTACCGGTTGCCGAATTCAGAGCAATCACAACGAAGCCATGCCGTCCCATCCGCGATGGGACGGCAGTAGTTTGTTACGCCGAGGCTTTTTCTTCGTGCTTGGCCTTGAACGCTGCGAGACGCTCGGCAACTTGCTCTTTGCGCTGCACGGCTTCGAGTTCGACCAGCTTTGCCATCGTGTCGCGATCACTCGGCGCCATCCCGGCGACACCGGTTGCGCTTTTCATGACCCGGTTGAAGGCGCTTTGGGCCTGGTCAGCGCGTTTTGCGTGGCCGCACGTCTCCCCCGCTAGATCACCGTCCACAGAGACATCGCTTAGCTCTTTTTGCATCTGCTGGTAGGCGGTCAGCTCATCTTCCATTTCAGATCTGCGACCGTTTAGTGCCGTGACGTAGCCGCTCAGTTCCGCGCCGCGTTCAGCCGCAGCGTCACGGGTCTTTTCCAGGACGGGAATTTGCGCTTCGAGATCAAGTTGACGGTTGACCGCTGCCTCGGCCAGATCTTCACGTCCGGCATCGAAGGCCGATTGAACCTTGTCGCCGAGTTGCTCGATCTTTTCCTGCGTATTTTGGATGCGTCGGGCCGCAACTTGCTGCTCGCGCCGCGCGTCGTTCAGCTGATCCCGCACATCATCAATCGTGCGCTCCACCTCGCGAATGGCCTCGCGCATGGTCGTTTCCGCCATTGCCGATTCCAGCGCATCGACGCCGCCGTGTACCGTGCCCGAGATAAGGCGATTGATCCGTGAGATGAGAGACTCGCTCATTAACTTCCTCCAGAAAGAAACTCTAAACTACCAGTATACTGGAAATCGGCGACCGTCGTCGCACGTGTCCTCAGGCTTGCATACATAGTTGAATTTCCTACTAATTTTTTCAAAGCCGTTTGATGTAACGATTTGGGTCAATCATTTTGAAATTGCTAGCCAAGTATCCCAAGTCAACATTCACCATTTTGCACTAGTTTATCATCCCGTATCGGTATGGGTTTTCATTGCGGGTGACAGAAAATGATAACGAGTGTGCTTGTATTTGCGGCCGGGCTGCTGGCCTTGATTGTCGGTGCCGTCGTGTACGGGCTTTTCAACTTCAATCGGGTCATGGCTCTACAAAGTCGCTGCGAACAGGCTGCAGCTGATATCGACGTTCAGATCCGCCAGCGCCACGACATGATCCCGAACATCATCCAGACGATCAACAACTTCGTCGAGATGGAGAAGGGCGCGATCGATCGTGTGTTGAATGCGCGCCTCGAAGCATTGAAGGCGGCAACCGGTCAAGCACAGTTTCGTGCGGAATTAGCCCTTGGCAACAACCTCAGTGATCTTATGTCTGTTGCCGACAAATTCCCTGAATTGCGCTCGCAGAAGGAATACGCCGTGATGCGCGCCGAAATCTCAGACATGGAAAACAAAATTGCAGCGTCGCGCCGGTTCCTCAATCTGGCTACGAATGAGTTCAATACCGCGATCCGCCAGTTCCCGGGCTCCGTCATTGCTGCAAAATGCAACATTCGACGCGAAAATTTCTATGACCTCGGCGAAGACCGCATCTTTATGGAGGATGCGCCTGTGGTGAAACCTGCCTGATGTCGCCCCCTACAGACGGCGAAAGCCCTACCGGGGTTGCGAGTACGGCAACCCTGCCACCGCCGAAGGGGCTCTTTGCACACATACGCGAAAACAACTTTCGATCCCTCGCGCTGTTTGCTTGGTTCGTTGTTCTGCTCGAAACGCTTTACGTCGCAACCTCTGTCATTCTGATTTCGCTTGGGAGCCCGGTCGAGATCATGCTCCGCGGCACCACCGGCGACCGGCCCGCGCGCTCTCTGATTTCAAACAGCCTGCACCGCTCAACAGACCCCCTGGCCGAGATGGGGGTGACCATTCCGAACACTATCTTAGAGGTCTGGACACGTTTCTGGGAACGCGATGCTCTGCTCGGCAGCATCGGGCTCGCCATTCTCCTGCTGGCTGCGCTTTATGTCCTCGTCGGCCTCTGGCTCAACACGGCTCTGACCCGGCGGCAGGCCAACGCCATCCGTGTCGATCGGCGGGATGAGCCACGCCTCTACGGATTGGTCGAGCCGATGGCAATTGCGCGCGGGCTTCCCATGCCGAAGCTCGAAGTGGTGCCGAGCGCCGCGTTGAATGCCTACGCGAGCGGCATGTCACCGGCGACATCCGTGATTGGCGTCACCCAAGGTCTAATGATGTCGCTGACCGATGCAGAATTGGAGGCGGTACTCGCACACGAGTTCGCACATATCGAGAACCGCGACAATCGCTTGATGACAATCGCCAACCTATGTGCCGGCGTCGTCACGAAGAACAGTCGCAAAACGGTCGAGTACATCCGTGACAAGCCCATCGAGTCAGCGATCGGCTTCGGCGCGGCATTCTATTTCGCAGCATGGCAGAGTCTTTTCATCGGTTACGGCGCCATCGTGCTGGCCTACTTCGTTGCAGACAGCGTGAAGCATCTCATTTCCCGGAAGCGTGAGTTCATCGCCGATGCGCGCGCCATCGAAATGGTGAAAGACCCTGCAGCATTGATGACCGCGCTCCACAAGATCGCGGAAAACGACAAGATCGACGGCATGGACCCGCAACTCCAAGCCATGATGATTTCCAATGTCGCCGGTACGGACCAGTGGACGCATCCGTCGATTGCTGCACGCATCGCAGCGATCAGTGCAACGACAAATGTCTTGCTCGAGGATGCCCTAGCTCAGGCACCGCGCAAAAACCGCAATTTCGGGGTCGGTCAACCTCGACCCTTTGGAACCCGTTCGCCAAAGCGACCGGTCCAGCCGTCCGTTGTCGGCGCCAGCGCCGGAGAACGCCCGTGGGGGGCGACGCAACGAGATACCTTCGGAAAGCGTAGCGAACTGGCGTCGTCCTCGGCGAAGCGGAAGGAACGGCACATTGCTCGATCGTACGGTGCCAATGAACAATGGACAACCGAGGAACTGCGCTCGCAAGACATTCTAGACCGCGTGCAGACAGCAAACGCGCGGGTCTCACACAGCGCGAAATCGATCGGCCAGAATTGCGAAGTGATACTCAGGTGGCTGTGGGCCCTGCCATTCGTACTGGTCTTGTTGACCTTCTTGCCAACCGTCATCTCACTGCCTGCCGTGATTGGATTCACCTGGATCGGGTGGTCGAAATTTAATCGGCAGAAACGCATGGCGCGTGTGTTGAACCAATAAACACCAACCGATTCGCAAGAACCCATCGCTGTAACGCTACTCGACCGCTAAATGATTGAGCACTCCCGTTTACGACCCGACTAAGAGGAACGACTCGAGAGCATTTCACGCCGGCCACTGAGTGCTTATCGACTGGGCCTACACCTGTGCCGGAGTTTATTGACCGTGCGCTGCTAACTTCTCTTCTTTGATCTTCGCGAACGTGTGGCGAGTGCGCCCGTCCATGTGTCGGCGTAGCACCGATCTGGCACCTCGACGACGACGCCTGTCCGCTTTCACCAGCAGCGGTCATC
>JAGDYV010000249.1:0-3579 GCA_049116495.1 Hyphomicrobiaceae bacterium | reverse complement strand
ACTCGCGGCCGCGCATCACGCCGAAACGAGGCCGGATTTCATCGCGGAACTTCCATTGGATGTGATAGAGGTTGCGCGGCAGATCACGATACGACCGCACGCCATCGCGAAATATCGTCGTGATCAATTCTTCATTGGTCGGTCCGTACAACATCTCGCGTTCATGGCGGTCCTCGATACGCAGCATTTCTTTGCCGTAGTCTTCGTAGCGGCCCGATTGCTTCCACAGATCCGCCGACTGAATGGTCGGCATCAACACCTCGACCGCACCTGCACGGTTCTGCTCTTCGCGCACGATGTCTGCGATCTTGTCCAGAACCCGCAAACCCAATGGCAGCCACGAATAGATGCCGGCGCTCGCCTGGCGCACCATGCCGGCTCGCAGCATGAGCTGGTGCGAGACAATCTCCGCCTCTTTCGGCGTGTCACGCAGCACGGGCAGAAAATATCGGGAGAGATGCATAGTTTGTTCACAACCGTTCAAATGCCTATGGCGCGCCCGGTTAGCGGAGCAAACGGCGCGCCTAGACGGCTCATACCGTTTCGGTGACAGCAACGCAATGAGACCCTTCGCTGGGCTGTGCGTGAGCGCTCCGAATTATGCTCAATTTTGAACTTTGTTGGCCAATTCGGAAATGTTGAAGAAATCGAACTCTATAGCAGCCCATACAAGGCCGAAAACAATAACCGAGACGGCGGTGTTGATGAAGAATATGCGAACAATTTGTATTCTTGCGGGTGCACTGGGTGGCGTACCGGCCACGGTCTCGCCAGCTTCGCCTTGGGTTCGTACGCCAAACGGCAGTACGGCGAACAGGACAATCCACCACACAACAAAGAAGATCGCGATGCCGAATATCAGGCTCATTCCCTACCCCTCTCAGGCTTCTTCGAGTTCGACGAGGGTTCCGCAAAAATCCTTGGGATGCAGGAACAGTACGGGTTTGCCATGTGCCCCAATTCGAGGTTCGCCGTCGCCCAGCACCCTGGCGCCTTCCGCAACCAACTTGTCGCGCGCATCGATAATGCTCTCGACCTCGTAACACAGATGATGAATGCCTCCGTCTGCGTTCTTCTCAAGAAATTTGGCGATTGGCGAGCCCTCGCCAAGGGGCTCCAGCAGCTCGATCTTGGTGTTCGGCAGATTGATGAATACGGTGGTTACCCCGTGATCCGGTTGGGCGACGGCATCTGTCACATCACCACCCAGCGTATTTCGATAAACAGCGGCAGCGGCCGCAATGTCTTTGACGGCAATCGCAACATGGTTCAGGCGACCGATCATGATATGAACTCCAACGGTTTCTGCCTGCTGCGGTGATCTTTGCAACCGTGCGAGGCGATGTTTCTATCCCTTGGTACGCAACTGCGTCATGAGCACTTTCACAATGGGCTTTTTGCCCCATGCATTGTCAACCGCGGAGCGCACGGCCCGTCGAACCGCTTCACGCAGGACCTCGGGATCTTTGCGGCGTTTGGGGGGGATGCTATCGATTGTGCCGTCGACAGTGTCCAGGATAATATCTTCCATTAATTCTTCGCGCGCGTTGTGTGATGGCACGCCGTCGAGTGCGACATCCAGTTCGCCGATCACATTGCCACGCTGATCGATCGCCATGGCGACGACAACGATGCCAACGACGGCGAGCCTTCGCCGTTCACGTACGGCATTCTCACCTTCTGCCACAAACAATCGGCCATCACGATAGCGCCGTCCAACGGGCACATCATCGATCTGCTTGGGTGTGCCAGGCGCCAGCCGCAGCATCTCTCCGTTGACAATCTTATGGGCGCGCGGAATGCCGGCTTCCGTGGCAAGGCGCGCGTTTTCTTGCAGATGGCGGGCCTCACCGTGCATCGGCACCACAGTTTGCGGTTTGATCCAGGCAAACATTTGGGCCAGTTCTTCACGGCGCGGATGGCCGGTCACGTGGACCAGGGCGTCCGCATCAGTGACGATCTTGTAACCGCGCTCTGCCAGTTGGTTCTGAACGGCCAGCACGGACTTTTCATTGCCTGGGATCGTTCGTGATGAATAGATTACCGTGTCGCCACGCGTGAGCTTGATGTCGCGATGACTGCCCTCGGCGATGCGGGCCATCGCCGCCCGCGCCTCGCCTTGGCTGCCGGTAGCAATGACCAGTGCCTCACCGCGCTCCATGTAGCCGAAATGCTCTTGATCCAGATAGGTGAAATCTTCGGGCAAATAGCCCGTATCAATACCAACCTGAATGACTCGATGCAGCGAGCGGCCTGCGACCAGCAGCCGCCGACCTGTAGCCTTGGCCGCTTCAGAAGCGGCGTAAACCCGAGCCAAGTTCGACGCGAATGTCGTCATCGCCACTTGCCCGGTTTGCGCAGCGATGATCTCAGTCAGCGATTTTGCAATATCTGCTTCGGACGGTGATGTGCCATCGCGAAAGGCATTGGTCGAATCGCAGACCAGCGTCATCACCCCCTCTTCCCCGATCTCCTTTATGCGGCTGACGTTGGTCGATCGCCCGATCAGGGGCTGCTCGTCGAGTTTCCAATCGGCCGTGTGAAAGACGGTGCCGTGCGGCGTCCGAATAACGACCGCCGATGTCTCTGGAATGGAATGTGACATTGATATGAGTTCAAGATCGAAGACACCCGCCTGAAAGCGACTGTCGATTGGAATCTCGTGAATCTCCGGCGTCATGTCACCACCGAATTCGGCGAGTTTCGCCTTGAGCATGCCAACCGTAAACGGCGTTGCATAGACCGGGCAGCGCAGCATCGGCCAACTTTCGATCAGTGCACCGAGATGATCTTCATGAGCATGCGTAATGACGATGCCATCGAGCTGTGTGCGCTGCTCGGCAATGAATTTGAGATCGGGCAAGACCACGTCGACGCCGGGTTCGTTTGGTCCAGGAAACGTCAAACCCAAATCGACCATCAACCAGCGTCGATTATCGACCGGTCCCAAGCCGTAGAGATAGACGTTCATGCCGATCTCACCGAGGCCGCCGAGGGCAACCATGACGAGTTCATCATCAGTCTCTTGAGTTGATGCGTTAGCGTCGCTCATGCGCGCGTCTCCAAAACTGGAAGGGTGGCAGCCAGCGCAACATCGCCGTGTTCGACACGGACGATTTCACCGGATTCTGTTGTCAGTAACAGGGCGCCGTTATCGGCAAGGCCCGCAAATCTTCCGGCGAGTTGATGCTTGATCGTATTCACCGTCAGCGACTGGCCGAGCGGGTGCGCGCGTTCCAGCCAGGCCGTTCTGATAGCATCGAAGCCAACACCATTGGCCCAGGTGGCCAGCCAGGTATCCATCGTGTCCGCGAGACGTTGAACCAGTTCGCTGGGACTTGGCGCTCGGCCATGCAGATCAAGCTTTGTTACGTCGCGGCCACCAACTTCCGGGAGGACGCTTATGTTCACGCCGATCCCGATCATGACGACAATATCGTCGTCGTACTTGGAACTTTCCACCAGGATTCCGCCAACCTTTGCTGGACCGATCAACAGGTCGTTCGGCCATTTAAGTTGTAGTGGTGTGTTGTCACTAAGATATGCGGCAACGGCGTCATGGGCGGCGACGGCTGCAAC
>JAGDYV010000248.1:0-16956 GCA_049116495.1 Hyphomicrobiaceae bacterium | reverse complement strand
CCTCGTCAACAATGCCGGCATCGCCCAGCCCGGCGACTTTCTCGAATTACCGCTTGAGCAATACCAGCAGGTTATCGACGTCAATCTGACCGGCACGTTCGTCGCCTTGCAGCGCGCCGCTCAAACCATGGTTGCCAAGGACATCAAGGGCGCGATCGTCAACATGTCGTCGATCAACGCACAGGTCGCAATCCCATCGATCGCCGCCTATTGCGCCTCGAAGGGTGGCGTCATGCAATTGACCAAGGTCGCAGCGTTGGCACTGGCACCGCATGGCATCCGCGTCAACGCTGTCGGCCCCGGCTCAATCGACACCGAGATGATGGCCGGCGTCAACGCCAATCCGGAAGCCATGAAAATGGTGATGTCGCGCACGCCGCTCAAACGCATCGGCACGCCACGTGAAATCGGCGACGTCGTCGCCTTCCTTGCGAGCGACAAGGCGAGCTATGTCACGGGTGAAACCATCTATGTCGACGGCGGCCGGCTTGGCATGAACTACACCTGCTAAGGGAGAGGCGATCATGGCATCTGCCAAGGCAACCGCGGCCCTGCCGTACTTCTGCGAAGCCGAGATCGCGGCCGTCCTTGAGTGGGGCCCATTGATCGACACGATGGAGCGCGCGCTGATCTCGTTTTCGGCTGGCGAGGTTGAACAGCCCGTCCGCCAGATGGTGCCGGTACCCGGCAAGGACGCCATCATCGCAGCGATGCCGGCGGTCGGCGAAGCGATGGCGGTCAAGGTCGTCACGCTCTTTCACGACAACGCCGGCACCGACCTGCCAACCCATCAAGCCGTCATCTTGGTCTTCGACCGCGACAACGGCTCGCCACTCGCCGTCCTGGATGGCCGCCTGATTACCGAGATGCGCACTGCTGCCATCTCCGCCGCCGCGGCCCGCAAGCTGGCGTCACCGAAACCAGCCGTCGTCACGATCCTGGGCAACGGCATCCAGGCGCGCGCCCATGCCGAAGCACTGGCGCATGTTTGCCAATGGCAGGAGCTGCGCCTGTGGTCGCGCAACCCGGCCAAAGGCGAGGCGGTGGCGCGCGACATCGGCGCCCGTTTTGTTGCCAGCGCCGAAGCGGCCGTGCGCGACGCCGACATCATCGCCTGCACCACATCGGCGACCGAACCGGTGCTCAGCGGCAACTGGCTCAAGCCCGGCGCGTTCGTGACCGCCGTTGGCTGGAACACGCTTGATGGCCGCGAGCTCGACGATGCCGCGATGGCCAACACGGTGCTCGTCGAGTCCGTCGATGCCGCGCTCAATCAGGCTGGCAACATCCGCGGTTCGGGCTGCAAGATCTTCGCCGAGATTGGCGAGATCTTCGCCGGCACCAAGACCGTGCCGTCCGGCACGACGGTGGTTTTTGATTCCGTCGGCATCGCCATCATGGACGTCGCCGCGGCCAAGCTGGCCTACGACCTTATCACGAAGCCCGAATGATCGACCGCCGCAAACCGCCGCCGCTCAAACCTTGACGGCCTTGACCTGCTCGATCACTTCGCGCGTCACCGCCTCCGTGCCCATGTCACCGCCGAACTCCATCGGCCGAATGCGGTTCGCGGCAAAGCCCGCCTCAACCGCCTGCTCGATCAGATGCGCGGCGTCGCCAAGCTGCCGCTGATCGGATTTGTCGCCAAGATAGTCGAGCATCAGCGCCCCACTCAGAATCGCAGCGAGCGGATTGGCCTTGTCCTGCCCCATGATATCCGGCGCGCTGCCGTGCGCCGGCTGGAACAGCGCGTGCGCCGTACCGACCTCCGCACACGACGCCATACCCATGCCGCCGACAAGCCCGCCGGCGAGATCCGAAATGATGTCCCCGAACATGTTCTCCATCACCATGACGTCGAACTCCCACGGCCGCCGGATCAGGTCGAGCGCCGTCGCATCGACATAGTTGTAGCCGACGGCGATGTCCGGAAAAGCCGCCTTGCGCTCATCGAAAATCTTGCGGAAGAACGCCATCGAGCGGAACACGTTGGCCTTGTCGACGCATGTCACGTGCCCCTTGCCGCCACGCGCCTTGCGCTTGGCAGCCAGCTTGAAGGCAAAATCGTGGAGGCGCTCCGTCGTCGGGCGTGTAATGCGCAGGATGTCCTGCACCTCGTCATCGGTGTCGACCGGACAGCGATTGTGCACGGCCGCGGAATAAAACAGCCCCTCGGTCGACTCGCGCAGCACGATGAGGTCGATCTCCGCGCCGCGCGGATCGGCGAGACGCTGCGGTGCATTCGGGTAGGCCTTGATCGGGCGCACACCCGCATAGAGCCCGAACATGTCGCGCAGGCGCAAATGCGGCGAGATCTCGGTCCCGTCCGCATGACGCACGGACGGCAGGCCGATCGCACCGAGAAAGATCGCATCCGCCTCTCCGGCCCGCGCCTCCGTGTCTGGCGCAACATCCTTGCCGGTCTCTTTGTAGTAGCCGGCCCCGGCGAGCAGATCGTTGAGCTCAAGCTGGAAACCGCCGACCCGGTCGCGGGCTGCGGCAACCACGGCAAACGTCGCGTCCGTCACATCGACGCCGATACCGTCGCCCTTGATGACCGCGATGGAATACTTTGGTTCGTTCATGATGACCCTGCCCCGGCGTCCGCTGATGAAAGCGCCTAGATAGCGCGGATCATGCAGCAACGGCAAGCTGAGGCGCAACACGTCGCGCGGCCGATTGATCGACCAGCGATAGATGCCGCCAACCGGTCATTCGTTTGGCGGCACACGATTGACAAAACAGAAAATCGCAGACGACGCAGGCAAACACAGAAGGCGTCGTTTCGCGGGACTGTGAGCGAAACGACGCCAGCTTCACACGCATATACACGAGCGCTTCAAGAACGTGCGAAGCAACGAGAAGCTAGTGTTCTGGATTGAACACTGGATTCCGGGTGAACGTCGGATCGTGTTCGTGAATCCAGAACACAATCAAAGTTGTCTCGTGTTTCTGCGCAGACGCTTGGGCACCAAGCGTCGGATTCGGAACACTAGAACCGGAAGGTTCCACCGACACGGATGGCATGAATATCTGTCGTCGTGTCAGAGTTGATCGACGTTTCCGCACCCGTCTTGATGTCAACGTCGTCGTCGAAACGATAGTACTGATAGCCAAGATCCATCGTGAACCCTTTGTCAGCGACCAGCGTAACACCGGCGCCGAGCGTCCAACCCGTCTGCGTATCGCTATCGGAAAAGCTGAGGTCGTCGGTATCCGCCCCGAACGTCAGTTTCTGGAACGCGATGCCACCGACCACGTATGGCCGAATGGCCCCCAGGCTGGTTTCCGCGCGCAACTGCACCGATGCCAGCCAGTCAGAGCCAATATTGATGCCGACGTTCCGGGCGACGCTTTCTTCATCTGAGTCGTCCGTATCATTCGGAACACCTTCGCGCTTTTGATACTCAACGGTCGACCCGAGAAACTCAGCTTCCGGACCAATCGTTATCGAGCCGATTTTGAACCCGTAACCGGCTTTGACGCCAAACAGGCCGCCGGATGCCTCACGACTTCGTTTGCCCTTGCCGAAATCGGCAGAATAGTCCCCACTCGCGTAGGCCGCTGCGGCGCCCACGTAAAACCCGGACGCTGACCGTTCGTGGTCACCATGGCCACCACCAGCCAAAGCGGCAGCGCTGCTGAGCAGCGTGGCCGCGACAGTGATACATAGAATGCGTTTCATGATTGCGATTGTCTCCCCGATGAAATTAGACGTCGTTGCTCTGTCGAAGCAATGCGGCGACACAATCTGAGTCGGGTGCGCAAAATTCTGAATTACGGATGAACTTTCGTTCATGTATTGGCGATTGCAACGAAAACAGAAGGTTGAATTGGTGCTGTCGCATAATTATTCCAAAATATTTTGTCGTTCCCTTTCGCATTTGAATAGCAGTATGCGGACACCGAGTTGCCACTTAGAACCATAGGAAAGACCGGTGGCTTAATCTATTTCCCGCCCCTCACAAACCGAGACACGCATCGAGGTCTCCGCCCACCCCTCAGCCCCTGGTCGGGCGCAACGCACACAGCGCAAGCTGGGCTCATGTCATTCGGGGCCGCTCCATACGCACGGCTGCCAACTCCGCCACCAAGCGCGACGCGCACATGACACCATCACTTGCGCCCGGCCGCGACTTATCCCCGGTGCCTGCAACCCATGTATACGCTTCTCATCCCGCCCATTGAGGGGCCGCGCACCGGTGGCGACCTTGCGAGGGGACGGGCTGCAGGTCACGCGTCGGCGCAACGTACGCCCGGCGCTCTTCAGGCGAGACCCAGCGCATAATCCTGCACGGGGCGACAGCACGTCGCTTAAAATAGAATTCGGATGCGGCGAGCTGTTGCCCCGTACCGCTCTCCTATCCCCGGCGCTCCGGCGTGCGGGCCGCCTGGTGATGCCTGTTTGCCGGCGTCCCTTGGCATTTAGGAAAACTTCATGGCCCGTCCAGGACGACGACCCGGTCGTTGCGTAGCATCAAAGCAATTGACCAACTTGATGGACGGGTAAGACTTCATGATCCGATCTCTGTTTGCACGCTTCGGCCAAGACCGCAGCGGCGTCGCGTTTATCATCTTCGCCTTGATGGCAGGCGTATTGATTCCGCTGGTGGGTGGGGCGTTGGATTATGGTCGCGCCCTGACAGTCCGTGAGCGGCTGGCGACCGCCGCAGACGCAGCAGCGTTGGCGTTGACCAGTGCCGGCATAACGGATCAGGCGCGTGCGCGTACGTTTACACGGGCGTTTCTCGATGCGAACTATCCCAAAATCACGCGCTCCATTGAGAAAGTTGACATCAACATACCCGAATTGACCACCGAGCAAGCCCGCGTGGAAATCAGGGCGAACGTGAAGGCAAATTTTCTGACCCTTATTGGCATCGACAAACTGCCTGTAACGGTTATCGCGGCGACCACAGGTCCACCAAACATCGAAGTCGTCATGGTGCTAGACAATACAGTTTCGATGCTCCATCCGGCCCAACCTAACGAACCAGGCGACGAATGTCCTACTCAAGCAAGCAGTCAGGATCAAGAACCTATTCGTTTCGAAGACACGTGCCTCGGAAAGAAATCAAAAATCGTCGCCCTTAAAACCGCGGCCCGGGATCTTACGACAGAGTTGTTTAAGGCGGCATCAGGTTCAAATTCAGTCAAAATCGGCTTGGTGCCATTTTCATCATCCGTGAACGTTGGCGCTGCTAGGCAGGCAGACTGGCTCGACCGCACCGGCATCTCGGAGATGCACAGGGAGTTCGTTGATTTCACAAACAAGAACGGCGGAACGGTTCACAGTGTTGACGGAAAAGAAGTAACAATAGATAATCTAATCGATTTATTCAGTCTCGGGTTAAAAACTGATTGGCGCGGCTGTGTGCGCGCTTTGCCATATCCTGACGACGAACTTTTGAGCCCATCATCAAGTTGGGTACCAATGTTTGCACCCGATGAAGAAGGCCCCGGCAATCGAGAGAAATTTAAGTATGGCGACGACAGAAAACTAGTTCGAACTATCAATGACTATCTGCCCGACCCAGAAGATGGTAATTTACGAAACATCGACCGCTACTTGGGTGGCATTCCCTTCAGACTAGCTCGAGGTCCGCACGGAGGATGCAGTCTCACGGCAATTCAACCCCTGACGAATGCTTCAAACGTCGTTCAGGACGCAATCACAAAAATGAAAACTGGCGGACAGACAGCAATCCCACAAGGACTCGTCTGGGGCTGGCGCGTGGCCTCACCCAACTTCGAGTTTACAACAGACCCCAACTCGGAGCCTTCAGCTGATCACGTTGCGCGCTCAGCAACAACGGATCGGGCGATTATATTATTAACTGACGGAGAAAACAATGTTACGGGGTTGCCCTTCTCAGCGTACGGAATAGAACAACCAACTAACAAAGAGCTCGACGATAAAACAGCCCGTGTGTGCAGCAACGTAAAGGAGTCAAAGGACAACATAACGCTTTTTACGATAACCTTCGGAACGATATCTGACGCCGCGGCCGCCATCGCAGATGCGA
The DNA here is from genome assembly GCA_049116495.1 of Hyphomicrobiaceae bacterium. Classification (GTDB taxonomy): domain Bacteria; phylum Pseudomonadota; class Alphaproteobacteria; order Rhizobiales; family Hyphomicrobiaceae; genus CAJQQK01. Next base: position 10,930 of record JAGDYV010000248.1, on the reverse strand, counting down.
GGGCCAAATTAGACGATATCGACGCCAGAATCGATGAAGCTTCACGGGCGAAAATCAAAGCAGAAAGAGAAGCAGAAGATCCAAATGCCACAGATGAACAAAAGCAGGCATCGAAAGATGCAGCGGCTTCTGTTGACGCCCTCAATCAAGAGTTGCTGGCAGCAGAAGCGAAACTAGAAGCCGCCAACAGCAAGGCGACTCAGTCCGATAAAAATGCTGCATCCGTAATAGATCTGATGAAAGGTTGTGCAAGCGTCTGCCGGAACGGCGGCACAGACGGCAAGTGCTACTATCACGCTCCAACTGGTGATCAGCTCAATAGCGTTTTCAAGAATATCGCGGGTCTATTGCGCAACCTTCGCCTTGTTAGGTGAAATCCGCGCGTTTCAGGGGTGAATGGAATGACACACCACCCCCTACCCTTCGCGCCCCGTTCCCTATAAACCTCTGCGGCACACGCACGAACACCACCATCCCCGCAGAGGCCCATCGCATGCCCGCCAAACTCAAGGTCGCCGCCGTTGGCGCCGGATATTTCTCGCGCTTCCAGTATGAAGCCTGGCACCGGCTCGAGACCGTCGATCTCGTCGGCATCTGCAACCGCACAGCCGACAAGGCCCGCGAAATCGCCGACCTCTACGCCATTCCGCACGTGTTCACCGACATCGACGCGATGCTCACCGCCACCAAGCCCGATCTCCTCGACATCATCACGCCGCCCGAAACCCATCTCGAGGCGATCCGGATCGCAGCCCGGCATGGCGTTGCCGCGATCTGTCAGAAACCGTTTTGTACTGACGCCGCCACCGCCCGCGAAGCGACGCGCATCGCAGCTGAGGCCGGCATCGATCTCGTCATCCACGAGAATTTCCGCTTCCAGCCATGGTATCGCAAAATCAAGCAACTGCTCGATGACGGCGCCATCGGCGAGACCTATCAGGTCACCTTCCGTCTGCGCCCCGGTGACGGCCAGGGGCCCGACGCCTACCTCGACCGGCAGCCCTACTTTCAGCAGATGCAACGCTTCCTCGTCCACGAAACAGCGATCCACCTGATCGATACCTTCCGCTTCCTGTTCGGTGAGGTCACCGCCGTCTACGCCGACCTGCGCAAACTCAATCCGGCGATCGCCGGCGAGGACGCCGGCACCATTCTGATGGATTTCGAGGGCGGCGCACGCGGCCTGTTTGACGGCAATCGCCTCGCCGACCACGCCGCTGAAAACCGCCGGTTGACGATGGGCGAGTTGCTGATCGAAGGATCTGCTGGCACGATCGAGCTGGATGGCGATGGCGGCATCACGTTGCGCGCCCATGGCGCCAACGATGCACAACAGGTCGCGTACGAATGGCGCAACCATGCATTCGGTGGTGACTGTGTTTACCTGTTGCAACAGGCCGTCGTTGAGGCGCGGCTCAATCACACGGCTCCGGAAAACCCCGCCGCCGCCTACCTGCGCAACCTGGACATTGAGGACGCTGTCTACCGCTCCAGCGACGAAGGCCGCAAGATCAGTGTCTGATGCCGGCAGACGGAAAGCTGCCGACAGGCATCAAGCAACGTCGTCATCGGCCAAATAACTCACGTGGCCGATGACAGAGCTAAGATGGTGCGGTGAACCTAGTTTCGCGAACCAAAGACTTTTTCGTAGATGTCGTCGGACGACGATGTCTCACTCGCGACCACTTCGGTCTTATAGCGGTCCCACGTGGCAATTACCCGGGCACCAACTTTGACGCGGTCGTAGAGTTCAATGACGTGCGCGTTGTGCATGCGCACGCACCCTTTCGACACGTTCTTGCCGATCGTCCAGGGCGCATCCGTACCATGGATGCGATAGAGCGTGTTGCCGAGGTAGAGCGCACGCACGCCGAGCGGATTGAGCGGATCCCCGCCAGGCACGAAGGCCGGCAGTTTCGGGTTCTCGCGACGCATCCGCGCCGTCGGTGTCCAGGACGGATCAACCTTCTTGTAGGTCACCCGCTCGACACCCGACCACCGGCTTTGCGCACGCGGCACAGCGATCGGATAGCTCATCGCCTGTCCGGATTTCGTGACGTGATAAAGCCGCCGGTCACCAAAGCTGACAACGATGTCGCCTGGGCGGTATTTTTGCGGGAATTGGACGACGGATTTGTCGTCTATGGAGTTCTTTTCTGGTCCAAACAACCAGGTTGTTTGCGCCTGTGCCGGCGTTGTCGCCAAGCCGACTGCCAACGCAATCAAATACGCATAACGATGGTACTGTCTCATTACTCGTCCCCTCTCCGGCCACTCGCGCATGAGGGCCGCTCAATGTCAAATCAGGATTGTGGATCGTGAAAAAGGTGCGGATCGACCGTGACCAGATTGCTACGGGTTCGCTGATCGATCTCAGGGAGGCAAAGCTAGTTGCGCAGTTGTGGTGCCATCGCAAACACGGCCCAGAAGGGCGCACGCACGCTGCCGGGCAGGCGCGGCAGCCGCGTGCCGCCGATCTGTGGTTTAAGGCCGCCGTAGCCGCCAAATAGCGGCACCATCCGAAGCGCAGACGCGACAACCGCGACCCCATCGGTATACGATCGAGGCCGCCTCAGCGCGATCCCGGCACCAACCGTATGACGACACTCACGCGGGCTCGGTCGCAGCGCGTCAATTTTCGAGCAGGACTTGACCTTGACGAACGCCGCTTCGGCAGGCGCAACAGCCGTACTCTGCACCGCTGGGAGTTCCGAAAAACCACGCAGCGATGACGCATTCGCCGACGCGCATCCAAGTACAACCACAGCAACAATCGCCATGAGCGATGTTATCAATGCGGCGTATGAACGGCGTTTCGCGAACATCCAGCTGGCCCCTCCCAAAGATGCGACATCTAATGGCCCCACCAAAACACACTGTGTCAGCATCTAAGACGACGGCTATCAGATATTCGTAAACATCGCAGCGCTGCTCACGCCAACTTGAGACATCGTGATCCCGGGCCAGGATGTATCAGCGCGTCATATCAACGGGTCGTACGACCATTGCAGCAATGCCTGGCGCTGGCGCCTGCGACAGAAGACGTCGCCCGGATCACAGTTGGCGCGGATCTGCCCGGCATGCCGGCTGAACGCCCGCCAGCGCTTGATCTGTTTCGCATCGACCTCAGGCAGCCGCCGACCCATGTAGTAGCGGCAATACCACTGGAACCAGCCGCGCGGATCGGGTCCGTATATCCACCCCTTTTCACGCCAGACAGCAAGCGGCTGTCGGCTTTTGATACCGAAATAGTTCAACGACTCATCCGGCGTGTCGCTGATCTTCGCGGCCCTGAACCACGACTTCGGGAATTCATCACGGCAATCGTTACAGTATTTGCCTTCAAAGACACCCATCGCCAGCATTTCCGCCGGTGTGTAAAACGGCTCGAATGTGGCATCAAAGTCGGCCCCTGCCGGTGCCAGAAGTTCGTAGCAGTAATCCGATTGCATGGTATCATTGACTTGAACGGTACGGCCCATGCTACGGCGCCTCCGCGTGTCGGTGTCCCGTGGCCTCTTCGATCGGCGACAACTTGAACAGGCCGACATCGATCGAACCGTGCCGGAATCCAACGGCGCAGTACGTCAGGTAATAGTTCCACATCCGCCGGAAGCGGTCGTCAAAACCCAACCGTTCAATCTCCGGCCACGCCGCATTGAAACGTTGCTGCCAGATTTCAAGCGTCCGCGCGTAGCTGATCCCGAACGGTTCGTACTGTTCAACGCGCAAGCCCGCCCGCGCTGCTTCACGCTGCACGATCGCCACCGTCGGCAGCATGCCTCCGGGAAAGATGTACTGTTGAATAAAGTCGGGTCGGCTGCGGTAACTCTCGAACAGTTCGTCTGCAATTGTGATGATCTGCAGAACCGCTTTGCCGTCCGGCTTCAGGGAGCGGCGCAGCACATCGAAATACATTGGCCAATACTGCTCACCCACCGCCTCGAACATTTCAATCGACGCAACCCGATCGTAGCGTTCTGTCAAACTGCGATAGTCCCGCAACTCGAACTTGAGGGTTTCAGCGGTTGTCAAATCAGCCTGATGCGCCCGGGCATAATCAACCTGCTCGCGCGACAACGATATCCCGGTCACCTGCCCGGCACCGGCGCCAACGATCCGACGCGCGAGACTGCCCCAGCCGCAGCCAATTTCCAAAACGCTGTCACCGCCTTCCAGATCCAGCAACTCAACCACGCGGTCGAGTTTGCGTGTCTGGGCCACTTCCAGCGTTTCCTGATCGCCAGAGAAAATGGCTGACGAATAGGTCAGCTCACTGTCGAGCCAGAGTTGGTAGAAGCGATTGCCGAGATCGTAGTGGGCAGCAATGTTGCGCCGACTGCCCTTGCGCGTATTGGCGTTGCGGCTATGCACGATACGATTGACAAAGTGGCCGACAGCGAGGCCGCGGGTCGCAGCCGAAATCGATGCCTCGTTGTGCAATCCAAAATCGAGCACGGCAGCGAGATCCGGGGTCGACCAGTCTCCGTCGACATAGGAGCGCGCCAGTCCAATCTCGCCTTCCAGCAACAGTTTGCTCAACAGTCGCCAACGGTCAATTTCAATGACGGCAGCTGGCCCCGTTTTTGTACCGGTATGTTGTATCTCCTTGCCATTCGGCAATCTCAAGCGAAGGCTGCCAACGTCAAACAGCCGTAACCGCTTGTTGAGGTAGGAGCGAAAAAGGCGCTCGGGCAATAGCGGGAGCATCGCGTTTTGGCCGGCAGATTCGGTATGCATTCCAGAGGGTCTCATTGATTAGGGCGGACGATCGTAACCGACGTGTCGCTGCTCGGGATTGCCCTATTGACAGCAAAACCACGCCACCAGAGTTTAACGGCATGCCAATAAATAGCGCCCGTTACCTTCATAGGCAAAACAGGATGCGAAACCGACAGTCTTAGGAGATTGCGATCGGTGAAGGCCCACCGGCGACCGATTAACGAGGTATTGATGACGGCGCAGTCGTCCTTGCAAGCCTGAACGGCAACCGCAATCTTTTCATCCGGCGCACTCACACGGAACCGGTAAGACATGTCGAGATCCATGAAGGGCGAAACATAGAAGGTCTTGTCACAAGCTTGTCGCACGGAATCGCGACTGCAATTCTCGCTGGCGACCGACGCCGTTGGGATGACATAGCTATGCTGTCCACCAAATGTATTCTTGACTTCGTAAATAACGGCAATCAATTGCAGATCCGCATTCCGACAAAAATAGACACTCAAGGGATTGAAATCATAGCCAGCGACCCGGGGCATGCACAGCAGTTGTACCGTGACGCCTGCATCATCGATGCCAGCCGCACGAAGATGGCCGCGCGCCTGGTTGAGCAGCGTCTTGCCGGAGTCATCACCATGATCACGGTCGTAAAAACTTACGAGATTGGTGCGATTATGAGAGAAAAGGCGGCAGGCGGAGTCGAGTTCTGCCAGTTCGCCAAGATCCAGCAACAGCCAGTAGACCCGATGGCGAAGGGAATGCCGCTTCGGCGTCAAGCGATGGTGGGAGACGGCCCCTACGTAGAGTGCGGAGCGCAGGGTCAAATCGCAGCTCCTTCGAACGACCGGCGCACGGGGGCTTCCCCAACAACAATTCGGCCTGATTCATTGGCGACACGCCATGGGCGCTTTTGCCCGCAGAGTGCCTCGGCAACCGCAAGTCCGGATTGAAGACCATCTTCATGGAAGCCGGCACCAAAGTAGGCGCCGCAATACCAGATGCGATCCTGCCCCTGCAACGACCACAACTGCTGTTGAGATTTCGTGGCCGCGGTATCGATGATGGGATGATCAAACCGTTCCGCTTGAATAACCCTGGCCGGGTCAATCTCACGATTTGGGTTCAGCGTGACAAACAACGGCAGATCGTTCGGCAGCGACTGCAGGCTGTTCATCCAATACGTCACGGTCAGGTCCGCAGGGTCATGATGTCGGCCGCCGATGTAATTCCAGCTTGCCCAGGCGCGGCGACGTTGCGGCATCATGCGCTCATCGCAATGCAGAACCGCACAATTGTCGCTGTAGCGAAATGCGCCAAGCAGACGCCGCTCGGCAGCAGTCGGCTCGGCAAGAAGCCTGATTGCCTGGTCGGCGTGGGTTGCGATTACAACTTGATCGAACAATTCGCTTTGACCATCCCGTGTCTGCAGCACGACACCATCTTGACGCCGGTCGACAGATTGGACGACAGCACGCGTCCGTATCCGACCGCCAAGTGGCGCCATAAGCTTTTCGACGTAGGAATGGCTGCCACCCGTCACGGTTCGCCACAATGGACGATTGGCCAATTTGAGAAGCCCATGATTGTCGTGAAACCGAATGAAAGCATGAGCGGGATAGTTGAGCACATCCGTCGCGGGCATCGACCAGATGGCCGCCGCCATTGGCAACAGATGATCTTGCCGGAACGCGGCGCTGTACCGGTTCGCATCAAGATAGGCGCCAAGGGTGATCTCACTCGCCGCCAGATCAGCAATGTCTGCGGCCGCCGTGCGATAGAAGCGGATCAGGTCGCGCAACATAGTCCAATATCTCAGGCGGCAAAGATTTCGCTTTTGTGCGAACAATTGCGCAAGGCTGCCGCCACCATACTCCAGCCGCCCGTCGTCCAACGACACGGCCAGCGACATGTCCGTGGTTTGAGTGGCCACTCCAAGATGATCAAACAGCGCCGTCAAATTCGGATAGGTTTGCTCGTTATAGACGATAAAGCCCATATCGACGGACAGGGATCGACCTCCGGAGTCCACGGTTGTTGTACAGGTATGACCACCGATGCGACCATCTTGCTCAAACAACGTCACGTCCGCGTCGGCAGACTTATTCATCAGCCACGCCGCCGACATGCCTGCAATGCCGCTCCCAACGACCGCAATACGCTGCTGGCGACCATCCGCTCCGGTCACCACGTTCTCATCTCTTGCCAAAAAAGTTAACCTCGATGGTGCGCGCCAGCGCGCGCGCCTGAAATGGATCTCGCCACGTTTACGATTTCAGCCGATATCTAGATCACCTGCCCGAGCACAACGATGCGAGACAGCTGTGATCTGTATCGACGAACTGTTCGTAGCCCTGACATGTACACAGAAACTGCTATAACCCGTGACGCGATGCCGGTTCCTAGGCCAGTACCGGCATGCTTCAGAAAAAGCGTTCCGGCCCAACGAGCCCGCTGGGGAGCCTTTATGGATCAACGATCAGGCAAGGACCTGAGTGAGTTGCCGCCGGAGCAGCTGATCGAGCGTATCGCGCGATCGCAGGACAAACCCGCATTCGCGGCGCTGTTTGATGCATATGCACCGCGCGTGAAGTATTTCTTGATCCGCAACGGGACTAATCCTGAAACGGCGGAAGAACTTGCACAGGAAGCGTTGCTGACGGTATGGCGCAAGGCCAAATACTTCTCTGCGCAACGCGGCTCAGCATCGGCTTGGATATTCACAATCGCGCGCAATTTACGGATTGACGAAGCGCGGCGTGACAAGCGCGCGCAGCTCTATGCGATGGTGAACGAGTTTGACGATGTTGACCCTGATACACCGGATGAACTCGTCAGTGCTTCGGAGCACGCTAAACGGGTTCGCGCAGCGATGCAGGAGCTGCCAAAAGAGCAGTTCGAAGTCGTGAGATGGTCATTCATGGAAGGCGTGGCGCACAGCGAAATCGCCGAGCGCTTGGAGTTGCCACTTGGAACCGTAAAATCTCGCCTCCGCTTGGCCATGCGACGGTTAAAAAAAGCTCTCGAGGACCTGGCATGACAATCCAGCACCATCCGTCAGAAGAAACGTTGACGTCTTTCGTTACCGGTCGTCTTTGCGAAGGCAACAGTCTCGTGGTTGCGACGCACTTGGCGCATTGCACAGAATGCCGGCAAACCGTCGACATCATCACAGAAGCATCCGGTACGCTTATCGAAGCCGCTGCCGCAGACGCTGCCGCCGTTTCCGAGATCGGTCCTGCAGCCCGCGATGCTGTCCTTGCCCGACTCGACGAGACATTGATCGACGAGCAGCCCGTAACTACCACGATCGCCGCAACAGCTCGGCCCATGGCTCCGCTTTCGCTTTATGAAGGGGGCAAGTGGCAATGGGTCGGCCCAGGTGTGTATCGACAGTTCATCGATGTCCCAAGCGACTCCGGCACCCGGGTCTTCATGCTCAAGGCAGCGCCGGGCACTCGGTTACCCGACCATCGCCATGTCGGCACAGAGTGGACGTGCGTCATCAAAGGCGCATTCAGCCATGATCACGGGCGCTTCGGTGCCGGCGATTTCGACGAGGCCGACGGCAACGTCGACCACAACCCTTATGTCGAAAAGGGCGAGGAGTGCATTTGCCTCGTTGCGCTCAATGGCCATGTCGAAATGACCGGCTGGCTTGGGCGATTCATCCAGCCCTTGGTTCGGTTGTAGACACGACTCAATCAATGGCAATCGCTAACGCGCAAATTGCGGAGGCTCGGCGATGGACCTCGTAACGTTAGTCTCCATCATTCTGGGGCTCTGGTTCCTGCTTGCAATCTGCATGGCCGGTGCTTGGTCGGTGGAGCAACGCACCGGCAACGCGGGATGGGTGGATGTCATCTGGACCTGTGCCATGGGTTTGACCGGTATCATCGGTGCAACGGCGCTTGTGGGTACTGAGACCTTGAGCAACCGGCAACTGATGATCACTTGCTTTGTCGTGATCTGGGCACTCAGGTTGGCGGGACACATCACGAAGCGTACGACACGCATTGCGGACGACCCCCGCTACGAAAAGTTGCGCGCACAGTGGGGGCCGGCGGCCCCGCGAAACATGTTCTGGCTCTTGCAGGCGCAGGCGGCCCTGAGCGTCCCAATGGTGCTGGCAATCATGCTGGCAGCCGGCAATCCAGCTGACTTGCTAACGACGATGGATGGATTGGCCTTACTCGTTCTCTGTTGCGGGCTCGCCGGGTCCACAATCGCCGACTGGCAACTGACCCAGTTCAAACAGAGTAGGACCGCGACTGCGCCAGTCTGCAACACCGGACTGTGGGCGTGGTCCCGCCATCCGAATTATTTCTTTGAATGGCTGGTCTGGATGGGACTTTCCTTGTTTGCAATCAACCTCGGCGGCGATTGGCCATGGGGTTACCTGGCACTGATCGGACCGATCTGCATGTTCTGGTTGTTGCGCTACGTTTCCGGCGTACCGCCACTGGAAGAGCACATGCTCGCCAAATACGGGCCCGCCTACAAAGCCTATCAACGTGAAACAAGCGTCTTCCTGCCCCTCCCGCCTCGCACGATTGCACCTTAACGACAGAATGGAACGCCGCTGACATGTCGATCGTCGAACACGCGCTTGCCGCAACGGAACGCACCCCCTTCCCTGACTTCGTCACGCGAGCGGGTGTTCATTACCTGGTCGACCGCACGAAGAAACACCTGGCCCATCAACCTGCCGACACAAGCGCTCGGTTTGCCCGAGACATGACGGGCTTTCCGATCGCCTTGGCAACGACCGAGGCCAACCAGCAGCACTATGAGATCCCTGCACGATTTTTCGAACTGATCCTCGGCCAAAGGCGCAAGTATTCTTGCGGGTACTATCCGACCGCCGACACCACTCTGGACCAGGCGGAAGAAGCCGCTCTGGCGCAGAGTTGCATACATGCCGGTCTGGCGGATGGCCAGAACATCCTTGAACTGGGGTGCGGCTGGGGCTCTCTGACGCTCTGGATGGCACAGCAGTATCCGAACGCACGCATCACCGCTGTCTCCAACTCCGCTTCCCAGCGGGATCATATCAAGGAGCAGGCATCAGCACGTGGCCTGCACAACGTCCAGGTCATTACCGCAGATATGAACGACTTCGTTGCACACGATAATTACGACCGCGTGCTTTCTGTTGAAATGTTCGAGCACATGTCAAACTGGCACCAGTTGCTTGGCAGGATCAGAGATTGGCTAACGCCGAACGGTCGAATTTTCGTGCACGTCTTCACGCACAAGACCGCACCCTACAGGTTCGACCACACCGATAAATCCGACTGGATCGCTCAGCATTTTTTCACGGGCGGCATCATGCCGAGTCGCGATCTCATCCATCAATTTCCCGATTTGGTCGCCGTCGAGGATGAGTGGCACTGGAGCGGCGATCACTATGAGCGCACGGCGCGCGATTGGCTCGCCAACTATGATCGCAATAGCGCCGAGATCGATGCTGTCCTTGCAAGCGTCTACGGCGAAGATGCGCGACTATGGAAACGCCGTTGGCGGCTGTTTTTTCTGGCGACGCTCGGCTTGTTCGGACATGACGGCGGCCGTGAATGGGGCGTGAGCCACTATCGGTTGCGACGGACATAAGAGCAGGAGCGGCACCGCGCAGACCGCCGTCCCGAAAAGAAACTATCTTCCCTGAATGACGACGACGGCCCCGAACGCAGCGACGGAACAGATACCTGCGACGAGCGCACCGTACACGATATCGATTGCCGTAACCTGCAACGTCCAGACCTTCAGGGTTGCATAGTTGGTCAAGTCGTACGTCGCATAACACAACGCACCAAGCAGCGCGCCTGCACCAAAGGCTGAAAGCATGGAACCGTCACGCAGAGCTGGCATGACCGCAAATACGACGAGACCGACGGGAAAGAACAGATAAAAAATTACCGCCGGCGCGATCCTGACACTCTCGACCATCATGTCGCCGAGCATCGGCTTATAGAGCGTTGACGCCATCAAGGTCAGCCAAACAGCGTCAATGAGCCCAAACACAATGAGAATGGTTACGTAGGCAATTAAGAATGTCATGATTGAACTTGCCGTTATTGTGAGCGGTCTAAAAAGAAAACGGCGGCAAGCGAAGCTCACCACCGATCAAGGTTACGCTTGAACGCGACCATGCCATACGACAGAACTCGAGGTTAACTCGACGGCAGCATGACTTTGTCGATGACGTGGA
>JAGDYV010000247.1:0-3277 GCA_049116495.1 Hyphomicrobiaceae bacterium | reverse complement strand
ACATGTAGATGCAGACCTGCTCACGTGCCAGACCGCCGAGCAGATAGGTCGTGAACGAAAATATTGCGAGGAATATATAAGCGATTGCCGGCGCCGTTCCGGTAAATAACTCATAGGCCAGTGTCGGCGCATCGCGGAAATAGAAAACCAGCGCGCCGCCGGTCAACAGCCCGATCAACGCCCAACTGATATGTGTCATGCCCTTCTTGTAGAGTTTTTGTGCGCTCCAGGGTTCCTTGTCGAGACGCATACGCGCGCCGCGATCGCCCTGCCAGAAGCGTTCGACGGCAACCATGAGATCTGTCCAGACTGTTTGCGGACACGTGTAGCCGCACCAGACACGTCCCGCGACCGATGTCGCGAGAAACAATGCCAACGACGAGATAATCAGAATTCCCGTAATATAGTAGAGTTCCTGCGGCCAGATCTCGATCGGTCCGAGAAAAAGGCGGCCATTGGCAACATCGATCAGGAATGCCTGATCAGGCAGACCGGCACCGCGCGGCCAGCGGATCCACGGCAGAGCGTAGTAGACGCCGAGTGTAACCGCCATCACGATCCATTTGAGACGACGAAACGTGCCCCGCGCACGACGGGGATGGATCTTTTGGCGAACAGCATAAAGCTGTCGGGATTCCTTGCGATTGACCGCTTCGACATCAAGCTTGTCAATTCCCGGCGCCGCTTCGCCGGGAACGATGAAGTCTTCAGGTGAGCGTATTTTGTCGGCAATCGTCATCGGTTGGATGCCACCGCTGAATTTGTCCGGCCGCGTTCATCGGCCTTACTGACCACCGCCAAGTGAGTGCACATAGACCGCCAGCGCCTTGATCATCACGGGATCCAGACGACCGACCCATTGTGGCATCTTACCGCCTCTTCCGGTATTGATCGATGTCATGATGGCAGCCTTGTCACCGCCGTAAAGCCAGACCTGGTCCGTAAGATTGGGGGCGCCAAGCTCCGGATTGCCCTTGCCAGTCTCACCATGGCAGGCAACGCATTGCTCCGCATAAACGACCTTCCCACGCGCCGCGGCCTCCTTGTTCGTTGCCCTGTTGGTAAGGGACAACACATACTCAGCCGTATCGTTGACTTGCCCCTTGTCCAGCAGTTCGTCCAACCCGAAACGCGGCATATCGCTGAGGCGTGTGTCATCATGTGACCAACGAATACCGTACTTGATGGTATGGTGGATATCATCAATCTTGCCACCCCAAATCCAGTCGTCGTCAGCCAGATTGGGGTATCCGACACTGCCTTGCGCGCCACGGCCATGGCAAGGTGCACAGTTCTCAGCGAACGGAATCCGTGCCGCGCCAAGCGAGAACCGCAATAGCTCAGGCTTCTTTGCAATGTCTTTGAGCGCCGTCTTCTCGATCAGATCGCGATTGGCCGCCTGAGCATCCTTGGCGGCCTTGACTTCTGCGGCCACCGTCGCCCGCTGGCTGTAACCAAGCGTGCCCTTGGTGTAACCGCTCAACGTTGGCCAGGACGGGTACAGGACGAAGTAAACCAGCGACCAGGCGATCGAGACGTAGAAGGTCCAAAGCCACCAGCGCGGCAACGGTGTGTTGAGTTCCTTGATGCCATCCCATTCATGGTTGGTCGTCTCGGTGCCAGTGACTTCGTCAATCTCTTTGTCTTTGTGATCGTTCATGACCGTCCCTCATCGCCCGGCGTCTCGTTCTTCAAATCCAACGCTCGGCGTTGTATTTCATCGAAACGCCGTCGGTTGCCGGGCCAGAAGACGTAGGCAAGCACCGCGATGAACAGCGCTATGAAGAGCAGCAGGGACGCGACCTGGGAAAAGGTTGCAACGGTATCATAGGTCATGGCGTTGCTCCTTATCTGAGGTTGGGGCCACTGGCGTCAAACGTTGCAAAGTCAACGAGCGTGCCGAGCATCTGCAGGTAGGCGACCATCGCGTCCATCTCGGTTGGCGGGCCTCCCGGTTTGCCGTCGAACTTGGCGATCTGAACCTTTTCACCGTAGCGTTTCTGGAGGCCTTCCGTGCCATCGTCATCGGGGTCCGTCTGCGCCTTGAGATCAGCCGCCGCATTCTTGATTTGGTCATCGCTGTAGGGCACCCCAACGACCTTGAGAGCGGCCAGGTGATCCTTGATCTTTTTGACGTCGAGTTTGCGCTCTGCAAGCCAGGGATAGCCCGGCATGATACTCTCCGGCACAAGTGCACGCGGATTGATCATATGCTCGACATGCCATTGGTTGGAGTACTTACCACCAACCCGCGCGAGATCCGGTCCGGTACGCTTCGAACCCCATTGAAAAGGATGGTCGTACATGCTTTCCGCGGCCAGACTGTAGTGCCCGTAACGCTCGACTTCGTCACGCAGTGTTCGGATCATCTGACTGTGACAGTTGTAGCAGCCCTCACGAATATAGATGTCGCGGCCGGCCAGTTCGAGCGGCGTGTAGGGCCGCATGCCCTTCACTTTCTCGATCGTGCTTTCGATCCAGAACAACGGCGCGATCTGCACCAGCCCGCCGATCGACACTACGATCAAGGTCGCGACCGTCAACAGCAGAGAGTTTCTCTCGAAAATTCCGTGATCCATGATCGTGTCCCCCTATTCGGCCGGTGCCGGGCGCAAGTCAGGCGCCGCTGCGACAGTTGGTTGTTCAGCCAAATCGACGACCGCATCACCACGGATTGTGCGCCAGATGTTGTAGGCCATGATGAACGAACCGATGACGAACAGCAGTCCACCGGTTGCGCGGATAATGTAGAAGGGGTGCATCGCCTCGACCGTTTCGACGAACGAGTATTGCAGGAAGCCGAGCTTGTCGTAGGCGCGCCACATCAGACCCTGCAGGATACCGCTGACCCACATCGACGTGATGTAAAGCAGGATACCGATCGTCGAGATCCAGAAATGCCACTCGACAAGTCGCAACGAGTAGAGCCCTTTGCGTTGCCACAACCAGGGCACCAGACAGTAGATCGCGCCGAACGAAACCATCGCGACCCAGCCCAATGCTCCTGAGTGCACGTGACCGATCGTCCAATCCGTATAGTGGCTGAGCGAGTTGACCGCCTTGATGCTCATCAGCGGGCCTTCGAACGTGCTCATGCCGTAGAAAGCAACGGATACCACCAGCAGACGAACCACGGGATCCGTGCGCAACTTGTCCCACGCTCCCGACAACGTCATAAGGCCGTTGATCATCCCCCCCCATGAGGGCATCCACAGCATGATCGAGAACGTCATTCCGAGCGTCTGCGCCCAATCAGGCAGCGCCGTGTAGTGCAGAT
>JAGDYV010000246.1:0-8782 GCA_049116495.1 Hyphomicrobiaceae bacterium | reverse complement strand
GCGACGACGCCCGCGAAGGTCTTGCCGCCCACCTTGAGAAACGCAAACCCGATTTTCCCAAGGACTGCCCGGTGTAGCATCTCAACGCAGCGTTGAACCTTTTCTCGGCGACGTGCGACCCACTTCTTAGAGCGCGCGGCAGACCTGCTGCTGCCCTCGACGGATCTCAGCGCTCAAGAGAGGCATGCACACACCATGACGAAACCCAAACTGATCGACGCCGACGGCGCCGTCATCTTCGAATTCGACGACGACAAGGCCATGCGCGCCGTGCTGCGCAACACGATCTGGCAGGCCAAACACGGCCGCGAGATGCGCCTCTACTACCTGGTCAACGAGACGCTCACAGCCCTGCTGGAGGCGATCGAAGCGCATGGCCGCGCCGCCAATGATCGCAGTTTCGAGCCGATGCCATCGCATGTCGAGCAGCAGATCGTCCATGAACCGTCACACGCGGTAGCCAATGCCATCATGCAGGAATTGTTTCAGGCCGCACCCGACTTCACGTGGTGGCAGATGGCGCGACCGGAAAAAGAGGCACTCATCAACAAGGCGTTCTTTCCCTACCGCCTCGACGCGGAAGGCCTTCTCGATACCGTCGAGACGATCGATCACTGGGTCGCCCGGTACCGCGGCAAAGACGCCGCACCTTAAGCTCAGGTTCAGACCAACACCACAGCAGCCCCGGCCCTTCCGGCACCGGCATCAAACGGGCTGGCTTATAGTCATTCGCACACTAAATCGCACCAACAAAACTGCTACCATTTAGCTTCCGCCTTGCCACCTAAGCGCCTCATTTCACATCCAAACACCGCCTCGTCAGGCGACGTTAACCAAGACCCAACAAAGCCATCACCTGACCACGGAACAGACCTTAAGTTGCATCTGCCCCGCGCCATATCATCTGTGCGCAGCTGATCCAACTTCGCCTCGATCGAGGCCCCAATCCCACCCTCGCAATTTTCCAGGAACGATCGTGATGCTGAATGGTTCTCTCAGGCCCATCCTTGTGCTTGCTGTCATGGCAGCCGCTCTGCAACTGCCCGCTGCGACATCCGCTCAAGCCGGGCGTGGCTGCCTTCCCGGCAAAATAAAGTCGATGCTCAGCCAGCTTGAATCACGCTTCGGGCGTGTCCGTGTGATTTCGACATTTCGCAAAGGCGCACGCATCGCCGGCTCCGGCCGGCGCAGCTTTCACGCCTCATGCCGCGCCGTCGACTTTCATCCCCCCCGCGGCAAGTACCGCGCCGTCCTCTCCTACCTCAGGCGCAATTTCGGCGGCGGCATCGGCACCTACCGCTGTCGCATGCACCACATCCACATCGACAGCGGCCCGCGCATGCGCTGGAGCAAGTGTGCTTAGGGTGATCGTTTTTCGGCAATGGGCTCAACGTCGGCATCAGGATGCCGACGATCCTGCCCGCAGCCAATATGCATCAATTCGAATAGACAGGGGCCCCTCGCGTAACGGTTGAGCCGTGAAGCCCGCGCATGCCTTGAGCCGGGGCGTCGACGTGCTGGCGGAGTCTGTCAACGGCGCCGCGAAGTGGCGCCGCTCTGCATCTGGCCCGCGCATCTAACCTCAGCCGTCAACTCATGATGCCGATGTCCCAGACGACGAACTCGTTATCGCCGAGGCCGAGCAACTCGCTCTTGGTCTTCTTGCCGGATGCCGTCTCGAGCATCAGGTCGAAAATCGCCTCGCCCATTTCGGCAAGCGTCTTGGTGCCGTCGATAACCTCGCCGCAATTGATGTCCATGTCCTCTTCGAGGAAATTGTACATCTCGGTGTTGGTCGCGAGTTTGAGGCAGGGCGCGGGCTTGGAGCCGAACATCGAACCGCGGCCGGTCGTGAACGCGACGAGGTTTGCGCCACCGGCGATCTGGCCGGTTGCCGAAACCGGATCATAGCCGGGCGTGTCCATGAACACGAAGCCCTTGGCCGTGACCGGCTCGGCGTATTTGTAGACCTCCATCAACGGGCCGGTGCCGCCCTTCATCGATGCGCCGAGCGATTTCTCGAAGATGTTGGCAAGCCCACCCATCTGGTTGCCGGGGCTGACGGTGCCGTTGATTTGGACATCGCGGCCGACGGCATATTGGTCCTTCCACCAGCGCACGCGCTCGACGAGTTTTTGGCCGACCGCCTCCGAACAGGCGCGCCGCGTCAGCGTGTGCTCCACACCGTAGATTTCCGGCGTTTCCGAGAGGATGCCGGTGCCGTTGTTTTGCGCCAGGATATCAACCGCCGCGCCAAGCGCCGGGTTGGCGGTGACGGAGGAAAAGCCGTCGGAGCCACCACATTGCAGGCCGCAGATGATGTGGCTCGCCGAGACGGTTTCGCGTTTGACCTTGTTGGCCTCAGGCAGCATTTCTTCGACGGCTGCGATGGCGGCGGCAATCGTTTTACGCGTGCCGCCGGTTGCCTGCATCGTGAAGGTGTGCAGCTTCGACCCGACCGAAAGATCCTGCGCCTGCATCAGCGCATCGATCTGGTTGCGCTCACAGCCGAGCCCGATGATCAATGTCGCGGCGACATTCACGTGCCGCGCATAACCCGCGATCGTGCGGCGCAGCAGGTCGATCGGCTCGCCGCTCATTTCCATGCCGCAGCCGAGGCCGTGGCTGAACGCGACGACGCCGTCGATGTTGGGGTAGGCCGAAAGCCGCTCCGGCGTGAAATGTTCGGCGACCTTGCGCACGACGGTGGCGGAACAATTCACGGTCGAGCAGATGCCGATATAGTTGCGTGTCGCGACGCGGCCATCGTCGCGCCTGATGCCCTGGAAGGTGGCGCGTTCCGATTCCGGCATGACATTAATCGGCCGGTACTCGCTGGCGTGCGCGTAGTCGCGGTCGAACTCGCGGAACTCGGTGTTGTGGTTGTGCAGCCAGGTGCCGGGTTCGATGTCATGCGCGGCGAAACCGACCGTCATGTTGTACTTGACGATCGGCTCGCCCTTGGTGATGCGCCGGGTGGCGAGCTTGCTGCCGGCCGGGATCTTGTCACAAGTCGTAACGCCTTCGCTCGGCACCGCGACGCCACGGTCGATCACCTCGCGCGCGACGACCGTGTTGTCGCCGGGGTGCAGGCGAATGACCGAGCCGGTGACCTTCTTGCGGTCGAGCTCAAGCATGCGCCGCCTCCAGGCCGGGCATCGTGAAGCCGGATGCATCGAGCGCGTTGATCAGTTTTTTCTGCTCGGCATCGGTCAGTTCGACCAGCGGCGGGCGCAAACGGTTCCATTCACTATCCTTGCCGTAGTGCGCGACGGCGGCCTTGAGGGCGGGGATCATGACGTAGGTCTGGAAAATGTTGCGCGTCGTATTGAGCCCTTCCTGCTGCGCGTCGGCATCGTCGTTCTGCCAGGTCGCCGCCAGCTTGGCGATCGGCCCCGGATTGACGTTGGCCGTGGCGCTGATGCAGCCGGCGCCGCCATCGCGCAGGGCGGCCAGCAGGAAGCTTTCGGAGCCCGGGAAGACGTCGAAGCCCTGCGGCTGGAACTCGTCGAGCATCGCCTTGGTGTTCGACCAGTCGCCGGAACTGTCCTTGGCGCCGGCGATCGTGCCGGGATAGTCCTTGAGCAGGCGTTCGATCAGGTTGAGCGTGATCGGCACCTGGGCGACAGGCGGGATATGATAGAGATAGATGCGCAGGCGGTCATCGCCGACGCGCTGGATGATCTCCGAGAAATTGCGATAGAGGCCTTCGTCGCTGACGCCTTTGTAATAGAACGGCGGCAACATCAGCGCGCCGCCGCAGCCAAGTTCGACGGCGCGTTTGGTGAGCGCGACGGATTCATCGAGTGCGCAGCAACCGGTGCCGGGCATCATGCGCTCCGCCGGAATGCCGGCCTCGACAAGCGCTTCGAGCAGCTCGATTTTTTCAGACATCGAGAGCGAATTGGCTTCCGAATTGGTGCCGAACACGGCCAGGCCGACATCGTTCGAGAGCAGCCATTTGCAGTGCTTGACGAGGCGCTTGGCATCGGGCTTGAGGTCGCGATCAAACGGCGTAACAACAGGCGACAGGACGCCGCGGATTTTGGCAGTAGTGGACATGGTGGGGTTCCTGGGTGGTGGGTGGAGGTTGTGCTGGTCACTCTCATAGCAGATTTTTGCCGCACGGCGCGAGTTCTCGCCGGCGATGTGTATGAGTTATTCGCGGTCGGATGATGCGGTTGGTTAGGTTCGCGGTCCACAGCGTATCGTCACGGTGCGCGTACTCTGCCAGGCTATTGGCGTGAGAGATCGCTGTGACCCAATCTGCGAACTGGGTCGCGAATCGCGGGCCGCCCGGCAGCACGTCACACGCCCCTCGCAAATCAGTGATTGGGCGGCACGGCGTGCGCGTGCCAAACTGCCGCCATCGTTGCAACCGACCGGACCCCTCACCGCGTGCTGATCCGCCGACCGCCTGACATCGCCTCATCCGACATCACGCCGGAAGCCACCTATCTTCGCCGGCGTCAGTTTCTGGCAGGTGGCCTGGCGGGCAGCCTGGCCGCGACGGGCGCGCTTGCGATACCGGCACTTGCGATACCGGCACAGGCCAGAGCGCGGCAGCGGCCGCTCACCTTCACGAAAAGCCCGTTGTCCACCGACGAGACCCACAGCCGCTTGCGCGACGTCACGCAGTACAGCAATTTTATCGAATTTGGCACGCGTAAAACCGACCCGGCCTACTTTGCCAACGCCATGACGATCGCCCCCTGGCGCATCGCAATCGACGGCCTGGTCGCCAAACCGATGCACATCGACCTCGACGATCTCCTCAAATCCGTCTCGCTCGAAGAACGCGTCTACCGCCTGCGTTGCGTCGAAGCCTGGTCGATGGTTATCCCCTGGATCGGCTTTCCGCTGAGCCATCTCCTCAAACGGGTCGAACCGCTCGGCAGCGCCAAATTCGTTGCCTTCGAAACGCTGCATCGCCCTTCCGAGATGCGCGCTCAGCGCAAGCCGCGCCCGACCGTGCCCTGGCCCTATCGCGAAGGCCTGCGCCTTGACGAGGCCATGCACCCCTTAACCATTCTTGCCGTCGGCATGTACGGGCGCACGCTGCCGCACCAGAACGGCGCGCCGCTGCGCCTGGTCGTGCCCTGGAAATACGGTTTCAAGAGCATCAAGTCGATCGTCCGGATCAGCCTCACCGAGAAGCAACCGGCCACGTCCTGGAACACGCAGTGGGGCGCCGCCTATGGTTTTTACGCCAACGTTAACCCGACGGTCCCGCATCCCGACTGGAGCCAGTCCAGCGAACGTCGCGTCGGCTTCGGCTCGTCGCTGTTTTCCGCACGGCGCCCCACCATGCTTTTCAATGGTTATGGTGAAAGCGTTGCCGGCCTTTATGCCGGCATGGATTTGACGCAGCATTATTAATGAATTGAGCACATTTACTATATGTTCGAAAGATCACGCATTTCCTGAACAAAAGCACAAATCTGCGATCATACTGGCGGTCGCAGGCGAATACCCCCATTTTAATTGAAACGTTCATCCATCCCGGAAAAGTTTCTACGAGAACGCAACATGAGAAACTTTCACGTCATTGCAGCGCTGCTCCTGGCCTTACTTGTCGTTCCCGCAGGCACCGCCAACGCCGCCAGCCTCGGCGGCACCTGGGCCGGTGCCGGTTACATTCACCCCAACGCTGGCGACCGTCAGGTCGTGCGCTGCGTCGTGCGCTACAATCGCGAGACAAGCAAGGTCTTCGGCGTCCATGCGACCTGCGCCTCAAGCGCCGGCAGCATTCGCCAAACCGGCGAAGTCCTGAAAATCCGCAGCAACATGTATGTTGGCGACTTCTACAACCAGCAGTTCGACATCCGCGGTCGCGTCCGCGTCAGCATCAGGGGCGGTCGCCAGACCGTGACGTTCTCAAGCAGCGATGCCAGCGGCCGTCTGACATTGAGCAAGCGTTGAACCATTCCGAAAACACTTGACGTTTCCATGCACCATTTAACGGTATAATGCTTGAGTCGGCACAAGCCGCTTACGTTTTGCCGCTGGAGCACGTTGACTGGCAACATCGTGCGCGAGGCAGGCCACCGCATGGGCGGTTATACCGGGGGTGCGCACGAATATAATGGCACGACGACCGAGAATTACGGAAGCCTCCGTGGCAAAGCTTGGCGTCGACCGGTTGGCCACTTTGCTCGTCACCGAGGCGTCGACCAACAAGGCCCTGAAGCAGGCCTTGCAGCTTGCGCTCGAATCCGGAGAGGGCGTGGCAAGCCTCTCAGCCGGCATCCGCCAACGGCTGGTATCGATCGGGCGCTCGCAAGCGCGCCTGTCGACCAACAAGGGGCGCGAGACGCTTGCCGAGTTGAAACGCCTGCAGGCCAGTATCACCGGCGATGTGGCAGACGGCGATCCGGCCGACGCGCTGAGCCTGCTGTGGCAGTTGATCGATCTGCACGACTCGCTCATCGAGCGAACGCGCGACCGGGCCGGCCGTCTCGCTGAGTTCTTCAAAAGCGCCGTATCAGGCGTGCCGGACCTCGTGGCGCGAGCCAAGCCAGACCCGGAGAAGCTTGCCGAAGATGTCCATCAACGTTTCATGCATGATGGCTACGGCATCTACGAAGGTCTCATTTCGCTGCTCGCCGAACCGCTTCGCTCGGAAGGGCTCGCGCTCCTGAAGAACCGCCTCGAAACCGAGCGCCAAGATCATCTCGGCCGGGTGCGGCGCGTGCAATCCGCGGGCGCTTATGACCACATGCTGGCGCGACTGCAACACGGCCTGCGCGAAGTCGCCGACGCGATGCACGATGTCGATGCCTTCATTCAAACATTTTCGCCTGAGGAAACGCGCCATCCGATCTATGCCACCTACATGGCGGTACGCCTCACAGATGCCGACCGCGCCGAAGAGGCATTGGCGCTGCTCGATCACGCCACGCCAGAGTTTGATGATTCTCCGGAATGGCAGCTGGACTGGATCAACGCGCGCTACCACGCTCTGCAAAAACTTGGCCGCACCGACGAACTCAAGACACTTACCTTCGAAACGTTCGAGGCCTTCCTCAGCCACGACCACCTGCGCGCCTATCTCAAACTGCTACCGGATTTCGATGACGTTGAAGCGGAGGAAAAGGCGCTCAACTGGGTCACCCGTCACCCCGCATTTCTGCCAGCCCTGTTGTTCCTCATACATTGGCCGGCCCTGCCACGTGCGGCCAAAATGATCTCGGAGCGCACCGGGGAAATAGATGGCAGCTACTACGACCTGCTGGCGCCGGCTGCCGAGGCGCTCGATGGCAAGTTTCCGCTCGCCGGCATCCTGATCCGCCGATCGCTCATTGTGTTCATCCTCAAGCTCGGCCGCGGGCACCGCTTCAAGCAGGCGATGCAGCATGTCCGCGAACTCGAGGCGCTCGACGCCGCGGTCACCGACTACGGCGACCACGACACACACCAAGCGTTCATGGAGCAGCTCTGGCTCGACCACCCGCACAAAGCCGGCTTCTGGTCACTACTCGAATGAACAGGCCGGAATTCATGCCGGCAACAATAATGACGACCGACGACGCGCCGCCGCTGTCGCCGTGCCTCGTTGGGTTACGCGGGTGACGTTATTAGTTTGACGATCGCGCAGTGGACCGCTAACCCAACCTTCAATTCATTGATATTATTCAGCTGCTTAAAGAACTTTCATGAGCTGTAGGTTGGGTTAGCGTGGCCCATCAGAACCGGCACGCCCTGGCCGTGCGCCACGCGTAACCCAACGGCGACGCCCGCGAAGACCGACGACACCACTCTACGCCGCCGCTGTCCAATCTATTTCACGCCGAGCAACTCAACCTCGAAGATCAACGTCGCGTTCGGCGGGATGACGCCGCCAGCGCCACGTGCGCCATAGCCGAGATCCGGCGGAATAATCAGCGTGCGCTTGCCGCCAACCTTCATCGTTGCCACGCCTTCATCCCAACCGGCAATGACCCGGCCAACACCGATCGGAAACTCAAACGGCTGTCCGCGATCCACCGAGCTATCGAACTTCTTGCCCTTCTGGCCGTTTTCATAGAGCCAGCCGGTGTAATGCATGACGCAGGTCTGACCGGATGTCGGCTGGGCACCCGTACCTTCAACGCTATCGATAATCTGCAGGCCAGATGATGTTGTCATTTTCTTGCCAGCCGCAAAGGCCGTTCCTGTCATGGGCGCACTGAACGCAAAGAGCAGTGCCGCGATAGTGGCGAAAACCGCCGGTGCGCTTATAATCAGCCGTTGAGGTGTCATGGATCTTCCCTGGTGATGATGGTGCGCGCGAGCGCCCTGTTTAACATGAACGGCACAGGAGGAGTGTTGGCAACGGAATGCGGCAATCCGATGCCCGCTGCTCTCAGTCCGGATCAGATGTGCAACGCCAGCCCCAGCGATTTAAGCGCAGCTTCCTGGAACGCCTCGCTGCGCGTCGGGTGCGCGTGCACGGTGGCCGCAATATCGTCAAGGCGCGCGCCCATCTCGATCGCCAGCGAAAACGCCGCGGATAATTCGGAAACGCCATCGCCGACCGCCTGAATGCCAAGCAGCACGCCGTTGTCCTTGCGCGCCACCACCCGCACGAAGCCGTCTTCGCGCTCCGTCGTCATCGCGCGGCCATTGGCCTGGAACGGAAACTCGCTGACCACCGTTGTCATACCGCGCGCATCGGCCTTGTCCGGCGACAGGCCGACCGAGACGATCTCCGGATCAGTGAAGCAGACCGCCGGCATCGCCTCCTTGTCCCAGACATGGTTCTCACCGGCGATGATGTTCGCCACCATTTCGCCCTGCGCCA
>JAGDYV010000245.1:0-4411 GCA_049116495.1 Hyphomicrobiaceae bacterium | reverse complement strand
AGAAAGGATCAAACGAAAGACATTCGAAACACGACGCTTGCAACATCGCCAAGCCGTCGCCTAACAATGAAACCGATGAGCCAATCACTCGCTTAGATCAAGAACTCAATTGTTCCAAATCATATGACGACGCACAGAGCGGATGGCCCGATCAAACGATCACCATGCTCTTGCCTGACATTCATGGGATTGCCACGCCAAGTGAAACTGTTCCCGAACCATGCCGCGATCCATAGGAAGGGCAGTGCAACATCTCGCACAATCCAGGCAAGTGGGGACCACCACGTGCGATGCCAATTGGCTGCGATTGCCAGCGCAGCCTCCGCGCCATACCAAAAGAAACAGAAGTAAATAACCAGAACCGCCTTGTCCAAACCAAAAGCGTCAGCTGCGTAGGCGGCAGCCATCAGAGGTACAAGAATTCCTGTGAGGAGTTCGGGTACGAAGTAGGTTGGAAATGATGCTCGTCGCAGTTTAGCCCAGCGAAGCTGACGGTGCCAAACTTGTAATGCCGAACGCATGCCCAGGGGCTGCTCGAAGGGACAATCAACCAATCGAACCCGCAACCTCTGGCCACGCACGACCTTTGTCGCGGCAGCATCCTCAGCGGCTTCTGCGCCAAGGGAGCTTATACCGCCGACAGCATCTAGATCTGAGCGTCGCCAAAGCATCGTTTTTCCCTGGGCAAATCCGAGACCAAGACTGTCGGCCGCATACTGCCAGCGAGCTTGATAAGTGTTGAGAAATGCGCATTCCAGTTCCGCCCAGAAGCCTTCGGGCTTGCACCCGATGGGTGGCGAGCACACAACCCCCGTGTCTGGACGCCAGCTCGTGAGCAACCTCGTCAGGTAGTCAGGCGGCATGAGGACGTTGCTATCGGCAATCACGGTCCAATCGTTTTGTGCAGAGTTCCAGCCTTTGCTGAGATTGTTCAGCTTTGGATTGGTTGTGGCCCCGTCGTCACCGATAAGAAGTCGAGCCTTGATTTCCAGATTGGATTCCATCAATTGACGGATTGCCGGCACCGCTCGATCGGTCGCATCAGCGCAACAAAAGATCAGTTCGTAGTCTGGATAATCAAGGGAGAAGCTGGAGCCGAGCGTGACCATATCATACTGATCGAGCCCCCGAACTGGCCGCACAATGGATACTGGCGGCGCCGTCGTTGGGATTTCTTGGTCCACGCAAACTGCGCGGCAGCGTCTGATCGCCAGCAGGGTGGTCACGACATGTAAAATCAGCGAGACGCAGACGAAAATAATGGCCGCATTTTCGAGAAATCGCATGCGACACTCCAGGTAGACCACACCTGTTGGTGGTCAAATTAAATTAGCCTCATATAAGACTAAGACGCTGGACGGGTCGTTTCGCCGATTGACACCAATGAGACAGCGGCGACAATCCGTGAGCGTCGCGAACAACCCGTGATCTTTCTTTTCAACTACTTCTTCAGACTTTCTTGCGCGGTTTGGCTTTTACTGCAGGTGGGGCGTCAGCAAATCTCGCCAAGCGCTCCGCTCTGAGCCGAGCCGTCGTTGCGAGGGTCGCAAGCCTGCGAGCTTCGTGTTCTTTCATTGCGAGAGACGCATCGCGATCACGGAGTCGCTTGCGTTCGGCTGCCGTGCTCAATACGGCAATGCGATTTCGCTCGGGCAACTTCAGACCAAGCTCGGATCTTGGGACTGCAACCTTATGATTTTCGGGCATATGGTATATGTGGAGGTTGTGCTTCGAATTACAAGGTTCGGCCTCTGCGTTCGCACAGCGCCCCCGAGCGCGGCATGACACGCATTCTTGATGCAGCAAATCTTTTGCAATACCAAACTCTTCACAAACTCGGCGGTGGCGCGGCGCTAGAGGCCATCAGCAGTCCCGCCATAAACTGACGAATGCCGAACTTCCGAATCGGGGGCAAGTCCGGACTATGACCGCCGCAGATGGTCAGATGGGGCGTGCGTATTGAAGCTCACAAGCGCGTCGGAAATGACGGTCGAATTGATGCGTCGCACACTAATTCTGGATTGACGACCGCTTTCTGGACCGGACCGATCCACGCTGGCATGACTGCCTGACGGGGAGTTATGACCCTCTTCGGAATCACTCTGCCGTATTGTCCGCACTTGGCATGCTTCGGGCATTCTGGAGACGTACATGTTAACGTAACTCTACCAATTCAACCAAGTCAGGCCCCTTTATGCAAGTATCCGTGGCATGCTCTCTTCGATACACGCTCGCCGAAGAGACCGGGTTTGTCTTCCAGATTCAGGCTGCAATGACGGGCAAGCAGACAGTCTCTAGCGAAGCGATTTCCGTCCCGATCAGCGCTAGCAAAACAATCTTTACCGCCTATACAGATCCAGTGACGTCGACACGCGTAATCCGAGCTCAACTTGGCCCAGGCGAAGTGGAGGTTGGCTACCAGGCAACTGTCAATCTAGCAACAACTAGCTTCAATCCGAACCAAGTTGAAGAGTTCGAGTTTACCGAGCTCCCGATGGAACATTTGGGCTACATTGCACCAAGCCGGTATTGTCCATCAGATGTGTTTTCTGAATTTGCCCATCAGACATTCGGTGCAATGCCGCGTGGTCATAGCCGTGTTGTGGCTGTTTGCAATTGGATATACCAGAACCTGCATTATTCTATTGGCAGCACCAGCTCCAATTCCACTGCCGTCGATGTCTTTCAGTCCAAGCAGGGTGTTTGCCGGGATTTTGCCCACTTGGCGATTTCGCTCTGCCGCGCACTGGGGATTCCAACCCGTTACGCAAGCGTCTATGCGGTTGCGATATATCCACAGGACTTTCATGCGGTATTCGAAGCATACCTGAAGGGACCGAATGGTGGGGCTTGGTTCTCATTCGATCCCACGCGCATGAGTTCGGTTGATGAAATCGTCCGTATCGCCGCCGGACGTGATGCGGCAGACGTCGCATTCGCGTGGCCACAGGGCGAAGTCAAGTCTGAAGTTCCAATCGTTTCGGCTGTGTCGCCAGGTCATCAGGCGATGGGAACGACCTTGGCAGTTTCGACCTAAGGCGATGTGCCAATCCTCGTCGAAGGTGAGCATGTAGTAGTGTGTTACGAGCTGACGATCTCTTTATCGTGCATTCCTACCTACTGGAGCACGCAAAACAGCGTTGGATGTTGCGCGAACGCGCGAGGCCCTAAAAGCCTTGGAGATGCTCGTCTATGTTGGATTGTTTCCAACCGAAACGAGCGCGTTCGCCGACTATGTACTACCTGCCGCAACGGGTATTGAGAAAGGCGAAATCGGTCGAGCGAACGATGATCAACGCATTGTTTGGATCGACCCCATGATTGATCCACCCGGGGATGCACGGCCCGATGATTGGATTTGGATTGAGCTAGGCAAAAGGCTCGGGTTCTCCGACGTCATGAAGGAAGAGTATAAGGACCCAGCATACTTCTGGGATGAGGTTCTTAAACGATCAGATGCGCGGCATCACACGAGCCCGTCTGCATTCGGTTCCTTGGCGGTGGGTGCGGTTTCCCGTTGGGAAGGAGGATGAGCCAGAAATCGAAACGCTTTACCAGGAGGGAACGACAGCCGTCGGTGCGCCACAGGGGCATCGCTTTCCAACCGGCAGTGGCAAGCTCGAATTCTGGACAGAAGCGCTCGAGGAAAAGTTTGCCGCCCTTGGTCTTTCAGCGCTTCCTGAGTTTTATGGTGAGCGCGAAACGCTCCATGATGTTGCCTACCTAGATGCGCTGGAAGGTGATGACGCCGAAGGCATTCCATCCCCCTTTTATGCCAAAGCTGCGACGTCACGCGCTCGCATAGTCCAGCCAGGTAACGAAACGCCTGGTCGGCGCCTGCGCGAGCTAGGTTTCGACACGGAACTGGTCACCGGTCGACCAGCAGCAACCCAGTTTCATTCATGGACACATTTTGCCTGGCAAGCCCAAGAGATGTGGCCAGATCTCTACGTCCAAATTCACCCTGACAAGGCCAACGCGCTTGGGATTGTGGACGGTGCGCGCACCAAAACCGAGACAGCCCATGGAGCAGTCGAGGCGCGTGCTTGGCTCTACGCCGGCATTCGACCAAACGCTGTTTTTATGCCGATTGGCTGGGGGGAACGGCAACCATTTCATCCTTGGCGACCGGTTAATCACCTCACCGACGGCGCGCAACGCGATCCAGCATCGGGTCAGACAAATTTCAAAGCACTACTATGCCGGATAAGCAGAGTTTAGAACCTGCGAACGACAGACTAGATTCATTGATCACGATCCTGAAGTCCGTGTTTTGGGGTAGCCGCCAATTTGTCCGGTATTTGATCAAAGCTGCCATGTAACTCAGCCGTCGCGTGTGTGGCGTGAGAAACACCAGTGATCCGAAGGTCAGCGCAATGCTAAGGCAGCAAGGTCCTGTGTGGATGGTTCC
>JAGDYV010000244.1:0-15777 GCA_049116495.1 Hyphomicrobiaceae bacterium | reverse complement strand
CTTTGGCGGCGCAGACCATGGCGAGGCCGATGCCAGTGTTGCCGCTTGTCGCCTCGACAACGGTTTGGCCCGGTTTCAGGGCGCCGCTGCGCTCTGCCGCCTCAATGATGTTGAGGGCGAGGCGGTCCTTGACGGAGCCGGCTGGATTGAAGAACTCGGATTTGACGTAAACGCGGACGCCGTCGGGTGCCAGGTTGTTGATGCGGATGCACGGCGTATTGCCAACAGTGTCGAGCACACTGTCATAGAGGCGGCCGTGTCCGTCTTTGATGCGGGTGCCGTTGGCGTCGCGTTGTTCGCTCATGGGGATGACCTTTTCTTCAGGGGGGGCAAAAGGGGCAGGCTAAGCCAGAATAGTGTGTGGCAGGCCCGATCAGCAATACGTTGTGTGTTTTACGGCCGCGCGTGAAGTGCGGCATGGTCCGTTGAAACTGACGGCAGAAGATCAAAAATTAGAATGACATTTCGGACATCGTGGACGCGGAGAAACAAGGTTCCAAAGCGCGTCCTGAAAAAGTAAAATGATTTATTGGGCAGCCGAGGTGCAATCGGAGGAAAAGATGCACCTCGGCCCATATTGAAGCGGCGTCAGTCAAGATCGAATCCGTCCATGCCGACGTTCTTCCTCGAGTTGGCAACCATTTCGTGGACCAGGGGACCGAGCGCCTCGGGATCTTCGAGTGGATCGACCTGGGCGCCGCGGCGCCAGCCTTCGCACACGGCGACCATGCCGTTGCCGGCCTGGAAGACGCGACCGGTGATGTCCTGCGATTTCTCGCTGGCAAGATAGACGACGACCGGCGATACCCATTTGGGGTCGCGCAGGGCGACATCTTCGGGCGTGTATTCGCGCAGGTTCTCGGTCATCCGGGTGTGCGCTGATGGTGCCAGCGCGTTGACCGTGACGCCATAGCGGCGCAGTTCGCGTGCAGCAATAATCGAGAAGGCGGCAATGCCGGCCTTGGCGGCACCGTAGTTGGTTTGCCCAACGTTGCCGTAGATGCCGGACGTTGAACTGGTGTTGATGATCCGCCCGGTCGTCGGTTTGCCGGTATCCTTGGCGACCTGACGCCAGTAGGCGGCGGCATGGCGACTTGGTGCGAACGTGCCTTTGAGGTGAACCTGCATCACGGCATCCCACTCCGACTCGGACATGTTGGTCAGCATGCGGTCGCGCAGGATACCGGCGTTGTTGATCACCACGTCGAGCTTGCCGAACTCGGAGATGGCCTGGTCGATCATGCGCTTGGAGCCTTCCCAGCTCGACACGTCATCGCCATTGACGACAGCCTCGCCGCCCATCGCCTTGATCTCGTCGGCGACGCCATAGGCTGGGTTGTCCGCCATCTTGGTGCCGTCGATCTCGGCGCCGATGTCGTTGACGACGACCTTGGCACCGCATTTGGCAAGCAACAGGGCGTGTTGGCGCCCGACCCCCTGGGCGGCTCCGGTGACAATTGCGACGCGGTCTTCACAAAGACGGCTCATGCTCGGTTCTCCTTATAATTGATCGGCTGGGCCCAGTTTCGAGGCCCCGATGCGTTGCGTCCACCGGGGCAACTCCGGGAATCACAGCCCTGATGATGAGCCCCTGGACAGAGCCTCTGGCGCAAGCGTCTATAGCGCCAAGTGGAACGGAGAGACAAAATGCGACAGATGGCGCTGATCGGATTCCTGCAGGCGCAGAATTGCTCGAACTTTTCGTTTTCGTGGCGTCACCCGGACTCGCGGACCGATTTCACGTCGCCGGATTTCTACGCCCACATCGCGCGCGTCCTTGAAGAGGGCAAGTTCCACATGGCGTTCTTCGATGATCGCCTTGGCATGCCCGAGTACGAGGGTGGCGCCTATGAGGATGCGATCGAGAACGGCATCCGCTGCATCAAGATGGACCCGATGGCGACGCTGATGCCGATGGCGGCTGCGACCGAGCGGCTCGGTCTCGGCGCGACGATGTCGACGACGTACTACGAGCCGTTTCATGTGGCGCGGATGTTCGCGACGTTCGACCTGATGACGAAGGGGCGGGCGGCATGGAACATCGTGACGTCGCTCAACGACATCGAGGCGCGCAACATGGGCCGTGATGGCTCGATCGATCATGACCTTCGATATGACCGCGCCGATGAATTCGTTGAGGTCGTGCGCGGGCATTGGGACACCTGGGCCGACGATGCGCTGATTGTCGACAAGGAAACGAAACGCTTCGCCGATGGCTCCAAGGTCAAACGCCTGGATCATAAGGGCGCGTATTTTTCGTCGCGCGGGCCGTTCACGGTGCCACGCTCCGAGCAGGGGCATCCCGTGCTGATCCAGGCCGGGCAAAGTGGGCGCGGTCAAAAGTTCGCAGCCGATTGGGGGGAGATGATTTTCGTTGTCTATCCCAACCTGGAGATCGGCAAGAAGAACTACGCCAGTTTGAAAGCGCAGTGCGCTGCGACCGGCCGCGATCCGGACGGCATGAAGATTTCGCATCTCATCAATCCGTTCATCGGTGAAACGCGGGCGGAGGCGGAGGATAAGTTCGCGCTGACGGAAACGCTGCCGATCGAAGCGGATTCATTGATGCTGCTTTCGGAGGCGTTGAATTTCGATTTCGGTTCGAAGCCGCTTGATGAGCCGTTCACGCGCGAGGAACTCGACAGCATGACGGGACTGCACGCGATGCGCGACCGTGTTCTCGAAGTGCGCGGGCCGACACCGACGATCCGTGATTTCATCGAGGTGACCGAGCGCGGGCGGGTGCGCGATCCGGTTGTCGGAAGCTATATGGAAGTCGCCGATTATATGGAAGAGTGGTTCACGACGCCGGCGTGCGATGGTTTCGTCATCGCAGCGTGTTGCGTGCCGGGGACGTATGAGGATTTCGTGCGCCTGGTCGTGCCGGAACTGCAGCGTCGCGGCCTGCACCACAAAGATTATCCCGGCAAGACGCTGCGTGAGAACCTAGGGTTCAAAAGACCGGCAGTCGGTGCGTGGCGTAAGGGAGCGTAGCTCGTGATATGTTGAACGACGTCGACATATTCTGCGGTTATTACCCCGGGGCCCTTCACCATCGCGGTTGGCAAGGCCTCGAACCGATTTCAGGCGCGAAAGGCCCCGGCGAGCGCGCTGGCGCGGAACCTGTGCCGTACCGCAGGCGGCCAGCCGCTGCTTGGCCGGGGACGCGCGATGTTAGGCATCCGCGACCCGCAACCGAGTGCATTGGTGAGGCGTTGCGAGACACAACCGGACAGCTAAGCATCACGTGCCGGGATGATGTCCGTCGGGGAATGCCCTGAGCAGGGAGATGATCCCGACACCCGATTTTTTGAGAGGAGACTGCTTATGCCGACCGTCAACCATGATGTTCTTCGCGGGCTGATCGAACGACTGCTGCTCGGGGCCGGCGCCAAGGCGGATGAAGCGCCGATCATCGCGCGCCATTCGGTGGCGGCCAATCTTGCCGGGCATGACAGTCATGGCGTGATCATGATCCCGACCTATATCGCCCGCGTGGATAGCGGTGACATCGTTCCGGGCGCGCCGTGGGAGATCAAGCAGGAAACCGCGACGTCGACCGTTGTCGATGGCAACTGGGGATGGGGCTATGCCGTCAGCGAGCGCGCCACCAAGTTGACGATCGAAAAGGCCAAGACGTCACAAATGGCTGCGACGACGATCGTGCAACAGAGTCACATCGGCCGGGTTGCGGCGTACCCGCTGATGGCGGCGCGTGAAGGCATGATCGCGATCATGACGGCGGACTCGGGACGCGGGCCCAAGGCCGTGGCACCGTTCGGCGGCCGCGAACCGCGCCTTGGCACCAATCCGATCTGTATTGCGGTGCCTTCGGCGAAAGGCGAGGCGCTGGTTGTCGACATGGCGACATCGGCGGTGGCGGCAGGCAAGGTCAATCTCGCCAAGGCCAAGGACGTCGCAATTCCGGAGGGCTGGATCGTCGATGGTGAAGGCCGCCCGACGACGGATCCGCATCAGTTCGGCAAAGGTGCCGTGCTGTTGCCGCTCGGCGGGCCGGAAGGCCACAAGGGCTACAGTCTTGGCGTGATGGTCGAGATCCTGTCGGCCCTGCTGCCGGGGCTTGGTTTCGGTGTCTCGCCAACCGGGCGACACAACGATGGCTGCTTCCTGGCGTGTTTCAACGTCGAGGCATTCCGACCGCTGGAAACGTTCAAGCAAGAAGTTGCCGAATTCGCCGACTATCTCAAGGACACCAAGCCGGCGGTCGGCTTCGAGGAGGTTCTCTATCCGGGCGAAGTGGAACTGCGCACCGAAGCCAAGCGCCGCGCCGAGGGCATTCCCGTCGACGATACGACGTGGGGCAAGCTCAAAGGCCTCGGTGAGAAGTATGGCTTTGGTGACGCGTTCAACGTCTAGTGTTCCGACTCCGACGCCTGGTGCCCAAGCGTCTGCGCAGGAACACGAGACAACTTTCTGATTGTGTTCTGGATTCACGAACACGATCCGACGTCCACCCGGAATCAAGTGTTCGATCCAGAACACGAGGCGTATGCCCACGTCCGTTGGGCGATGCGCAACAAGCAGCTTTTGGCAAGCGAAGTGAGGCGACATGCGTTGGATCAGATATACCGCCGATGGCAAGACGGTTTACGGTATTCTCGAAGCGGATACGATCACCGAAGTTTCAGGTGATCCGTTTGACGGGTACGAGGAGACGGCGATCACCCGCAAGCTTGACGACGTCAAAATAGAACTGCCGCTGATCCCAAAGACGTTTTATGCGGTTGGCTTCAATTACCCGGAGCACGTGCGCGAGATTGCCGCCAAGCAGGGCGTCGAGCCGAACCTGCCGAAGCAGCCGGACGTCGGCTATCGAGCCAACAATTCGTTGATCGCGCATGACGAAGCGATCATCGTGCCGAAATGCGCGACCGACAAGGTGCAATACGAGGGCGAACTGGTCGTCGTGATCGGCAAGCAGGCCAAGCACCTGTCGGAATCAGAGGCACTGTCGTGTGTGCTTGGTTATACGATCGGCAACGACATGAGCGAGCGCAGCTGGCAGGCCAGTGACCGCACGCTTTGGCGGGCGAAAAACACCGACACGTTCGCGCCGATGGGACCGTGGATCGAGACCGACGTCGAATTGGACAAGCTGGAAACAGTCGTGCGCCGCAACGGCCGTGAGGATATCCGCTTCAAGACAAACGCGATGCTGTTCGGCGTCGAGCGGTATATTTCGACGATCAGCCAAGTGTGCACGCTCTACCCGGGCGACGTGATCTGGATGGGCACCGACGGCGCGGCTCCGAACCTGGTCGATGGCGATGTCATCGAAGTGGAGATCAGCGGGATCGGGGTGCTGCGGAATAGGGTGACGCGGGAGGCGTGAGGGCTGGTTGGAGGGCGCTATGTCTGCCATCTGCATCGACCTGGATGGGACGTTGACGGATCCGCAACTCGGTATCACGCGCTGTATTCGTTACGCGTTGGAGAAACTGGGGCGGCCGGTCTCCGGTGATACAGATCTGACATGGTGTATCGGTCCGCCGTTGCTGGGCAGTTTTGAACAGTTGCTGGGAAACAGGCGCGATGCAGCGCGGGCGCTCGCCTTTTATCGAGAACGATTTGGCGAGGTCGGCCTCCTCGAAAACGAAGTCTATGGGGGAATTCCTGAGGCGTTGACGGCCCTTGGTGAAAGCGGTGCCCGGCTGTTCGTTGCGACCAGCAAGCCGACCGTCTATGCCAAGCAAATCATCGAGCACTTCGGTCTAATGCCGCATTTTGAGGATGTGTTGGGTTCTGAACTGGACGGCACGCGGGCTGATAAAACGGATTTGATTGGCTGGCTTATGCAACGCAAGGCGCTTGCTGGAACCACAACGATTATGGTTGGCGACCGCCGCTATGACATCGTTGGTGCACGCAACAACGGGCTGCGGTCGATCGGCGTCTTGTATGGTTACGGTGGGCGCGATGAACTGGTCGAGGCGGGTGCAGATAAACTATGTCGACAGCCCGACGAGCTTGCTGGTCTGGTAGACGCGTTGCGGTGATTGATTGCAGTGTCAGGTGCGCTTTAGCGGGTCCATGAGAATAATCGCAAGGTCGGGAGCAATCCCTGTAAGACGGCTCCAACTGGTGCTGATGAGATCCTCCTGGATATGCAATGAACGCGCACGGCAAACGTTGGGTTACGCGCGGGGCACGGCCACGGCGCGCCGGATCTGATGGGCCGCGCTAACCCAACTTACGGCTCATGAAAGTTCATTAAACGGCTGAATAATATCGATGAATTGTAGGTTGGGTTAGCGGTCCACTGCGGAATCGTCAGGGCCAAACGTCAACCGCGTAACCCAACGCCAACGCATGACGGTGTCGTATTGAGGTGCGGGGAAACTGCCGTCCCGATTGCAGTGTCAGCTGCGCTTTAGCGGGTCCATGAGACAAATCATCAGCCCGACCACCAATCCCCAGAAGGCGGCTCCGACGCCGAAGGCGGCGATGCCGGAGGCCGTGACGATCAATGTTGCAGCGGCCGCGAAGCGCGTGTCCGGGATTTCGAAGGCAGACGCAATTGCGCCGATCAGCGGCATGATCAGGGCAAGCCCGGCGATGGTCGCGACGATCGATTTCGGCAAGGTCAGAATGGTCGGAATGATGACCGGACCGAGCACGCCGAGCGCGATCCAGATCGCCGCGTAGATCAAGCCGACCCGCCAGCGGACGGATTTGTCGGGGTGGACATCGTCGCCGACACAGATCGCCGCCGTGATCGCCGCCATGCTGAAGGTGTGGGCGCCGAACAGGCCGGCGATCGCCGAGCCGAAGCCGGTGACGCCGAGGGCGGCCGTGACCGGAGCCTCGTAGCCGTTGGCGCGCAGCACGGCAAAGCCGGGCAGGTTCTGTGATGCCATCGTGACGAGATAGAGCGGCAGGCCAAGGCCGATCAGGATCGATGGCGAGAACGCCGGCATGATGAAGACGAACGGCTGCGCGTCGAGCTTGAACACCGGCATCGTAAAATCGGTGAGCAGGGCGGCGATGGCAATGCCGCCGGCAAGCGTGACAAGCACGGCAAACAACGGATTGACCAGGCGGACCACCAGGAATGTCGCGATCAGGGGCAGCACGAGATTGGCGTCGCTGACCGCGAACTCAGCAACCGCCATGCAGAACGGCAGCAGCACGCCAGCGAGCATGCCGGAGGCAACGCCCGTTGGAATGCCGCTGACCAGCCGATTGACCGGCGGCAGCATGCCAGTGAGGGCAATCAAGATGCCGGCGAAGACGAACGCACCAACCGCCTCGTTGATGTTGACGCCGGTGGTGGCGGCGATCACCGCGGCGCCCGGTGTTGACCAGGCCAGCACGACAGGCACCCGCTTCCAGGCACTGAGCAGCCCGGAACCGATCGCCTTGGCAAAGCAGACAGCCGCCACCCAGGAGGCCGTCTGCGCCGGCGTCGCATTGACTGCATGTGCGGCGGCCAACAGGATGGCGATGCTTGAGCCGTAGCCAACCAGTGCGGCAACGAGTGCCGCTGAAATCATGGAGAGGCGCATGGATTGGTCGTCTTTCAGGTGCATGTCACCAATGAAGTTCGGCCACGCTGGATCGTGTCGCTACGCTGGCGCGTTGTTCCAGCCCTCGACGTTGTTCAGGTAGTTGACGCAGGTGTCGACGGGTTCCACGTCAGCGAACTTGGCGTCGATGTCGTAGAGGTTCCAGGCGACGGCGCCGGGTACGCGATCGCCAATGCATTCGCGTGCGGCAATGGTGCGAAAGCCGTCCTGGATGCCGTCGCAGATCGAGGTGCGCACGCAGGCGGTCGCCGTGACACCGGTGAAGATGATCGTGTCGACACCGCAGGTGCGCAGGTAGCCGGCGAGCGGCGTGCCGGAAAACGCCGACGCGCGCTTTTTCATCATCACCCATTCGCCCTTGATCGGCGCGATGCGAGAGTCGATCGCCCACAGGTCCTCGTCTTCGAGACTGACGGCTTCGACCGGGATCTTGTTGTGCCACTGGCCCATGTCGGTGTGCGGGTCGTCGCGGTCCGTGTTCTGGTAGGCGGTGGTGACGTGGACGACGACATGGCCGCCCGCGCGCGCGGCTTCGAGCAGGCGCTGCATGCCGGGGATGATCTCGTTGTCCATCTTGTCCATGTCGCAGGTGAACGGGTTGCCGGGCCGGGTCCAGGCGTTGGCAAGATCGATACCGATGAGGGCGGGCTTGCGGCCAAAGCCGATGCGGCGCTGAAAGCCGCGTTGCTGGTAGATCTTGGAGCTTTCGTCAAACGCCTGCTGCAGCATTTCGTCGAGGTTTTCGATGGTCATGGTGTCTGTCCCTGTGCGTTGTCAACCTTTACGCAGCGCATCATGTGCGCCGTCGTCGACCTTGATGCCGAGGCCGGCATTGAGGCGGTTGGTTGCATTGAAGATCGCAACGATCTGCACGACTTCGAGGATTTCAAGTTCGCTGAGACCGGCGTCGCGCAACTCGTCGAGATCGCCTTCGTCGGCCATTTCGCAATGCAACGTCAGGTCGGACGCGAATTCGGCAAGCGCGCGTTCGCGATCAGAAAGATTGGCGCGGCGCCAGTTGGCGAGCAGGACATCCCCGGTGCGCTTGTCCATGCCGTGCGCTTCGAGGGCACCGGCGTGCGTGATGATGCAGGCCTCGCAGCGGTTTTCAAGACTGACGACAAGCGCGATCAGTTCGCGTTCGCGGCCGGAGAGCTGGCAGTCGTCGCTGCGCATCAACCGGTTGACGTAGCCTTGGAACAGCGACAGCCGATCCGGCTCGAACGGCATCTTAAGGAACTCGCGGATATAGCCGAGCCGCTTGGAAGACTCCTCCCACATCGTGGCGATGGCAGGCGCCGGGTTGGTCACGTTGTCGAGCCGCAGCCAGGAGGCGCGATTGGGGGTGTCGGACATCGGGGACAGATCCTTGTTAAGGGCTTAAGGGGCGAGAGCGGCTGCAAGCCAGGCCGGGTCATCGGCGTGGAAGATGGCGCAGGCAACGAAGGCGCGCGAGATTTTGACGTCGGCCGGTGAATTGGCATCGGCGGCGGCGTCAGCGTGCAACGATACCGCGGACGTTTCCAGCGTGCCGAGAGCGTTGTGCAGACCGATGCGCGTCCCATCGCTCTCGGAGAGGTGCTGGCGTGTGGCTGCATCCTGGATCCAGGACGGGTCGCCATGTTCCATGTTTGGTGGAGCGCCAACGAGCCACGCCCTGGCGAACGGTTCGGCCAGCGGTAGTTTGGTGTTTTCCTTGGTGGCAGCCTCATCGAGGTCGCGTTGGGCACGGCCTTTCGGCAGCACAAGCGCGACCGTATCCATTTGCGTCGTGCCTGCGTCGCTGGCGAAGCCGAAGACGCGGACGCGGTCATGCTTTACGAGACGGAGCGTGTCGCCGTTTGGCGCGGTCGCCTGAATGCCGGTTTCGGTTTCGGTGATTTCCGGCCGGTCCGAGGCGGTGAGATTAAACACGCCTTCGATCGATGCACTGACCAGGCGCCAGCGGCCGGTCGTTTCGCGCAAGCTGCGCCCGATGAAGTCGCCGACAACCGCCGGCCCGGCGGCAAGCCGAAAGGTTTTGTAGCCAAGCGCTGCAAGGCGGCCAGGCAACTCAGCCCAGATGGCCGACTGGGCGCCGGGCGACAGCGTGCCCCAGGCGGCGATTTCATCGCCGGTGCGGCCGCAGCCGTAGCAATGGTCGCCCTTGAGTGCGCAGATCCCAACGCACGGGCTTGGCGGCAGCGCCGGCCGGGCGGGACCGGCGGTTGCGGATTCTGTCGTCAAGATTGCCTCATATCAAGTAGCGGCCGGATGGCCAAGTGGGTCGGCAGATTTCGCTGCGTGCTTTCGGTCACCAAGAGGTAAGGCGACATGATCCCCACGATTGTGGTTGGAATGCGCGACATTAACCCCCAAGTAGAGGCTTCTCGTCAATCATCGATCCAGCCAGAGCACAGTCTCGCCGGTGGAATGGTTTATTTGGCCGCACTCTGCCGCTCGCCATTTGCGGCGACGCGCGTTAAACGTGCGCCAGTGATTCGCAATCCCGAAAGCCCGTCATGCCGATTCCTTTCAGCGATCGCCGCACGTTCGCGATCATTTCCCACCCGGACGCCGGTAAAACGACGCTTACCGAAAAGCTGTTGGTTGCCGGTGGCGCGATCCACCTCGCCGGTAATGTCAAGGCGCGGGGCGAGGCGCGGCGTGCGCGATCCGACTGGATGAAGATCGAACAGGAACGCGGCATCTCGGTCACGTCGTCGGTGATGTCGTTTACGCATCGCGGCCTGCAATTCAACCTGCTCGACACGCCGGGGCACGAAGATTTCTCGGAAGACACGTATCGCACACTGACGGCTGTTGATTCAGCGATCATGGTGATCGATGCGGCACGCGGCATCGAGGCGCAGACGCGCAAGCTGTTCGAGGTCTGCCGCCTGCGCGATATCCCGATCATCACGTTCATCAACAAGGTCGACCGCGAGGGCCGCGATCCATTCGAGCTGCTCGACCAGATCCAGGAAGAGCTGCAGCTGGAGATCTCACCGTTCGTCTGGCCGGTTGGGATGGGCGGCCGCTTCGAAGGGCTTTACGATGCCCAGGCGAACCGTTTCCTGACATCGAAGGGCAATGAATCGGGCAACTTCAATCATGTCGTCGAGTGCAGCGGTATTGACGATCCCAAGCTCGACGAGTTGGTCAAAGACGCTGATGTATTGGAGACGGCGCGGGAAAGCATGGAGCTGGCGATCGGCGGCTATGCGACGTTTGATCGGGAACTCTATCGCGAGGGCCACCTGACGCCGGTCGTGTTCGGCAGTGCGTTGCGCGATTTTGGCATTGAGGCTCTGCTCGATCTGGTTGCCGACCATGCACCGGAACCGCGACCGAGTCCGGCCGAAGTGCGCGTCGTCGAGCCCAAGGAAGACGCCGTTACGGGCTTCATTTTCAAGGTCCAGGCCAATATGGACAAGAAGCATCGCGACCGGATCGCCTTCCTGCGGCTGTGTTCCGGTGATTTCAAGCGCGGCATGCGCCTGCGCCAGGTGCGCACCGGCAAGGATGTCATGGTGCACAGCCCGATCATCTTTCTGGCCCAGGATCGCGAGATCGCCGAGGAGGCCGGCGCTGGCGACGTGATCGGTATTCCCAATCACGGCACGATCCGTGTCGGCGACACCTTCACCGAGGGCGAAGAATTGCGCTTTACCGGCCTGCCGGTGTTCGCGCCGGAGATTTTACGCCGCATCCGGCTGGTGGATACAACTCGCGTCAAGCAGTTGCGCCAAGCACTGCAGGATCTCTCGGAGGAGGGGCTCGTGCAGATCTTCAAGCCCGATGTCGGCACGCAATGGATCGTTGGTGCGATCGGGCCTCTGCAACTCGACGTCGTCGCGGATCGCGCCAAGCACGAGTACAATGTCGAGATCGCGTTCGAGCCGACCAACTATACGGCGGCGCGCTGGCTCAAGGGCGACGAGAAGGCGCTTGCGAAATTCACGCGGTCGAACCTCAACCAGGTGCTGACGGATCGCGATGGCGATCCGGTTTATCTGTCGGCCGGTGCCTGGGATCTGAGCTTCAAGGAAAGCAACAACGAGGACATCACGTTCCTGAAGACGAAGGAACTGCAGTAGGCCTAACATGCAGTGTGGCGCGCGGTGTTACGTGACGGGGCGATCGCGCTGCAAAACGCGCCATTAATCGTAATGGCGTTGATGTGATGCGTTTCACCGTCGCTCGGCCTTAGACTTCCTCGTGTGATGATCGAAGCCGGCCAAGTCGGTGGCTTGAGATCATCAAGGATGGAGACGGTCATGTCCAACCACACAGCTCCCGCACACGCCGCAACGATTACGATCATGCCTGCGGCATCCAACGGCTTTGGTCACAGTGTGACGATTGCAGCGACAGGCAGTGCGACGCGCTAAGATGCTGTAAGCGGCATCCATCCGCCGGTCGGCTTCACAGCGCCGGGGCGGGCGACTACCATCGCGGCGAGAGCCAGACAGCCAACAAGCGATGGGAGATCAGACACATGCCGCAGGCGTTTGCCGGACTACGCATCCTCGACTTCAGCCAGGTGCTGGCCGGGCCGGCGTGCACCAACTATTTCGCGCTGCAAGGCGCAGACGTCATCAAGGTCGAGAACCCGACAGCGGGTGACCAGTTCCGTGGCTTGATGAAGACCGATCGCTACGACGACTTCGGCATGTCGCCGGGTTTCATGTCGCTCAACAGCGGTAAGCGTTCGCTCGCGATTGATCTCAAACATCCAAAGGCCCAAGCGATCATTTTTCGCCTGATCGAGAGCAGCGATGTCGTGATCGAGAATTTTCGCGCAGGCGTGATCGAAAAACTCGGCTACGGCTATGAGGCGGCGCGCGCGGCGAAGCCGGACATCATTTATTGCTCGGTATCGGGGTACGGGCAGAAGGGCCCGAAGGCGGGGGCACCGGCGTATGACGGTGCGATCCAGGCCGCATCCGGCATGATGTCGGTGACCGGGCACCCCGAGATGGGGCCGACCCGGACCGGCTATACGGTTGTCGATATGGCGACCGCGGTGACCGCGGCCTTTGCCGTGTCATCGGCGCTACATCGCCGTCGCGACACGGGGCTTGGTCAGTATGTCGACGTTGCGATGATGGACACCGCGATGTGGATGATGACACCGCTGATGGCGGCCCACATGGTGGCGGGCGAAGAATTCAAGCTCAACGGCAACAATTCACCGGTCATGACGCCGACATCGAATGTGTTTCCGGCATCCGACGGTTATCTGCAGATTACCGGGCTGACGGAGGCGCATGCAGCCGCAATCGTCGAGGCGCTCGAGCTGGATGCCAGTGACCCGCGGCTCGCAAGCATCAAGACGATGTCCGACAACCATGACGCGGTGCGCGTCCTATTTTCCGACGCGATGCTCGAGAAACCGCTCGCGCATTGGCTGGAGCGGTTCAGCACGCTGAAGGTACCGCACGCACCGATCCAGGACTATGCGCAAGTGGTTGCCGATCCGCAGCTCAAGCATCGCGGGATCTTGATGGACGCGCCGCTGCCGTCAGGCGCCTCCGGGGCGTCAGCCGAGACCATCGGCTTGATTGGCGCACCGTTTATTGCCAATGAGGATGGACCGGTGGTCACCGGTCCGGCGCCGGTATTGGGTGAGCATACCGAGGCGGTCCTTGGCGAGGCCGGTTACACGGCGGCTGAGGTCGCAGCGCTGCGCGACGAAGGCGTGTTTGGGTGAGGCAAGCCCCGCCTAGCCTACGCCGGTTCGGTCCAGCTTTCCGAGAACGCGAGCGATGACGTGCTGAACGGGCGGCCATCGCGGTCGCGCGGCCAGGCCTTGCCGGCGGCACTTTTTCCGTTGATCGAGAATGACGCTTCCAGCGCCGGCACGAATACGGTGGAAAGCCCATAGGGCCGGCCGGCCGGGGTGCCGGGCTGCGTGTGCAGCATCATCGGCTCGCGCATGTTCGACCAGGTGCACACCAGTTCATCGCCTCCGGCTCTTATGGTCTCGCTGTAGGATTTGAGCGGATCGCCCGACTTGGTGAACGTTGCCTCGATGATCGCCATGCTTTCGTCCTTGAGTTCGGGTGAAAGCATGCCCTGGATGGTCTGCTGCAGCCAACGGGTCATGGCGGTGTTGTCGGAATAGATCCGCCATTGATCGTCGGTCAGATCGCTTTTGACGAAGAGCACGTGGCCGGGACCGGCAGGACAGAACGTCATGCGCCAGAAGCTCGCCGAGGTGGTGTAATTGTCGTTGTCTTCCGGAGAGAGGCGCACGAACGGATTTTCGCCGGTCATGAGGATGCGATTGGGATCGACGATTGATGGCGGGATGGACATCTGAGCCTCCAAGGCGCTTGCGGTGCGGGCATGAGCGAACAGACTAACACGGTGGCGCGTCGCGGCAACTTGTTTGGATGCCGGTTTCCGAGGGACGCTCGGGCCGGTCGACACGTTTTGCGGGGCCGCGATCGCCCCTACGACACGGATGCCAATTTCATGGTTCTGCTGGATGGCCCGCGTGTCACATTTCGCGCGAAGGCATGGTTGTCTCTCGTCCAGGCACGTCCTCGGTCTTCGCCGGCGTCGTCGTTGGGGTACGCATGGCGCACGGCCACGGCGTGGCGCTCCTGACGGGTCACACTGACCCAACACCTGTCGCAAGAGCGCAGTGCCGGCCAGCTACTGCGCCTTGAGCGGCGCGTCAGTGCGCTTCTGCAACTCGTCCAGCGTCATGCCGTCGACCATGTCTTCGACGATGAACGTGCCATCGGCGACGGCCAGAACCGCCAAGTCGGTGTAAACCCGCGTGCAGGCACCGCGCGCCGTGGCCGGATAGGTGATCTCGCGGACGAGTTTCGGGACGCCTTCTTTCGTCGTATGGGTCATCAGCACGAAGATCTGCTTGGCACCGACGCCGAGGTCCATGGCGCCGCCAACCGCCGGGATGGCGTCTGGCTCACCGGTTGACCAGTTGGCGACATCGCCGTTGGCTGCCACTTGAAAGCCGCCAAGCACGCAGACATCGAGATGTCCGCCGCGGATCATCGCAAACGAATCCGCATGGTGGAAAAACGCGCCGCCGGGCAGCATCGTGATCGGCTTCTTGCCGGCGTTGACGAGTTCCATGTCGCGTTCGTTGTCGGAGGCACCGCCACCCATGCCGAGCAGGCCGTTCTCCGATTGCAGGATGATCTCTTTGCCAGCCGGGATGTGGTTGGCGACGGCCTCGGGGCGGCCGATACCGAGATTGACGTAGGCGCCATCGGGAATGTCACGCGCGATGAAGGAAGCGATTTGGTCGTTGTTCCAGGCGTCACTCATTGTGGTTTCCTTTGCTCGCCGGCTTTAAGGAGGCGCTCTTCGTCCAGCGGATTGTCAACGAGAACGGCCCGGTCGACGTAGATGCCGGGGGTTACGATGTGCTCGGCATCGAGGTCGCCAAGTTCGACAAACTCACGGACTTGTACAATCGCGCACTTGGCGGCGGTGCACATGATCGGGCCGAAATTGCGTGCCGACTTGTTGTAGACAAGGTTGCCCCAGCGATCGGCGGCCTTGGCTTTGACAAGGGCGATATCGGCCTTGATGGCAGGCTCCAGCACACAGCGCTGGCCGTCGAACTCGCGGACCTCCTTGCCCTCTTCGAGCGGTGTACCGGCCGACGTTGGTGTGAAGAACGCGGGGATGCCAGCGCCGCCGCAGCGAATGCGCTCGGCCAGCGTGCCCTGCGGCACGACTTCCAGGTCGATCTTGCCGGCGCGATAAGCCGCCGTGAACACGTGGCTCTGCGAACTGCGCGGGAACGAGCACATGATCTTCGAAACGCGCCCGGCCTCGATCAGGGCTGCCATCCCGACATGGCCGTTGCCGGCATTGTTCGAGACCAACGTTAGATCCTTGGCGCCCTGGTCGAGTAGGGCATGCAACAAATCAATCGGACTGCCGGCACCGCCGAACCCGCTGACCAGCACGGTTGAACCGTCCTTAACGTCTGCGACGGCTTCCGTCAGGCTTGAAACGCGTTTGTCGATCAAAGCGGGGTTCTTTCTCGTGCGGTGGATGGGGTCGTCGGATCATGGCATTGCGTCGCGACTGAATCCAGCCTCGGCGCCGCCGGAACGCGGCAACCGGGCGGGGTATCGCGGATGCGATGGCGGGCCAGCGGGTCAGCTGGCGGCAACACCGACCGGGCAACTGAGGCCCATGCCGCCGAGACCGCAATAACCGTGCGGCACTTTCCAAAGGTACTGCTGGTGGTAGTCCT
>JAGDYV010000243.1:0-3427 GCA_049116495.1 Hyphomicrobiaceae bacterium | reverse complement strand
CGGCATGACCCGGATCAGGTTCTAAGGGTGCTCGCAGCTGCGATCTCAGCCGGTTGCCCGGCGCCCCTCGGAATTTGATGATGACATTGGGCCAAAATAGCGGAAGTTGCAAGCAGGGCCACGGCTCGGATTTCCTTGCCGGAGCTATCCCCCAGTCAATAGCGGTTTTTCCGGTTTCTGCGTCGCTTTGCTGCCGTCAGCGGTGACGGCAATGGATTTCGGTGGCGTGACGGCGATTTCTTCGTCCGTCAGTTCATCACCTTCTTCGATAATGCAGACGCGTCGTGCTAGCCGGCTGAGGCGCAGGCCTTCGAAGCTGCGTCGATCGAACTGCAGATCTCCGTGGCCGTAGACTGCGTTGCATTTCATGCCGAATTTGACCTGCAAGGCGCGAATGACCGCGAGGCCGGCTCGTAATTGGGGCTTTGTCACGAACTCTTCGCTGCAGCGCCGCCACGCATTCCAGTCTGGGCGCATCAACGGATCGCAGCCACCGACCAGGGACACGCCGATCGTGTTGCCAGACCAGAGATGCTTCGCCGTCTCGCGGCGTTGTTTGTTGGTCTTGAATTTGATGTGGTTTGTCCGCCGGCTCAGCGGTGCGCCCTGCACGATGTTGCCATCCCGGC
This sequence comes from Hyphomicrobiaceae bacterium, assembly GCA_049116495.1. Classification (GTDB taxonomy): domain Bacteria; phylum Pseudomonadota; class Alphaproteobacteria; order Rhizobiales; family Hyphomicrobiaceae; genus CAJQQK01. Next base: position 2,798 of record JAGDYV010000243.1, on the reverse strand, counting down.
CGATATAGAAGTGATATCCGAATGAGGCGCCGCCACGGTTGGCATCTCTGACATGGCCATATGTAACAAGGCTTTTGACCGGCTTTGCGCTTGTGTGATGGACGACAACGGCTATCGGCTTTCTTCGTTTGCGCGTGGCGTATTTCGAATAAACCGCATCCGGTTTCGCCCAATAGGCGACGTTTCGCCCGCTGATCGTAAATATATCGTTTGGCTTAGCTGCATCGGCCCAGGTCGCCGGCGCGGCCTCACCGGACCACGTTGCGCGCCCTTCAAGGTGCACCGTTAACGTGATGCCAAGTGCGCACAAAATCAGCAAAAGGCATGACAGTGCCGCGCTGTAGTTTTCGATTAATCGCATCATCCGATCGCTTCTACCGCCACAGGAAACGAAAGGCTCATACGTGACCGAACATTCCGTCTGAAGAATGGCGGGCGGCATGTTACACGAAACAAGGCGGGCCATCGCCCTGATGGCCCGCCGACGTGTATCTGCTTCATCCCTTGTCTAGGAGAGATAGGCAACATAACTCAGCCAGGCACCGAGCAACGCCATGAAAACGCCTGGTGCTGCCAACGCTGTCTTGTTGTCAACCATGGCGGCGCCGATGGTCTTGAGCTGACTGCCAAATGCCAAGCGGGCAACGCCAGCGGCCACGGCCCCCCAGCCGAAAAGGGTAATCAGCACGCGCCAATCCGAAGTCCAGACGTTGTGTGTGTTGACCAAGGCAAGGCCGATCGGCAAGGTTATGATGCCGGAGAGAAAGATAAACGCCTCGCCCTGCAAAATCTCGCGTGCCATTGTCCGCACGCGGGTTGGATCGAGCAACACAACAAGGCCCATCAAAAGGGCGACGGGGCCAATCAGTTTTGCCAGAAAAATCGACGTCTGCATTGGATATCTCCCACATTTCGACAACCGGCTCGCGACGACTAACGTGATCGTTCGAACCCCTTAAATATGGTGGCGAGAACAGCTGTTTTGAAGAAGAATTCAGTCGGCTGAGTGACGATTTTCGCATATGTCGATGCGGCTCAAGACAAATGGATCTTAGCAGCACTCTCGATGCTTTGCTGCTAAATCATTGATTTATAACTTGAAAATATTCGATATCATGGCATCCTTTGAAAGCGTGCATGCGTTGACGCAGCGAAAGGAGAATTCATGCCTGGAAAGAAGGTGGATAGAAGCTTTTCGAAACAACTCAAAGGGTTTTCCCTAACAACCGCGGAAATTCTTTACCACATGCCAGATTATCCGTCTTTGTTGCAGAGCTATCTTTGGCAGGATTACGACCAGCACCCGCATTTTCCGAAGTTGCACGGCTTTCTCAATTTTTGGACGGAAAATCTCGACGGTCGCCTGTTTAAAATTCGCGTTGCCCACAAAGGGCTTGTTTCGCCTGCCGAGCTCCAGGTCGTCGACGGTGAATTTGTTTTGAACTGACTATACAACTTGATCGGTCGGCAGATCTGTACCCAGCGGTATCAGGTGATTGAGAGGCCGTGCGTCGACTATGGCTTTTCGGGCGATCTAACTCATGCCCGTTATGAGGTCGCCTGTTGAAGGCCAATAGCGACCTTTGACAGGGTACGGTGTCCGTGCACTACGACAGCTCGAAAAACTGACCGTCGCTCCAGATCCCTGGTTGGTCTGGATCTACACCTGTTGGACGGGCGCCGGGTCGGAGCGCCAACTCGACGAGATCATACGAAAGCGCGCGCGTCACCAACGCTTCGAGACGCCCTCGGACCAGGAGATACGGCTTCAGGCCGCCGCTATCGGTTTCCTGCTCGAAACGCAGTGGATGCTCGGGGCCGCAGCGCACGAGATCGTCGACGTTTGTCCGAAAAACCAGGCGTTGTTCCGGGCCTGAGCCTTCGATTTGCAACTCCACGGCACGGAAAGGTGCATCCGCGACGGCAATGTCAAAGCATTCCACCGGCGTTACAAGAAAATGGCGTCCGTCCGCATCCCGTCTCAAAACGCTGGCAAACAGCCGAACAAGCGACGGCCGATTGATTGGCGACCCTTGATAAACCCAGCCGCCATCTGCTTTGATCTCCAGGCCGATGTTGCCGCGATATGGTGGGTTCCAGCTTTCGACAGGCGGAAGAGTTCCCATGTCCTGGGCTTTGAGTAGTGCTTTCAGATCGTGAATGCGGTTGGCATCAACATCCGTTCCAGGCATTCACAGCAACCTTTCCGATTTGTAATTTGGCAGGATCGACGATCAGCGGGACACTGTCGCCGTCAACTCTCACTTTTGTTCGTTGCGGTTGCGTGTTTTGTTGTAGGTTGATGCCGACTTTTGTTGCGACCGAGCTTCGCGCCACTTCAACACAATCTGACCACTTTCGCCCCGCCACTGTTTCCACTGTTTGAAAGCTAACTGATAGTAGCCTCATGAACACGTTTACCCAAGACACAGTTTCCGCAGATGCTGAACAGATCGTAGCCCGAATTGAGGCAGCCGGTCAGCGTCTTGGACAGGTCCGAGAGAATGCTGGCGGAATCATTTTTGGCCAGGATCGCGTCATTGAACGCGCGCTGATTGCCATTCTGGCTGGCGGTCACGGCCTTTTGATCGGCGTTCCGGGGCTTGCCAAAACGTTGCTGGTTGATACGCTCGGCACGATCCTTGGCCTTGACGCAAAGCGGATTCAGTTCACACCGGACTTAATGCCGTCCGACATCATCGGCTCGGAAGTACTTGAAGAGACAGCAGGCGGTGGTGCGCGATCGTTCCGTTTCATCAAAGGTCCGATCTTTGCGCAGCTTTTGATGGCCGATGAAA
>JAGDYV010000242.1:0-7911 GCA_049116495.1 Hyphomicrobiaceae bacterium | reverse complement strand
CTGATCGACAAGAGCCAGGAGCGCGTCAATGGCAGCGTCCGCCTAAGGCTCTACAAAGGCAATGTGATCGTTGTCGGTCGTGAGAGCCGGGACTCGCTCTATGCAGCCGATCTCGTAACATTCGAAGATGATCAGGGCGCATACGACCAGAAGGACGCTGAAGGCTTCATCAAGCTCAACGCACTGCGGCTGCGCACACTCGAAATGCGCAACAGGCGCAACAGCTAGGCGAACAGCGGCTCGCGGCACCACACTGCATTGTCGTGGATGCCTGCTCCGACTTTCCGATTTTCAGCTCTGGCTCTTCTTGCTATCCGCCAACGCCGAGTGAGGCACTTCGAAGTCGGGGCCGCCGTAGCCGGCTTCGACCGGGATGGTGAGGATGCGGGCAGAGTCGGTCTTACGCATTGTCGGTTGAACCGTCACGATCGGATCGGCGGCAGCTTGGGCGATGGCCGCCGCGACCGTCTTGCTTTGGTTGACGCGCTCAAGGTTAAGGCGTGTTGCAAAGATCATCGTCAGTTTGCCGGCTTCGGCCTGCGCCAAAGCATCGTCGGGCCTAATCCATACTGAATCGACAGCCTCGCTGCCGTCGTGCTCCAGGGCATGGTCGCCCGGTGCCGGCGCCAGGTAAAAGTGAGTGTCAAATCGTTTTGCCATGTGCGCGGGTGTCACCCAGTGGGCGAAGCGCGTCAGCTGATCAAGCGCAAGGCGCAGACCTTCAGCTTCCGCGACATCGGCCATGCCGATTTCGTCGGCTTCGAGGCGTGCGCGATACTTCGCACCAAGCTCCTGGGCGCGCGCACCGTCGATAATGTTGCCGGTGGCCGGATCACGAGCATAAAGGACGCCGCACTCTTCAAAAGCTTCACGGGCGGCAGCAACGCGCACTGCCAGGACAGCGTCGTCAAGGCCGTCGACGCCGTCCGATACAGCGCGAATCCGTGGATCACGGTCGCTGGCGTCAAGCGAACCCCCCGGAAACACGATCGCGCCTGAAGCGAACTCTATCTTGTGGTGTCGCACGACCATAAAGACTTCCATACCATCTGGGCGGTCGCGCAAAATCATGACAGTTGCGGAAAGGCGAGGTGTGACGGGCTGCGTCATGGTTCGGTATCACTTCGGTTATGATTGGATCGAGAGGTTTTGGCGATCGGTGTTCAGCGGTCTTTCTTTGCGGCAAAGAAGGCCTCGATACGTGCTTGCGGTTCGCCTGTATCGTAGGCTTCGGCTATCGCATCGATACCGGCGTAGACGCCTTCTTCGACGGATGTCTTTTCCCATCGGTTCATGAGTGCCTTCTGGTTGCGCACAGCAAGCGGCGCGGCCTGGCAGATGGGTTTCAGCCAGTTGTCTACGGCCACGTCCAGACCATCAGCTGTAACAACCTTTTGCACGAACTGCATGGCAAGTGCATCTTGAGCGCCGAAGGTTTCGCCCGTGATGAGAATTTCACGTGTTTTGCCCCATCCGATGAGACCCGGCAGCAGTGCTGCCTCGATGACGGACGGTAAACCCATGTGTACCTCAGGCATGCCGAATACCGCGTTTTCGCTGGCAACGCGCATGTCACAGCTTGCGGCGACTTCAAGCCCGGCTCCAAGGCAGAATCCGTTAACACGCCCAATCACCGGGTGTGGAGAATTGCGGATCGCGCGGCAGGCCTTATGCAGGTTGGTAATATAGAGCCGGCCACCATCGTGATCGAGACCGCCAAGCTCGTTGAGGTCAGCGCCGCCGATGAATGATTTGTCTCCGGCACCGGTCAGAACGATTGCGCGAATATCATCCCTCACGGCGAGGTCTTCGAAAGCGGTCCGCAGGTCGGTAACTATGCGGGTTGACAGACAGTTAAGCCGCGCTTCATTGGCGACCGTAACCCACGCAATCTTCGGCGCGCCGGCAATCTCCCAATTCGGATCTATGCTACGAATGGCGGTCGATACGCCGGGGTCACTTGTCACGGATTGTTCCTCGATGCTGTCTGTCTGCCAGATTAATACACGAGCGAACCATAGCGATCGCATCTGGAATGATTGCCGCGGCGCATTCGGTCTACGGGCTGTCCGACGTCGGCCTTGACGTCCGCGCTACAATGAACAATCTCGCAACTTGGGCGATTCGATCTTGATCATTGGAAGATTGAGGCCGACGAAGATTTGACGGAAAGGTCTTGGCCGAGGCGATGGCGCATACGAACCGTGTTACCCCAGATGGACATATCATCGCGACGCCGGCTCGTGGTACGCTGATGGGCAATCGCGGCGGCATGATGCATCGCCTCGACAAAACACTCGGTCCGCGCCAATGGGTTGGGAAAGCTTGGATTACATGCCGGCTCTCATTTAAAGGTCGCTGGCGCGAGGTTATGGGCCCGAACAGTTATACCGAATTGTTCTTTCTCGACGAGGCGACGTCGTTCGCGGCAGGTCATCGGCCTTGTTACGAGTGTCGACGGCAGGATGCCGTATCGTTCGCCGAGTTGTGGACGGAACAGCTGAGCCGGAGTCGCGGTCGCGTCAAGGCCGGTGAAATGGACGCCGTGCTGCACGCTGAACGGCTTGATGATGATGGCCGCAAGGCGACGTTCCAAGCCATGATCGGCAATCTGCCAACTGGGGCGTTTGTACGCTGGCGTGATGGCGCATATTTGCTTATCGCCGGTCGTCTATTTCGTTGGTCGCCTGAGGGCTATACTGCCGCAGTGGACGTCGCACCGGACTTGGTCGTCGACGTGCTGACCCCCAGAAGCACGCTTTCAGTGTTTGAGGCGGGCTATGATGCCGATGTTCATGAAAGCGCCTTAAGCTATATGTAGGCGGTTTTTCACGCAATCGGGCCCGTGCAATTTTGCTGGATGGAGCCGCTGCGTGGAGTGACAGTGTATGACCCGTGCCAGCCTAAACCGTCGTCTGCGTTTGATTTACGTGCTCTGCGGATTAATTCTCACCATTGCACTTGCAGCACGGCTGGCAAAGCACCTGCCCGGGCTACAGGATAAGCCCGTGCTTGAGATCGCCGGATTGGTCTACGATTATATGCGCGATATGGCGCTTGTCTTTGTGACGATGGTCGCCGCCTATCTCGCGAATGTCTTCCAGATGCGAACGAAATTCGTCGCTTCACTCGAAGAAGAGTGGCGCGCGATGGTGAAAACAAAGGCAAAGCTTGTCGAGTTCTGTGAACGCAGCGACACAACTTTGAATGACTACCTGCACGCTTACGGCCGCATCAGCGCGACGCTCGACAATATGCGCATAGTATACCGCAACGTCGGCGAGACGGACGCGTTGATCGGGCTCTATCCCTATTCACCTCTTCACGATATGCGCCGCGCGCTAGAGACATTGGATCCACGGCAAGGCGTCGCCCAGTCTGTCGAGCAACGTCGGGTAGCAGCAGCCGCGATCCAACAGTCTTTCACTGCGTTGCGCGAGACATTCCTTGAGGAGCTCGATCTCGAGGAGCCGACCCACGGCCAACTGGTATCCGGTGCCCGGAGAACCAAGGTTTCTGGCGCAACGCGGGGAGCACGGCGGCGTCAAAGACGACAGCAGCGCGAGTTGGCAAGGCGCAGTAATGGGTCAGCGGATACAGCGGTCAATGAGTTGCTCAGCGAGGCCTACGCCCGCGAGCAGGCTCGTGAGGCGTCCGACAAGTAGGCCACGATTGGCGGATGGCATGTCTTCAAAGTGGGGTCGCTTGGAGGCGACAAGCCGGTAAAGTATCGGCCTATGCGCGCTGCCGTCGTATAGCGGTATTCTGTGGTCGGATCCGCGCCAGATGCCGGGTTACTTCTTCAACGTATGCCGTCGCGGACAGGGGCTGCTTCACCGGCCCACTGCGCTCAAGATGGAGGTTTAATTCTTCAAGGTTCCGCTTATGGCGATCAAACATCTGACGAACTCTCACAACCAAAGATCAAACAATTCGATGACGTTTACATGAACGAATCATAACGCTTTCAGACAATCCATAACGGTGAAGTTGTCCCCGTTATGCACATGTGCTGCGATCGGGGATTAATCGTGTGCGAAAACGATGAAAGAGATCTGCGCAGCGCAACATGCACGCACAGGATTCTCATAGAAAAATGATATATTTCAACGGGTTATGACGTTCGCATGCGACTCATATGAGCACAGAAAAACGCCGGATGTCTTCAAGTTTCGGTTGATGATGCCCGCCGACAAACGTCTTGTTTCGACCGTCTGTGTCTTCTGAGACAGCCTGCGCGCTCGGCTGATGATCAAGCTGCTGCCAGTTGCGCGAGATACCACTCGGCGTCACCAAACATCGCTTCCAGCTGCACGAGGCGCTTGTAGTAGTGGCCAACAACGAGCTCGTCCGTCATGCCCATGCCGCCGTGCAACTGAACGCCCTGAGCGCCAACAAACCGTGCGGACCGGGCCGTCTGAACTTTTGCATGCCAGATCGCTGTGCGCGCATTGCCGCGTTTGTCATCGACGGCTTGCAAGGCGGCGTGAACCGAGGCGCGGGCTTCTTCCGTCGAGACGCTCATGTCGACCAGCCGATGTTGCAGCACCTGAAATTTCGACAGTGGCTGACCAAACTGCTCGCGGGTTTTCAAGTATTCGACGCAAACGTCGGTGACGGCCGCCATGGCACCGACAGCTTCGGCACACGAGCCGAGCACGCCAAGGTCGATCAGGTCAGAAATCAACTCGAGACAATCGTCGTCGTTGTCGCCAAGGTTTGCGTTGCTTCCGATTTTTGCGCCGTCCAGCGTCACCATGGCGCCCTGCCGGCCATCCAGAGCCGGTGCGATATTACGTGCCACGCCATCCGCATCGCCGGGAACCAGAAAGAGTTGGACGGGGCCCTGGGCATCGCCGAGCCGTGCCGAAATGACCAGCGTGTCGGCGACATGGGCATGCAATGTAAAACTCTTGGTGCCGCTCAAGACATAACCATCGCCGTCTTTGCTCGCGATGGTGGTGACATGATCGCGCGCATAGCCGGCTTCGGGCTCACTATGGCAAAATGCAAGCAGTTTGGTACCGGCAACGATATCGGTCAGCAGTGACTGTTGTTCGCGGCTGCCGGCCTTTTCGATGGCCATGGCGCCCATCACCAGCGTTGCAATGAACGGCTCCAGGGCGAGATGGCGTCCGTCGGCGGCAAGAACGATGCCGAGCTCGGTCAGACCACCTCCGGTGCCGCCGGCAGATTCCGGCAGTGCGACGCCGAGCCAGCCTTGCTCGGCATACTGTTTCCATGCTTCCCGGCTAAAACCCGGCCCGTCTGCCGCGCGCATGTGCTTCTTGAAGGTCTCGAAGTCGTACGTGTCGGCAAAAAAGTCTTGCAGGCTCTGGTCGAGCAATTGGCGTTCGTCGCTGTCAAATCCTGGCATGTTATTGGTCGTTCCGCTGCATATCGATTTACTCAGAGCCCGAGCGCGCCCTTGGCGATAATGTTCTTTTGGATCTCGCTCGAGCCACCGTAGATGGTTGCCGCGCGACGATAGAGGTGTTCGTACATGAGGCCGGCCGTTACTTCGGGTCCAATCGCCTCGCCGTTCCATCCGGCATGGAGTGCATCGGTCTGATAGACTAATCCATGCCGGGCAAGCACGTCGACGTTGGCCTGCATGATAGATTGTTGCAGTTCTGTGCCACGCAGCTTCAAGGCTGCTGCGCCCATCATCGTCGGAGCGCCGCCATGTTCGCGGGTTGCGGCCAGTTGATCGGCCATCAGCGCTTTGACTGTCGCAAGGTTCACTTCCAACTCGGCGATGCGGCGCTTGAAAGATGGATCTTCCGATAACGGCCTTCCGCCGTCGTAGGTATTGGCGGTCAGCTTACGCAGTTCATCAAGGTAGTGTTCGAACTTGGCAATATCGACATTTCCAACGCGTTCGTTGGCGAGCAGGAATTTGGCGTATGTCCAGCCATTCCCTTCTTCGCCAATCAAATTGGTGACCGGGACACGGACGTCGGTGAAGAACACTTCGTTGAGGTGATGACCAAGCGCGATCGAGATGATCGGACGCACTTCGATGCCGGGTGTTTTCATGTCGATGAGCAGAAACGATATGCCCTGCTGCTTCTTGCCGTCCGAGTTGGTGCGCACCAGACAGAAGATCCAATCGGCCCAATGCGCCTGCGATGTCCAAATCTTCTGGCCATTGACGACATATTCCTCGCCATCGCGAACAGCCTTCGTCTTGAGATTGGCAAGATCGGAACCAGCACCGGGCTCGGAATAACCCTGGCACCACCAGACATCATTCTTGATGATTCCGGGCAAGTGCTGTTGTTTTTGTGCTTCCGTACCGAACGTATAGATCACCGGTCCGGCCATCACGGCACCGAATGGAACCACTGGTGGCGCACCGGCGCGGCCGAGTTCTTCTGAGAAGATGAGATGCTGCTCCGGGCTCCAGCCGTGGCCGCCATGTTCTTCAGGCCATTTTCCCGTCAGCCAGCCTTTGGCGCCAAGCCGCTTCAACCAGTCATCGTACTCTTCCCGGTCTAGATGCTGCCCGGTGGCCTGCTTGCGGCGCACTTCCGGTGGCAACTCGGACTCGCAAAAAGATCTGATTTCCTCGCGAAATGCGTCGAGTGATGTGTCTTCGGCAACGGTTCTGATGAACATCAGTGGCACCTGTCGGTCACGGTCAAGGGTGCCGCAACGCTAAAAGTGACGGGTGACGTTGGCAATACGATCAGACGCGGTGAGGCATGCGGCTGGGTATTCATTCGGTATGGAATGAAAAGGCAGCTCCCTGCATCGGCGCAGCCACATTCCTCTAGGACCGGGACCGGGGCGGCGGCATCTATCGAACAGGGGAGAGCGGGATGAAGCGTCTCGTTTTGTCGATTATCCCAGTGCTCGTATCGGTCGGACCAGCATTTGCGGCGCTGCCTACCTGCAGTAACTGTGAGAAGCGATGTTTCGCAGCCTGCGATGGACATCAGCTCGAAGGACAGTGCCGGCAGGTGCTTTGTGAAAAGGCAATTGCCAAACGCATGAGGACCGGCATTTGGCATACCAAGAGTATCTCAAGCACCGCAAATGACCATTCGACATGGTCGCAGCCATTGGAATTGGATGGCTCGCAAGGTCACGCCGACGGCGTGGATGTGTAGACAGGTTCGGTGCGCAATGCTTCAAACGCCTCAGCCTTAGCGACTTCTTCGGACAGTACCTCGTAGGCGGCATTGATGCGCCGGGCCATTGACGATAGGTAATCCATGACTTCTTCAGGCAGTTCAGCGTTTGAATAGCGATCCGGATGGTAGGTCTTTGATCGATTATGGAAGGCGGCTCGAACGGTCGCGCGGCCGGCGCCTTTTTCAATCCCGAGCACCTCGTACGGATTAAAATTGTCGGCATCCTTAATGATCTTTGACGGATGACGTCCGGTCGGCACGGAAATTATTCTCAGCGAGCGGATCGATGACTTTGCAATGACCTCAAGGTCGCCGTTATATGGCTCGAAATCGATAAACTGGGCCGGGCCGTTAAGGACGTCGAGTAGCGACTTGGAACGCGCGATCAAAAAGCGCCCTGACACGTGCCGGCCATCCGTCAGTTCGATTTTGGCCGTTATCGCGGATAGGTCGCGGGAATTGTCAACTTGGTTGCGTTCGAACATGGCAGTGCCTCCTTACACGATGGGTCCCGGCGATGCGCGGGCGATATTGTCGGGGGCAATGCAAGAGGCATGCTAGAGTGAGCACGGCGCTCGCCGGCTTATTGGCCAGATGAGCCCGGTGAGCAGAAGTCACGGCCACCCTTGGCAGCTCCACGGTCAAGTCAGGCGTCGGTCCAGCGGAATAGAACTGGCTAAAAACGGTACGCTGTGGTACGTCACGCAAAATTTTTGCAGTGCACAATCGGGACAGATATGAAACTTCGCAATATTGCGATCATCGCACACGT
>JAGDYV010000241.1:0-13097 GCA_049116495.1 Hyphomicrobiaceae bacterium | reverse complement strand
CGAGCACCTTGGCGCCGGCGCCGATCAAGACGTTGTTGCCGATTTTCGGGTGCCGGTCGCCGCCGACTTTGCCGGTGCCACCAAGCGTAACCCCATGCAGAATGGAGACATTGTCACCGATTTCAGATGTTTCGCCGAACACCAACCCATGCGCATGATCGAGCATGATCCCGACGCCGACGCGCGCCGCCGGGTGAATGTCAACCGAAAACACGCGAGATGCCTGGCTTTGCAGATAGAACGCAAAATCCTTACGGCCCAAGTTCCAAAGCGCATGCGCAAACCGATGCGTCACGAGAGCATGAAAGCCCTTGAAATAGAGCAGTGGCTCGAGGTAGCGGCTGCAAGCCGGGTCGCGGTCAAACACCGCGGCCATGTCGGCGCGGAACGCCCGGCCAATCGATGCGTCGTCTGACAGAAGTTGCCGGAACTCATGTTGAATGGCACCCGCATCGATCGCATGATGATCCAGCCGTTGTGAGACACGCGCAATAATGGCCGCATCCAATGTGCTCGCCGACGACACCGTGCCAAATACAAACCCGCCCAGCGCCGGTTCCTGCTCGGTCAGGGCCTTGGCCTCCGAGCGCACCGCATCCCAGATCGGATCCAGTGTGCAAACGCCCAGATCGACATCCGGATTGTTGGTCTGCGCTGTTGCCATTGGTGGCCTCCAAACTCGCTCAGTATCGACAACGTTCGGGTCAGTTTACACGATATTGGGAAGTCCGTATGTCCCGTCAAGCCCGAATCGGGAAACCATGCCGGACGACGAAGATGGCACTCCGGGGCGCCCTGGAAAATTGGTGGGACGGACACCATCAGAAGCGCCTGCTCAGATGGCGCGACTCAAACGGTCAGATGTCTGATCACGGAAACGTGATCTTTCGCATAGCACAATGGCGATGTCACGCGGCCACAGCGCGATCACTTCGAAACCACAAACCAGAGGCTATATTCGGCGCGTTAAACGGCTTCCCACTATATCCTGACAGACACACCCAAGCCGCGATATGATATTGATGCAGATTGTGGATAAGCCTTCTGCTCAGCCGTGATTATTGCACTGCGGCACAAAATTGTCTTGCTGCCACAGCATCAATACGAATAATTAACCTTGTTAGCGCGTCCCCCATACGAGATCCCCCAAACGTAATTGCGCTACGTCATGTGGTCGAATTCTGACTGCAAGGAGGTATAAAATGCAACTCCAAACGAGACTGAGTATCGTTCTAGCAATGTCATCATTCTTATTCTTGACCGCACTGGTTTTTGGCGTCGTGTAAGGTCCTCAAATTGCCAAGCTTGGCGTCCGTCCAGGCACTTGACAACCTAATGGCGCGATCCAGGATCGCGCCGTTTTTGCGTCTGAACCGCTCTTGTGACTAAAACGTGCTTCTAGATCGATTGACCACGGTCGACGCGCTGCAGGAGGCCGGCAAGGTCACCGTCCCGGGCCAGGCGGTCAACAAAGCGCCTGAGCCCGTCGCGGCCAATGCGGCGTTCCAACTGGCGCACCCGCGTTCGCGCGGCACCGTACGCAGCCCGCCAGCCGACACGGCCGGTGTATTGCGCCCAGTGCCCAAGGTAGGATTGGACCGACATGATATCGCGCACCGCAGCAGCGGGCGCATCGCGCTTGAAACGTGGATCTTCGGAAATAAGCGTAGCCAAGCCCTCGTCGAACCACGCCGGCACTGTGCCGCGCAACCAGCCGGAAAGCCCCATGCGCCAATGCAACTCGATATGCGCCAGTTCATGCGCGGCAATGACGGTGAATATCCGGGAGTTCGTCAGGAGAATGGCATGCCAGGCGTAGGCGACGCCTTTGGCGCCGCGGGTGCCAAAGGCGCGTGCGCAGGTACGGCTGCGACACACAACAATGCGTGGCGAAGACCGCAAGTCACCAAAGAAGGCCGCCACACGTCCACGCGCCCGTTCAAGTGCCATGGCAATCTTCTTGCGCTCAGGCACGGATATGACCGGGTCGACATAGATCTTGTCAGCAATCTTATCGAGACCCTGACACGTTGGGCAAAGGAGATGCTGCGGGCCCGGCAACGCAACCGCGACAGCCAAACCAGCAGTCAGTAAAACACACGAAAGCGCAAAGAAAAGGCGCCGCGCAAATCGCAATGAAGGTTTCCACCGCATTCGTGTTCCGACTTTCCGATTGGGTTTTGGAGTAACAAATATTAATGCGGGACCTTGACCGTCTTCGTGACGCCGCCCAACGCATGCACCTTGTCGTTGGCGCGCAGCGTGACGGTTGTGATATCTGTCGGGATTTTCACACCCGAGAGAGAGCGGGTGAAAGGCTGCTCGTTCTCGTGGGGATGATGCAGGATCCGCTTGCCGAGCACTTTGCCATCCGGCGTCACGACATCCCATCGATTGGCATAGTGTTCCCAGCCGGTGTCGCCATGGCGTACCGTGACATCAAATGAAAACGTCTGCGGCCCGGTCTTGCGCACCTTGACGTCGACCACGTCCGCCTCGCCTGCGATCACCGTTAGTGGCGCCAGAAACACCCATGCAATTGTCAGCAATGTGCGCAATATCATAAAGAGAGACTCCCTGTTTGTGCTCACGAAACGTTTCAGCAAGTTGATCGCAGCATACGCCGTGCTCGAAGCGCACCACTAAATGCCCTAAAGGTTGATATCGTGGCAGCCCATTCATCAAATCACATCGTCGTCCTGGCGCTTGGCGCCAACCTCGCGATCTCCTGTGCCAAATTCGCAGCCTATCTTTGGACCGGGTCGTCGGCCATGTTGTCGGAAGCGATCCACTCTCTCGCCGATACGTCAAATCAGGGCCTGCTGCTGTATGGAACGCACCGGGCCAAACGACCCGCTGATGCCCGTCATCCATTTGGCTATGCCCGGGAGCTGTATTTCTGGAGTTTCGTGGTCGCGATCCTGCTGTTCTCGCTTGGCGCCGGATTTTCGCTCTACGAAGGTTTCAAGAAGCTCTATCATCCGCATGCGCTGACCAACCCGACGATTAACTACATCGTGCTGATCATCGCGATGGGCCTGGAAGGCGTCGCGTTGAGAGCCGCATTGCGCGAGTTCAACCGCCGGCGCGGGGATGCCCCGCCACTGGCTGCGCTGCGCAACTCAAAAGATCCGGCGTTGTTCACGATCGTGCTGGAAGATCTGGCCGCGATGTGCGGGCTGGCGATTGCGTTTATCGGCATCGCGCTATCGCATCTGTTCGGCTGGCACGCAGCCGACGCGCTCGCTTCGATTGCGATCGGCTGCATCCTTGCAACGGTGGCCACGTTTATCGCGATCGAAGTGAAGGCCCTGCTGATCGGCGAAGCGGCGCATGAAAACGTCCAGGCCGGCGTGCGCACGATCATTGAAGAGGTCGACCGCGAAAACGGCCACATTGTCGGCATCAACGAAATCCGAACTTTGCAACTCGGGCCCAACGCCGTGCTGGTCGCCGCCAGTGTCGATTTTGACGATACGACGCGCGCGACCCACGTCAAGGCCGCGACGCACAAACTCGAAACGGCAATCAAAGCGGCATTCCCAGAGGTTACCAACTTTTATATTGAGGTCGAAGCGGCCGAAGATCATGCCGAGATGGGCGGCAACGCCGGCTAACCGGTGATGAAACGCGCTAACCGAACAACACCCGATGAAGGATGCGGCCCGGCATCAGAGTGAAGAGACCCGTGATAACGAGGGCGGTCCAAAACAGTGAGATCATGGACGAGCGGTGCCGACCGATATTGCCGCGCCGGACCGCGTGCACGGCCATGGGCACGCTGATCAGGACGAGGATCGAAAGCAGATGGATCAGGCTGAAACCGTTCCATTGATCGATTTCGTGAATCCAAAAGGATGAAATCGCAATCACGAGCATCAGCGCAACCCAGGCATAGCCGATGATGCGATGTGCTGCGCCGCCTTTGTGGCGGACAAGTTGGACGCTGCCGAGCAGCAATGCACCGATCGCACAGAAGGCGTGCACCTGTATGATACCGGGCGCATTGAGCAGTGGGGCAACATCCACGGGCCGATCCTTTAGAGCGTGTCTGACATCGACACCAACACGGGCCGAAACGGAGTGATTCCATCCAAGTCAGGCAGGCCCACGAACATCCATGAGAAAACACCGCCGGAGCTGTGCCCAGGCGGCGGTTGTTTGCCTGTTTCGCAAAGGTAACGACTAGAACGGTATTTCGTCGTCCAATGGCTTGTCGTAGCTGGCGCCACCGCCTGACGGCCGGCGCGGTTCGTCGTAGCCTCCACCGCCGCCGCCGCTGCCGCCAAAGTTGCCAGCGTCGTAGTCGCCGCCGCTGTCGCTCATGCCGCCTGATGCGCCGCCACTGCGACCGTCGAGCATATGCAGCGTGCCGTTAAAGCCCTGCAGGACAACTTCGGTGGAATAGCGGTCATTGCCGGACTGATCCTGCCATTTGCGGGTCTGCAGCTGACCTTCGATGTACAGCTTGCTGCCCTTGCGCACGTATTGCTCGATGACCTTGCAGAGGCCTTCGTTGAACACCGTAACGCGATGCCATTCCGTTTTTTCGCGCCGCTCACCGCTGTTCTTGTCACGCCAGGATTCACTGGTAGCGACCCGCAGATTGGCAATCGGACGGCCGTCCTGCGTCCGGCGAATTTCAGGATCGGCACCGAGATTGCCGACAAGGATTACTTTATTGACCGACCCAGCCATGGTTTGCCTTTCCCTTGTTGATCGCGCCGATGACCCGGAATGGGTGGCATGCGACGCGAACGCGCTTCCTGCCTCAAACAACCGACGCCCACGTCCTCATGGAATCGCAGAAGAATAGTTGGTTGCACATGAGACAATCAATTCAATCTCACGTTCTCCACTGGATTCGTGACCACAATGTGTTTATGGTTTGTTCTCGACGCGGGCGCAAGTCACAAATGACGGCGGGGCCGGCGCAAGCGACAACACTTGGGCAGAAACGGCGGCAGGAACGGCGTGCGTTGCCTACTGAACGGCTTCCGTTTGCGTCTCGACAGCATTTTGCAGTGACAGTTTCATCTTGTCGTCCAAGGCCTGACCGCCGGTACACCCGGTGTTTTTGGCAAGATTGGCGTAGAGCACCGACATGTTGCCTTGAAAGCGGCTGCTCAGCGCGCGCCGCGCAATACCATCGGCGACGGCACCGTTGGCCCACCTTGACCGGCACGCCAGCTTGACGAGATGGGCGGTTAACTCCGGCGAGTAATCAACCACGATGCCGGGCCGCTCAATGGTTTTAAGTGACTGCCAGATCTGGGCATTGTTCGATGTCTGCCAGGCGGCGCTTTGCTTCAGGGTCAGAAGCTTGGCGAGACTATCGCGAACATTGCGCCGCAATTGCGGGTCCGCAATCGATTGGACCATGTCCATCATCTCTTCGCGCGTTGAGGCCGTCGGTGGGCGCACCCGCAGGGCACTCAGGTCAGCCAGTTTCAGTTGATCGGATTTCGGTGGCAGCGTCATCCAGACCGTGGCTTCACGCAGGTCCGCGCCTTTCAGGTTGGCGCCGGTCATGTCGGCACCCTGGAGATGCACGCGGCGCATATAGGCCGAGTCGATGTCGGCATCACGCAAATTGGCGCCCTGCAACTGGGCATGCTCCAACGTAATGCCTTGCATGAACGAACTGGAAAAATCCGCATACTGTAGCTGCGCGCCCGTGAGATCCGCGCCTTCCAAGTTGGCGATCAGGAACACCGCGCCCTGCGCCTTGGCACCGCCGGTAATGTCCGTCTTTTGCAGATTAGCCGATGAAAAGTTGGCACCGGCGAGCCAGGCGAACTTCAGGGTGGCGTTTTCCAGGTCGGCTTCCTTGAGCTCAGCAAAGCGCAGATCGATACCGTTCATGGTCGCGCCACGAAGACGGGCACGGTCGAAATTCGCCCGGCGGGCGCTGGAGCAGCGTGCTTTTTTGCGATCGTCCGTCAAAATCAGCTCGTTCTCGTCGCTGCAATTGAGCTTTACATCGATCAGGTTGGCGCCGGTCAAGGTCGCGCCATCGAGGTTGCTGCCTGTCATATCGGCCTGATGAAGGTCGGAACGGTCGAGGCGGGCGTAACGCAGATCGCGGTTGCGCAACGATATCGATGGCTCCCCTTTGGAAACATCGCGATCGACGACGAGATCGCTGTCCGTCACGATCAGATTACGGTGGAACAATCCGAACAAGGAGCCATCGGCGCTGCCGAACAGGAAGGCGAGGGGATTGTTCCATGCCGCCTGACCGCTGGCGGCCTGATTGACACTCGCGTCGGGCCGCTCGAAGTACTTGCGCAGCGATCGATCGAGGCCTTCGCCCGGGATCGTGGCAATGACGAACGAGACAAACATGATGCCGCCAAACAAGATCAGCGTCCCAAAGGTTGTCACCGGGTGCGTAATCACGGCGCGTGACAACGCCTGAAAGAAATTCGTTTCGGCCCGCGTCAGAAACACGCCGAGCAACGCCAGAATACCGATGTCAACGAGCAGCGCGATCCGGTGTATCCACGTAATCCCGACGCTGTGGTAGGGCACGAAGGAAATCTGTATGAATAACAATAGCATCACTGGGATGACGACCAATGTCAGCCACGACATGCCATGCAGGAACAGCGCCATGATCTTGCTGCGGTTCGGGCCTGCAATGCCTTGAACAAAAAAGAAATTATGGAGTTCAAGCCGCAACGGGTGCGAGCGTTTTCGCGAGGGCTCGAGTTGATGGACCGCATTGTCGAACTCAAGCGTTTTTCGCGCCAGCAGCACGAGTTGCGATACCAGGCCGAGATGAAACAGGACAATGAGCACGGAAGCGAACTGGAAGAACTGCACCTGCTGGATTTCAACGCCAAGAACCGGCAGCGGTACCGGCGTCGCCAACAGCAGATCGCGATGCGTCACGCCGGCAACGGCGACCAGCAAATAGGCCATAATGCCGAGGAATATCAGCCAGCCCATGTGGGCGGTGTCACTTGATCGATTGACCGCTTCCAATAGCGAATATGGATTGACGGGTGTTTCGTCGATCTCGATATGCGTCGCATCACTCATGCGTTTAACTTCCACTCACAACCGGACAAGGAAACGTCGCCGCCGCGCGCCACACGACCGCCCAGTTGAACCACGCAATTAAAGCGTTGCTGAGACAAACCAGAAAATCCCGTTGTGCCCCCCGCGACGCTCGCGCCGAGACCATAGCGAAATTGATTGGTACGCATAGCCCCAAGCGCCAGTCGCCCCGTTAGCGAGGCCGCAGTGTTGCGGAATTGCTGCCACACGCGCTATCCGCACACGCCGTAAACGACCGAGAAGATGTTATTGGTCTGGTTTGGCGGGCCAGCCAAGCCCAAAGGCCGCATTGGCGGACCGAGTGGCGGCCCTAAGAGCGGCTAAAATCGCCCCGCAAACGGTGGCAACCGGCGAGCGCGATTGGCGTGTCCGCGGCCGCCGGGATCATCCAGATTTGTGACTATTCGTCTTCGCTCGGCGCCTGCGCCCGTCCGCCATCGTAGACGAGGAAACTACGCCGATCCTGACGCACCAATCGCGCGCGTCGGATACCAATCTGGCCGCGCACGCTTGGCACTTCCTCGCTCGAATAGAACGACGGCTGGGCCCGCCCGGTCAATGAGCGCGGACGCCCGTCAGGCCAAATCAATTCATTAGATGTCAATTGCAGATCGCCTGGCAGGGTCGTCGAGAGCCAGTCCGGCTCGTCAATCACCGAAATCGAGCCAAGCAGCCGCTCTATGCGATCATCGAGATGGGTCAAAGGCAGCAGCAGCAGCTCGAATGTCGCAGGCTCCGCCTCATCGGAGATTTCGGCAACAAACGTGAACAGTCCAACCGCACCGTATTGCGTGATGGTTCGGATGTTGTCGCGCAGCACCGACTGATCGGTCGTATTCCACAGATCGATGAAATGCTGGTCGCGCAGATTGTCACCGAGCCACGCACAGACCTGCAGGCCCGCCACCCGGATCCGACAGATCTCGGCGGGCTCGTCCATGATCAGTGTTTCGGATAGAAACGGCACGATCTGGGAGGGCTCGATCTCATAGCGACGCGGCGCAGCACGACCGTTTCGAACGGTATTCCAGTACTGATACAGCCCCTGAGTCGTCGGTTGTCTCATTCTGTCACCGTGTTTGACGCACTGTCCGAGATTGGGGCAGACGGCCAGGATAGAATTCTTACATTGCAGCGCCACTGCAGGGCGGCCCGCGCCAAAAGGCGCAGCGCACCAACGCGAGCATGCGCGTGTGTGCAATTGCCAAGGAGCACGTTCCATGCCATGTGCGGCGCTTGGCCAGAGCGGCCGGGCCATTATTGATGAACATGTGGGGAGGCGGCATTGGCGAGCGAGCAACCGGAGCGGCGCGAGCCGGTTTTCAACGCCCCGACCATTGTGATCGTCCTGATCGCGTGCCTCGTCATCGTGCACACCATCCGCCAGTCGCTGTCCTATGCCGACGACGGCATCGTGGTGATGTATCTGGCGTTCATTCCGGCGCGCCTGACCGAGGTCGGCGCCGGCCTGCCGGGCGGCGCGCTGGCGGGCTATACGTCAACCTTTACGCACGCCCTGCTCCACGCAGATTGGCTGCACCTGACGCTCAACGGAGCCTGGATGCTGGCCTTTGGCGCGCTCATGGCCCGGCGTTGCGGCGCGTTGGGTTTCCTTGTCCTGTTCGCCACCTCGGCGATTGCCGGTGCGCTGTTCTTCTTCTTGGTCAATGCCAATCAGATGATCCCGCTTGTCGGCGCATCGGGTGGCGTATCCGGCCTGATGGGGGGCGCATTCCGGGTCATTTTCAGCGCCCACCAGTTCGGTGGCCTTCAGACGATGCGTGAGCATCCCAACGCGATCCCCCGGATGCCGCTACAGGTCGCCCTGATCGACCCGTCGACCATGCTCGGGGTCGGTCTGTGGCTCGCCGTCAATCTCATATTCGGCCTTGGCCTGGGCGACTTTTTCCAGTCCGGTGAGATCGCCTGGGAGGCCCATGTCGGCGGCTTCCTGTTCGGCTTCCTGCTGTTTCGCTGGTTCGACAGAGGGCCGGGATACAAGGATTTGCGCGAGTGGGAACCCGGCAGTCGCCAGTAGAGCACAGCAAACTCACATAACCCGGTCAGCTCATATGCACGACAGTTGGCCGGACAGTGGCAGGCGTGCGCTCGAGATCCTCTTGGATTTCTCGCAATATCCGTTGACCTGCTTGATAACCGCGCTCAATCAGTTCCTCGGCACGATGAAAGTCGAACAAACCGATTCCCGACAAGCGCGGACTGATCATCAGATCCGGCGGGTCGCCTGCGAGACGTGAACGCGCAATCCTGTCGTGTACGATGTTAAAGGCATCGACCATGACGGTTGATATGCTCGGCGCCGCATCAACGGCATTGCGCCTGCGCCCGAACACCTGCCGTTGCAACAACTTGGTCGCGCCCCAGCCATTGGCAAAGGAGAGCGTATCAGCCGGTGATGCCAAGGGATCCGGCAAATCATCGACTTCGGGGTCAAGGCCATCCGAGGCGCTGACATCGGCAAGCACTGTGCCAAGGCCGAACAGGTCTGCGTTGAGGTTAACGGCGATGACGTATTGCGCGCCCAGCGCACGGCAGACAGTGACCGGAATGGGATTGACCAGGGCACCATCAAACAGCCAGCGCCCATCAAGGCGAACCGGGCGAAATACGCCTGGAATGGCATAGGACGCACGTAGAGCATCGACGACGCTGCCACGTGACAGCCACACCTCATGCCCGGTGCCGATTTCCGTTGCGACCGCAGTAAAGGGCAGGTCGAGATCCTCAATGCGCATCTCGCCGAGGCCTTTGCGCAGGACATCGTTCAGCTTCTGGCCATTGATCAGACCGGAGCCGTTGAGGTTGAGATCGAAATATCCGAAGACTTTGCGCCGCGTCAGCCCGAGAGCGAAATCACGCAGATGTTCAAGGCGATCGCCAACATAACAGCCGCCAACGACGGCACCGATTGACGTACCAGCGACCACGGTCGGTTGAATGCCGGCTTCCGTCAATGCCTGCAGGACGCCGATATGCGCCCATCCGCGCGCTGCGCCGCCACCGAATGCGATCCCGATATTGGCCGTCGAGTTCATCATCATAGATTTGCCCGCCCCTCGTTCGCGCTGCGATGCACTAAATTAATGCAACAAACATATGGCGCCTGATTGGCCTTTACCGACGGTTAACGCAAACATCGACAAACCTGCATCCGACACAGCTGGAGAGTTCAATTCCCACCGTATTCTCCAGCAATTTCCATGCCTTAACGTTCATTTGGTCAGCTTTTGACCGATCCACGCCGGCAGGGAGATCAGGATATCATTACAAAAGTTTCCAGCTCACAAAGATCTATGAAAATCTACACCCATCCGAAGCAGGGCGGACAAAACGCCTAAATCATGATCGACGGCCGCTGCTGATCAATCCGTCCGCAGCTTAACGCCGCCATCATCATCGCGTGTCACAACGCGGTAGAAACAGGTTCGTCGTCCCGTGTGGCAGGCCTTGCCATCACCTTGAATATCGACTCGCAACCACAACACATCCTGGTCGCAATCCGTTCGCATTTCAACAACTTGTAACGTATTTCCGCTTGTCTCACCCTTGCGCCACAGTTTACCGCGAGACCGTGACCAAAAGTGCGCAACGCCGGTCGCAACCGTCTCGCTGAGCGCTTGCGCGTTCATCCAGGCGAACATCAGGACCTCGCCACTGCGATGATCGCTGGCGATAGCCGGAATGAGACCGTCGGAATTGAATACCGGTTGAAACTCGACGCCTTCTTCAAGCGCGTGCTTGTCGGGTGTGCTCATGATCTCAAACAGTTGCAAGTTTCATAAAGCGATCGCGCAGCGACGCATCGGTTCCAAACGCGCCGGTAAAACGGTGTGTGATGGCGTCGACACCGCATTGCCGAATGCCTCGCAATGACATGCATTGGTGTTCGGCCTCAATCAAGATGGCGACACCGCGCGGCGCCAGCCCTTCCTCAATGGTGCCGACAATCTGCTCCGTCAGCGCTTCCTGTGTCTGCAGCCGTTTGGCGAGCGTGTCGACGACGCGCGCCAGTCGAGACAGGCCGACAACCTTCTGATCGGGCAGATAGGCGAGATGAACCTTGCCTTCAAACGGCGTCATGTGGTGCTCGCAAAAGCTTTGCAACTGCACGCCGCGCAGCATGACGATATCATCATAGCCGCGGGCCATATCGACGTCCGCGTCGCTGAGCCAGGCGAGCGCATCTTCCCGATAACCGCGAAAATACTCCGAAAAGGCTTCGGCGACACGCATCGGCGTACCAAGCAGGCCCTCACGGTCCGGATCATCGCCAGCCCACGCGATCAGCGTTCGGACCGCCTCTTCGACCTGCTGCTGGCTGACTTTGGGCGTCCGCGACGGGTGTGCACCGGATCGCCCCCCAGCGCCGGCTGTCGGCGCGCCGGAGGAATTTTCTAGCTTTGTTATCGGGGCCATGATTGCCTCTTACCTGTGCACGATCTTTATAGTGCGCAAGGATCTTGCGTGTTGGCAACTATTTGGGTGCAGGCTTGGTCAAATACACCCTCTGGAACGAAGGAAATCCGCTGCTCTATTCCTTCCCTGGCCAGAACGCACTATATCCACTATTGAAAAAACATTCTTGCGGTCCTGCGGTGGGCCCAGCATGGGCGAACGCGTCATGACGGAACTGAACGATATCTACAGTGCACGGTTGTTGGATCTGGCAGCTGAAATCCCGCATGCCGACCGGCTGCCGACGCCCGATGCGACCGCGACGGCGCACTCGAAACTGTGTGGTTCCACTGTTGCTGTGGATCTGCAACTTGACGGCAATACGATCACCGGGTTCGGCCAAACCGTCAAAGCCTGCCTGTTGGGCCAGGCATCCGCGTCGATCGTTGGGCGTGAAATTATTGGCGTGACGACGGATGAAATCGCCCGCGTCGGTGACATTATGCGGGCGATGCTGAAAGACGGCGGGCCGCCGCCAACCGGGCGCTGGAGCGATCTTGCGCTGCTTGAACCGGTGCGCCCCTACAAGTCACGCCACGCATCGACGCTTTTGATTTTCGAGGCGATCGACAAGGCCATTGCTGCGACCCATGCCAACATGGATCAGCAAGCCGCTGCGACCGGCACTTAAGGTGAGCCCGTGCCCAATCGGCGGTCAATTCTGACGGCGCTGGGCGCGTGGTCTCTGAAAGGACCAATCCACCTCTATCGCTGGACATTGCGGCCATGGCTCGGCTGGCCGTGTCGTCATCTGCCGACGTGCTCCGATTATGCCCTTGAAGCGATCGACAAGAACGGGCCCTGGCGCGGGTTCTGGTTAACCGTTTCGCGCCTTTCGCGCTGCCGTCCAGGTGGCACGGCGGGCTTCGATCCGGTGCCCGACACCTGCAACGAACATCACCCCGTGATGCCCTGGCGGCATGGCCGTTGGGGTAAGCGCCATATGACGAATACGTCGCATCACCCGGACTGATCGCTGTCTGTGCTTGCCAAACGACCGGGATTCCGTCTAAGACGCCGCCTCATCTTACCTGCATCGTTGGCAGTGACTGAGAGGCAAAACATCATGGCTGACATCTCCCTGACATTCCCAGACGGCTCCGCGCGCCCTTATCCGGCCGGCATCACCGGTGTCGCGCTCGCTGAGAGCATTTCGAAATCACTGGCCAAGAAGGCCGTCGCCCTGGTGCTTGATGGCGAATTGGCGGATCTCGCCGACCCGATCGAGCAGGACGCCAGCGTCAAAATCCTAACGCGCACGGACGCTGAGGCGCTCGAACTGATCCGTCACGATTGCGCGCACGTGCTCGCCGAGGCGGTGCAGGAACTGTTTCCCGGCACCCAGGTGACGATCGGCCCGGTGATCGAAAACGGCTTCTATTACGATTTCGCACGCGATGAACCGTTCCATCTTGATGACCTCGAGAAGATCGAGGCCAGAATGCGCGAAATCATCAAACGCAATCAGCCGTTCACCAAAGAGGTCTGGAACCGCGACGACGCAATCGCGCATTTCAAGGCCGCCGGCGAGCATTACAAGGTCGAGCTGATCGACG
>JAGDYV010000240.1:0-10483 GCA_049116495.1 Hyphomicrobiaceae bacterium | reverse complement strand
GCATCGGCCGGTCAAACGGCCAATATTCGATGTTCATTGCGATCTGGACAATAATCGGCTTGCCACCCGGCGGCTCGAGCCGCTTGCGATCGCTGGACATCTGATAGGGGACACGGGGGTTGGACCACATGGGAGAAGCCTTTGTTAAATCTGCCGGCACCACGCGTCGGCCTGTTCGGTTGCAGGCAACATCGCTTATCATGGCGCCAACATCAATTGCCGCCCCGAGCATCATGATCCGCAAACCCGGAGAAATTTCATGCAACGCCCGACGACCAAGCTGCGTCAACTCCTCGCCGAGAAGGATTTTCTCTATTGGCCATCGTTGTACTACCCGCTTGCAGGCCGGGTCGCCGAACAGATCGGCATCGAAAGCGCGTATGTCGGTGGCTACGTCACCGGCGGTTCCATGGCGGTCTCCGAACCACTGTTGACGATGGACGAGCAGGTGCGGGTCGCCGGCAGCGTGGCGCGCGCCGGGACAATTCCGATCGTCGCCGATGCCGGCGCGGGTTTCGGTGAACCGCTGCACTGCATGCGCACAGTGCGCGAATTCATCACCGCCGGTGTCGCGGGCATTCATATCGAGGACCAACTATTCCCGAAGCGCGCGCACTATCACAAGTACGTCGCACACGCGATCCCGACAGCTGAGTTCATCGACAAAATCAGGTTCTCATGCCGTCAGCGCGACGAGAGCGACAAGGATTTTGTCATTATTGCGCGAACAGACACATGTCGGTTCGAGGGCCTTGATGAAGCCGCCGCGCGGATCAACGCCGCAGCCGACGTCGGCGCCGACATGGGGCTGCTGTTTCCGCGGAACCGGGAAGAAGCGGCGGCAGCACCGAAAGCGTGCAAAGTCCCGCTCGTCTACGTGCAGAGCCGCGGCAACCGCGATGGCCGTCCGCTTTTCACGAACCCCGAACTGCGCGACATGGGCTACAAGGCCTGCATCGATGCGCAGCTCTGGCTGACCGTCAGCTTCCACCATGCCAAGCGTGCCCTCGAAGAAGTCGTCGCGACGGGCAGTTATACCGGCATGACGGAAGCCGAAAACGTCGCCGCACGCCAGTCAATCGAAGATGCCATCGGCCTTGAGGCTTATTACGAGATCGAAGAAGCGACAGTGGAAGATAAGGAATGGGGGAAACGGTGAGGTGCGGATGAGAACGGATCAGGTGGGTTCGTTTCCCAGCACGATGACATGCTGCGGCAATGCACCAAACTTTGACGATCGACCCTCTGGACACGTCATCCCAGATCGCCCAATCTATCGGTGGTCCTGGCGGATCGCCGCCAAGCCATTGAAACGCAAAGCCAGATCGAAACGATAGAGGTGACGCCCGTGCCCGATCCCGTTGACATGTCCGTCCATCCTGACGTCACCGGCTACTTTGATGCCGAGAGCAACACGATCAGCTACATCGTCAAGGATCCTGCGTCGAACGCATGCGCGGTGATCGATGCAGTGATGGAGTTCGATTATTCGAGCGGGCGTACATCGTTCAAGCTCGCCGACCAGATGATCGCCGATATCGAAAAGCGCGGGCTCCGGCTCGAATGGTTGATCGAGACGCATGTGCATGCCGATCATCTGTCGGGTGCACCCTACATGCAGGAAAAGCTCGGCGGCAAGATCGGCATCGGCAGCCAGATCACGGCGATCCAGGAAACGTTCGGCAAGATATTCAACGAAGGCACCGAGTTTCAGCGCGATGGCAGCCAGTTCGATCAGCTGTTTGAAGACGGTGACACCTATCAGATTGGCGAGATGACCGGGTTCACGATCCACACGCCGGGGCATACGCCGGCATGTATCACGCACGTCATCGGTGATGCGGCGTTCGTCGGCGACACGCTGTTCATGCCGGACGGCGGCAGCGCGCGTGCCGATTTTCCCGGTGGCGATGCCGGCACGCTGTATGACTCGATCCAGAAGATCCTGGCGCTGCCCGACGCCATGCGCCTGTTCATCTGCCACGATTACGGCCCCAATGGTCGCGACATCTCCTGGGAGACGACGGTCGGCGCGGAGAAAGCGCACAACATTCACGTCGGTGGTGGCAAGACGCGCGATGAGTTCGTGAAGTTCCGCACGGAGCGTGATGCACAGTTGTCGATGCCGAAGCTGATTATTCCATCGCTGCAGGTCAACATCCGCGCCGGCAACCTGCCGACAGACGCAGATGGCAACCAGATGCTGAAAGTGCCGGTTAACGGGCTTTGACGTATGGCCGACGACCATACGGACGTTGTGTTCAAACCCCTGACGCCCAAGCTGATGGCAGATCTCGGGGTGGTCCTCAAAGGCAGTTGGGGCGCGACGTGCTGGTGCATGTTCCCGCGCCTAACCGACAAGCAAATGAAGGAACTGCCAGGCGACGGCGCGATCAAAGAGAGGCGCCGCGCGGCCATGACAAAGCTCGCCCGACGGCGCAGTCATGCGCCCGGTTTGGTTGCGTTTGATGGCGATGAACCGGTCGGCTGGGCCGCATTGGGGCCGCGGCCGGAGTTTATTCGCGTTGATACGTCGAAGGCGACACCCCCGGTCGACGATGCGCCCGTATGGATCATTCCTTGCATAACCGTGCGCAAAGCAGCACGCGGGCAGGGCATCGCGGTGGCGCTGATCCAGGCGGCCACGGCATATGCGTTCGAAAAAGGCGCAGCAGCTGTTGAGGCGTATCCGCGCGCGGATGAGATACGGACCGGCGCCGACAATATCTACTTTGGCACGGAGCCGCTGTTTCGCCGGGCCGGCTTTGAGGTTATACGCGGTCCGCTGGAAAAGCGGCCGAAGAACTGGATTGCGCGGGTGGCGATGCGCGCTACGCGTTAACCGTCGACTTCAAAAGATCCGCGCCTTTCTCAGCGATCATCATCGTTGCCGCATTGGTGTTGGCAGACGGCATGGTCGGCATCACCGAGGCGTCGATAACGCGCAGGTTGCGCAGGCCTTTGACGCGCAGCTGATCGTCGACAACCGCCGTCGGGTCAGGCCCCATTCGGCAGGTGCTGATGGCATGATAAACGGTCGCGCCGCGCGAGCGCGCATAGTCGAGGATTTCATCGTCCGTTTCGACATTGCGGCCGGGCAGTGTCTCGGCCTCGAAGTAGGGTTTCAAAGGCTCGGTTGCGAGGAATCGGCGACACAGACGCACGCCGGCAATCAGCGCCTGCTGGTCCGTCTCGGCAGCGAGGTAGTTGGGTTGGATGACGGGCGCATCGTGCGGGTTGCTCGTGCGGGCACGAACGTAGCCTTTACTTTCCGGCCGCATCTGCCAGGTGCCTGTCGTCATACCGGGGAACGGCTGCAAGGCGCCGATCATGCCCTCAGCATAACTGGCCGGCGTAAAAACGAACTGCAGGTCAGGCGTATCGAGATGCGGCATCGACTTCAGGAAAGTCGCAACATGTGCCGGACTGAACGCGAGCATGCCCTTGCCGCCCGTCATCCATTTAATGACTTCCCAACCAAGCCGCATGCCGCGGGCACGCTCGTTGAGCGTCTGATGATCTTTGACACGGGCGGCAACCCGCACGGCATAGTGATCCTGAAAGCCTTCACCGACACCGGGCAGTTCGTGGCGCACCGATACGCCGATATCGCGCAGCAGCGGTCCCGGCCCGATCCCGGACAGCTGCAACAGTTGCGGTGACGCGATGGCGCCGGCACTGAGGATCACCTCGCGCCCGGCCAGCGCCTGCATCGGTCGACCGTGATGGCGATAGTTGATGCCCGTCGCACGCGTGCCATCGAAGGTGATGTCGGAAACGACGGCGCCAGAGACAACCGTGACATTGGGACGCCGCATCGCCGGGCGCAGGAAGGCATGCGCGGCGCTCCAGCGACGGCCATTGCGAATCGTGCGTTGATAGTAGGACACGCCATCCTGCGTGCCGTTGTTGTAATCGGGATCGATCGGGATCCCGAGTTGCTGCGCTCCTTCGATGAAGGCTTCGCAGAGTGGGTGTTTTTCATGCACATCAGAAACGTGTAACGGGCCATCATGACCACGCACGTTAGCATCACCTTCGGGGCGATACTCGGAGCGCTTGAAGTAGGGCAGCACATCATCGTAACTCCAGCCGCGATTGCCGAGTTGCGCCCACGTATCGTAATCACGGGATTGGCCGCGCACATAAAGATGGCCGTTGATCGCGCTCGATCCACCGAGTGCCTTGCCGCGCGGAAAGTGAATGCTGCGGCCGTTAACACCATCAGCCGGTTCCGTGCTGAAATTCCAGTTGAAACGCGGATCATCGATCGTCTTGATGAAGGCGGCCGGCATCTCGACGAACATGTGCCGTTCGCTGCCGCCCGCTTCGACGACAAGCACAGAAACCTTCGGGTCCTCCGACAACCGGTTGGCCAGAATCGAGCCGGCTGAGCCTGCGCCAACGATGACGTAATCGAATGTTCTTGGCTTTGACATGAAATCCCTGATCTGCGCGTGCCACGATGCTTGAACGCACGTTCAAGCCCACCGCGAGGCGCTTGACAAGCCTTCCGTCTCTGATAGCTATAGCGTCATGGGGCCTGCGAACGCCCCGTGAGGCCACGGCCCAAGATTCGCGTCCATTCAATCCCACAATCAGGGAGGACGCGTTATGCCGTCACCAACTGAAATTACTGTACCACAGTTACTTCGTCTCATCGGAACGCCGCAGGCTCCGATCATTGTCGACGTCTGCATCGACGAAGACTACCACGCTGACCCGCGCTTAATACCGGGCGCGTTCCGGCATCCATTCAAGAAAATTGAAGAGCTGAGCAACAGATTGCTTGGCAAGCGCGTTGTCGTCGTGTGCCACAAAGGCAAAAAACTCAGTCAGGGCGCAGCCGCCTTGCTGCGCGCACGCGGGATCGAAACCGAAACACTGCAGGGCGGCAACGTGGCCTGGCGCGACGCCGGCGCACCGCTCGTGCCGGCGACCGCCATTCCCGGTGAACTGGCAACCGGTGGCACGCGATGGGTCACGCGCCAGCGCCCAAAGATCGATCGCATCGCCTGTCCATGGCTGATCAAACGGTTTGTTGATCCGGCCGCAACGATCCTATTCGTTGCACCGGCCGACGTTCTTGAAGTGGCCGATCGGTTCGACGCGACTCCGTTCGATGTCGAAGGCGTGCACTGGAGTCATCGCGGTGAGATGTGCACGTTCGATGTCATGGTCGAAGAATTCAAGCTTGCAAGCACGCCGATGAACCGCCTCGCCGACATCGTGCGCGGTGCCGACACCAACCGGCACGATCTTGCCCCGCAGGCGGCCGGGCTGCTCGCCATCTCGCTTGGTCTATCGCGGATGTATCGCGATGACCTCGCCCAGCTCGATGCCGGCATGGTCGTATACGATGCGCTCTATCGATGGGCGCGCGATGCCGTCGATGAAGGCCACGATTGGCCCGCAGCAAGCACGTCGTCATAAACACGGGATCTGTGCCGGATGGGCCTTGCGTTAGGTCGCCTGCCCCATCCGGCCGAAGCAAGCCGATGATCCTTCACGCCCCCAGACTTGCAGCATTGATGCAGCGGCTGGGGCTACCCCGATTGTTAAGAGCCATGAACCCCGCTACACGAGATACCAGCCCAATCCCCGCACCGACAGATCGCCCCATGACCGCAAAGCCTGACGTTGCCGAAAACAGTCCCGCCGTTTCATTTGCCGACGCACTCGGCGTGTGGATCAAGATCGGGCTGTTGTCGTTCGGCGGACCGGCCGCACAAATCGCTCTCATGCATCGCATGGTCGTTGAAGAACGCCAGTGGCTAACCGAGCGCCAATACCTCAATGCGCTGAGTTTTTGCATGCTGTTGCCTGGCCCTGAAGCCATGCAACTTGCGACCTACGCCGGCTGGCGCCTGCACGGTATCGCCGGCGGACTCGCGGCCGGGCTGGCATTTGTCTTACCGGGCGCTGCCGTCGTTCTTGCCTTGTCGATGGTCTATGCGTCGTTCGGCAATGTGCCGCTCGTCGAAGCGATTTTCCTCGGCGTCAAGGCCGCGGTGCTGGTGATCGTCATCGAGGCGCTGCTGCGCATCGCCAAACGGGCCCTGAATGGCAGCGAAGCCTGGATCCTCGCAGCATTGTCGTTCGTCGGCATCTTCTTTCTGGCGTTGCCCTACCCGCTGATCGTGCTTGCCGCTGCGATCTGGGGATTTATGCGCGCCAGTTCGACAAGCGATGCCACTGCCCCACCGCCCGAGAAACTAGAGGGCTCGGCTGCGGGCACGCTCAGCACAATCGTTCTCTGGCTCGCGATCTGGATCGTACCACTGCTCGCACTCGGCTGGGCGCTCGGTTTCGACCATAAGCTGGCGCAGCTCGGCTACTTCTTCTCCAAGCTGGCGGTTGTCACGTTTGGCGGTGCCTACGCCGTGCTCGCCTACATGGGCCAGGACGTCGTCACGCGGCTCGGCTGGCTCGAAGCGGGGCAGATGATGGACGGCCTCGGCCTTGCCGAGACGACGCCGGGCCCGCTCATCCTCGTCACGGAGTTCGTCGGCTACGTTGCCGCCTGGCGCGATGGCGGCATCGCGCTCGGCCTCGCCGGTGCCGCGGTCGCATTGTGGGCGACATTTGCACCATGCTTCCTGTGGATCTTTGCGGCAGCGCCGTATGTCGAATGGATCAATGCACAGCCGCGCCTCAAGGGCGCTTTGTCAGCGATCACCGCGGCCGTCGTCGGCGTCATCCTCAATTTGGGTATCTGGTTCGGCCTGCACGTCTTTTTTGGCAACGTGACACGCGAGGAAGCCGGACCGCTGACGCTGTGGACGCCCGAACTCGCAACGCTCGATTGGCGTGTGGTGGTGCTGGCTGTTTTGAGCGGTTATCTGCTGCTCTGGCGCCATTGGGGCATCCCGGCCGTGCTCGGCGTAGCAGCGGGGCTGGCGTTGGCGTTGCGGTTTGGGTTGGGATGACGACAAACCGGTAACGACGACCCCGGCCGCCATGGGCCGCCATGTCAGTACTCGTCGCGGTGGCCGGTTGCTTGAAACGATGCGCGGGCAGCAACGACATCATGGAACGTGGCGAGTGCCGGGCGGTCGTCGCGCCATGCGATGTCGTCGTAGCGGAAATCTGCATACCCCAACGCAGCGCCGATCGCGGCATGCGCCATATCGAAGTCACGCGCGGATAGGCCTGCGGCTTCATCCTCCAGCACGTCGAGGGCGGCAGCGAATTTTAGGCACATGGCGGCATTGAATGCCGTGTCCTGCTCGGCCGCTGGTTTGCGATGTTCCGCCAACCAACCAACCAGCAGGTCAAGCACGCCAATACCAAGTGCCATCTGGCGCAGCACATCGCGCCGTGCCGCGCCGGAAGTTGGCAGCAGCCTGGCGCCGGTCCCGGTCTCGTCGAAGTACTCGGCAATGACGCGGCTGTCGAAAAGTGCCGAGCCGTCGTCGAGGACCAGCGTCGGCAGCTTGTTGAGCGGATTGTGTGCCATCACCGTCGCGTTGGGTTTGGCGGCGGCGACGACCACCTGCTCGGTCTCGATTTGATCAGCAATGCCCTTTTCGTGCGCCACGACCATGACGAAACGCACGAACGGCGAGCGCGTCGACCAAAACAGCTTCATCTAAATCACGCCCTTGTCTTTGAGTTTAGCCAGATCGTCGGCGTTCGCCCCGACGCGGCCAAACACTTCCTCGTTGTGCTCACCCAGCCGTGGCGCAACGCTGCGCACAGCGATACTCTCGCCCATCTTGATGGGCGTGCGGATATGCGGCACATCTCCGAGGACGTCATCATGCGCATGGACAACCATCTCACGCGCCTGGAGCTGCGGGTCGTTGAACAGCTGGTCGTAGGTGTTGACCGGCCCGCAGGGCACACCGGCTTCCGTGAGCACGTTCGACCAGTGCGCCGTCGTGTCGGTCTTGAGGACCGCTTCCATCGCCGCTTCGAGCGCCGGGCGATTCTTAACGCGCGTCTTGCTGCTCGTGAAGCGGGAGTCGTCGACCCATTCAGCGTGACCCAGCGCCGTTGCCATGCGCTCCCACAACGACTGGCTGCTGGCACCGATCATC
The DNA here is from genome assembly GCA_049116495.1 of Hyphomicrobiaceae bacterium. Taxonomy (GTDB): domain Bacteria; phylum Pseudomonadota; class Alphaproteobacteria; order Rhizobiales; family Hyphomicrobiaceae; genus CAJQQK01. The sequence goes on along the minus strand of JAGDYV010000240.1, from coordinate 2,441 downwards.
ATGAAGCCGTCACCCGTTTCAAAGCGTTGGTAGGGCGCGTTCTGGCGGTGGCGCGAGCCTTGCCGGGTCGGCTCCTTACCATCAGCGAGGTAGCCGGCGCTGGTCCAGGAACTGAACCCGATCGCGGTTTCGAACAGCGAGCATTCAATCAGCCGCCCCTTGCCGGTGCGCTCGCGTTCATAGAGCGCGGCGAGAATTCCTTGCGAGGCCCACATGCCGGTTCCGAGGTCGCAAATCGGCACGCCGACCGATGTCGGCGGGCCGTCGGGCTCGCCGGTGACATGCATCAGCCCGCCGGCACCCTGCGCGATGAGATCAAAGCCGCCGCGCGCCTTGTAGGGACCGTCGTATCCAAAGCCGGAAAGCTGCGCATAGATCAGCCGTGGATTGAGCTTCGAAAGGTCCTCCCAGCCAAGACCGGCGCGCGGCATCACGGTTGGGCGGTAGTTCTCAACAAGGACGTCGACCTCGGCGGCGAGCTTGAGGAACAGCTCGCGGCCTTCCGGCTCCTTGTAGTTGAGCGTGATGCCCTTCTTGTTTCGATTAATGTAGCGGAAGAACGGATTGAGTTCCTCACCGGCATCGCCCCAGTTGCGCACATTCTCGCCTTTGCCCGGGCGTTCGAGCTTGATCACTTCCGCGCCCATGTCGGCAAGCACCATCGTACAGAACGGGCCGGCCATATGCTCGGTGAGATCGAGGATCTTGATGCCGGCCAGTGGGCCCTGCGCTTCATCGATATCTTTCATCGTAAAACTCCTGTGTCACGCGGTGTCCGGTGATCGGATTTCTGAGCCGCGATCAGTTCACAACCAAGCATAATCCGGGCGATTGTTTTCAAATGCAGTAATGTCGTCATCGCATTCCAACGTCATGCCGATGTCATCGAGACCATTGAGCAGGCGGTGCTTGTCGAACGACGCGATCTCGAATTTAAACACCGTACCGTTGAGCGCCGTCACCGTCTGCTTTTCGAGATCGATGTCGATTTCGGCACCGGGCGCCTCGTGCATGTGCGCGCGCAGCGTATCACAATCTTCGCGCGGCAGGATGACAGGCACGACGCCGTTTTTCATGCAGTTGTTGCGGTGGATGTCGGCGATGCTCGGCGCGATGACCGCGCGAATACCGTTTGCAACGAGTGCGCCAACGGCGTGCTCGCGCGACGATCCACACCCCCAATTGACGTCCGCGACGACGATCTTGGCGTCGCGATAGGGGTCCTTGTTGAAGATGAAGTCCGGTTTCTCGTTGCCGTCTTCGTCGAAGCGCAAATCGTGAAACAGGTACTTGTGATAGTCGGGATCATCAAGCGGAATGCGCAGGAAGCGGGCGGGTATGATCGCATCAGTATCGCAGTTGGCGATATCGATTGGCAGCCCCATGGCTTTGAACGATTTGAACGGTTGCATGTTATGCGTCCTCCATCATCGTGCGCACATCGGTGAAGTGACCGTTCACCGCCGCTGCCGCCGCCATGGCCGGACTGACCAGATGCGTTCGGCTGTTGACCCCCTGGCGGCCACGGAAGTTGCGGTTGCTGGTTGAGGCCGAGCGTTCGCCTGGCTTGAGGAGGTCACCGTTCATGCCAACGCACATCGAGCAACCGGGCAGGCGCCATTCGAAGCCCGCGTCCATGAATATTTTGTCGAGCCCTTCCGCCTCGGCTTGTTCCTTGACCAAACCGGAACCGGGGACGACCAATGTCGTCACCGCCGCTCTGCGCCCTTTGGCAACAGCGGCTGCCGCACGCAGATCTTCGATCCGGGCGTTGGTACACGCGCCGATGAAAACTTTGTCGACGGCGATATCGGTGATCGGCGTGCCCGGCTTCAAGTCCATGTAGTCGTAGGCAGCCACCATTGTTGCCTTGCGATCCGGATCGCTTTCCTGATCGGGATCAGGCAGTCGCTCGGTGACCTGCACGGCTTCCTGCGGCGAGTTCCCCCAGGTGACCATGGGCGCGATGGCATCGGCATCGACGGCGACCTCCTGATCGAACACGGCATCATCGTCCGAGGGCAAGGATCGCCAGAATGTCTCGGCCATGTTCCACTTGTCACCCTTCGGCGCAAACGGACGACCTTCGACATACGCAAGGGTCGTGTCATCCGGCGCGACCATGCCGCAACGGCTGCCGGCTTCGATCGTCATGTTACAAACGGTGAGCCGGCCTTCCATCGACATGTCGCGCATCGTCGAGCCGGCATACTCAATGGCATAACCGGTCCCGCCGGCTGTGCCGATCTGCCGGATCACGGCGAGGATGACGTCCTTTGCGGTAACGCTGTAGCCAAGTTTTCCATCAATGTTGATGCGCATGGTTTTCGGCCGCTTCTGCCATAGCGTCTGCGTCGCCATCACGTGGGTGACTTCCGAAGAACCGATACCAAACGAGATGCAGCCAAGCGCGCCGTGTGTCGAGGTGTGGCTGTCGCCGC
>JAGDYV010000239.1:0-21560 GCA_049116495.1 Hyphomicrobiaceae bacterium | reverse complement strand
GATACAGCCACCGCCTTTGTAGCCGGCAGCAACGACACGATTGATACGACCAACAAGGCCTACTGGACGCCTGCGACTAACGCCAACGACGCGGCGCTGGACGCCTTTACCGTCAAAGCCCGGGACAACGATGGCGCCCTCTCGCACACAGCCATCCAGACGACGGTCGAAGTCACAAACGTCAATGATAGTTTGCTGTGGCCTGTCCAAATCAAAGGCATAGATATCAGCGACGGAAGCGGCAATTCGATCTCGTCGGCTGGCGATGTTGATGGCGATGGATATGACGATGTCATCATCGGGGCAAGGCGGGCTGACCCCGATGGCGCTAAAAGTGCGGGCGAAAGCTATCTGGTGTTCGGGTCCGCCTTGGCCGCTGAGGCCAGCGATGACGGTATCATCGATCTTGCAACCTTGGCAGCCAGCGAGGGTGTGCTGATCAAAGGCATAGACGACAATGATCAAAGCGGCTTTTCGGTCTCGTCGGCGGGCGATGTTGATAACGACGGGCGCGACGATGTCATCATCGGGGCAAGACAGGCCGATCCCGATGACCGCAATGGTGCAGGCGAAAGCTATCTGATTTTCGGGTCCGCGTTGGCGGCCGAGGCTAGCGCTGACGGCATCCTGGATCTGGCAACCCTGACCGCCAGCGAAGGCGTCCTGATCAAAGGCATAGACGAAGATGACTTCAGTGGTGCTGCAGTCGCGTCAGCCGGTGATATTGACGGAGATGGGCATGACGACGTCATCATCGGGGCCAGTCTGGCCGATCCCGATGACGTCCAAGACGCGGGCGAAAGTTACCTGCTGTTCGGTTCCGCGTTAGCCGCTGAGGCTAGCGCTGACGGCATCCTCGATCTGGCAACGTTGGCTGCCAACGAGGGTGTCCTGATCAAAGGTATAGATCAGACGGATCTCAGCGGCTTGCCGGTTTCGCCGGCCGGAGACGTTGATGGAGATGGGCACGGCGACATCATCATCGGTGCCTCGCGCGCCGATCCCGATGGCGATACAAGTGCAGGCGAAAGTTATCTCGTGTTCGGGTCCGCTTTAGCCGCTGAGACCAGCGATGACGGTATCATTGAACTTGCAACGCTGACTGCGAGCGAGGGCGTCTTGATCAAAGGCATAGCTGCAGGCGACGAAAGTGGCTTTTCAGTCTCGTCGGCCGGAGACGTCGATGGCGACGGATATGACGATGTCATCATTGGCGCCTATTTGGCCGATCCCGATAACGCTGCAAGTGCAGGCGAAAGCTATCTCGTGTTCGGGTCCGCTTTGACCGCAGAGGTCAGCGGCGACGGCATCCTCGATCTTGCAACGCTGGCCGCAAGTGAGGGTGTCCGGATCAAGGGCATAGATGCAGGCGACGAAAGCGGCTTTTCGGTCTCGTCGGCCGGAGACGTTGACGGCGACGGATATGACGATGTCATCATCGGAGCCTCTTTGGCCGATCCCGATGGAACGAGTGATGCAGGTGAAAGTTATCTTGTGTTCGGGTCCGCTTTGACCGCAGAGGTCAGCGGCGACGGCATACTCGATCTGGCCACCCTGACCACCAGTCAAGGCGTACTGATCAAGGGCATAGATGCAGGCGACGGCACAGGCTTTTCGGTCTCGTCGGCCGGAGACGTCGATGGCGATGGATATGACGATGTCATCATCGGAGCCTCGTTGGCCGATCCCGATGACGTTGCAAGCGCAGGTGAAAGCTATATCGTGTCTGGTGCGTTATTGACGAACGAGAAGAGCGATGATGGCATCATCGATCTGGCCAACTATTCATTCGCGTGACGCTGCTTTCGCAGTTAGTGACAAGCCAAACCGCACTCATGCTCCAAACGGCACAAATCATCGAAAACCTTCGACGGCACCAGGAAGCGGCCACTCTTGTTGGTCAGCAAGACGGCGATTGCAGGTGAGCGCTCGGCCCCGACGCTACCGCAATCCATGGCTGGTCCATGCGATCGTAGAGGTAAACTGTTCGATACTGTTTGCTACGGCATCCATCGAATGGCGGCATCACCGGGAAGTCGGCACCCGTCTAATTCATCGGTGCCGATTTCTTGCAGATCTTCGCTGGATTGCTGTAGATGCTATGATTCTCGGTGCCGGAAGGTATGAAACAATCTTCCAGAAATCACAAAATCACTGCCGCCATCACCTAGCTTTGATCCCAAAGGGAGCGACAGTTTAACCCGTATTCCACTTTTGCTCGAAAACCGAGAGACTTTCTCGATGACGCTTGCCAGCAGCTTGACCGGTTTAGGCAACGTCTCGCATTCATCTTGCAAGCGGTGAAAGACGGCAGGCGATGCATTGAGCAGCATCATGAAATCGGATCGTTTCAGAAGGCGGTATTTGTCCAAGGTGCTCATTGATGCCCCCAACAAAAAACCCGCCTCGGTTGGACCGGGCGGGCGATGATCTGGCGTCAAGTGCAATACGCCCCGACGGTATTTGCTGGTTTACTTGTATTTTCCGTAATTGTCAAACGCAAACTCATACTTTTTGGAAAAAAGCAAGTCTTTCGTTGTTGGGTTGCGGAGAAAGCACAAAACCCAACTCAGCGCTTTCTGGTTTTGAGCATGTAAGTTTGTGTCAGTGTGATCCGTTTTGTGATGCGCGGGCAAGGCTCATCAAGCTGTCCGCGAATTCGTCGTAAGTGACAGCGGCGCCGCATTCAGAAGCGCACCACGCTGCATAAACGACATAAAGCCGGGAAAGGAATGCGGCGCGTTTCTCTGGCGGGCCATCAATCAGCGCCTCATAAACTGGCTTTTCACGACCGCGAAAATGGACTCTGATAAGATCTGCGGGCGGCAGGAATTCGCCCTCCAAAACGGCGGTGATGCCGCACAAGATGCCGGCAGCGTCGAAGTCGACGATTTTATTCGGATCGCGGCGTGGTTCGGTTTCAGATTGTTGGTTCAGCATGGTCAGTCCCTCTAATGATGTGTGGTGGTGTACGGTGCCGGTGTCAGGCGGCATACTCGTCGAATGCGATTTTCAATTCTTCGACACGTGGCGCTGGCCAAGCGTCTGGAACCGCAAATTCGGGAAGTTCATTCAGGGAATTGATGGCAAGCGGGATAGGTTCGGGCTGATCGAACTTAAGCAGATCGATGAAACAATCGCCGACCAAAATCGCTTCGCCCGTGTAGCTGCATTTCAACGGCTCACCGGCAAGCTTGATCGACGGGCGGGCCTTGGACATCAGAAACGATAGGCGCCTGGACAAGATGCGCTCGGCGGGCATCGGAAGCGGTGTCGTCGTTCGTTCGTTGATGCCAAGTCGCACAGCGGCATCTTCTGGCAAATAGAATGAAGCGTTGAAGCTGCCAACCGCCATTGCTTGCCAGTCTTGGCCGTGGCGGCGGGCGCGAACAAATTCGTCGCCCTGTTTGATACCGCGCCCATTGACTGAGCAGACAAGGGCCATATCGGCGGTTTGCGTCTCAATTTCCCAGCGCTCAAAACCACATCGGGCATTTGCCAGCGACAGCTTATCGATGCTCAAGCCACCGCGCTTCGGATCCGGCATCGTTAGGCCGGATTGACCGGTGAAGTCTAAAGACTGGTAGCCAAAGAATGCCGCTGGTTCGGGTACGAAAGGTTCGCAATCGATATGCACGACACGCACAGGCGGATCACGTGGCGGGCGATCGTCGACAACTTCGATGTCTGCCAACCGAACAGATCGGATTTCTTTCAGTTCCTCAGCAGTTGGCGTTCGGCCCTCGCGGCGTGCGTTATCCCATAGCGCTTGGGTTGCAGTGTTTTCAGATGCAATCAAAGCGTTGGTTTCGGCGCGGGTTAGTTTCAGTTTTTCGCGCGACTTCGGCGCGTCTGGCTTTCGTCTTAGAAAAGGTAATCGCATTGCGGCTGCTTCTTTCTGTTGGTGGTGCTTCGCGCAGGGCTGGCGCAATGCCGTCGTTCTTTGTTTCATCCTGCGGGCTGATGTTGACTCTTTATGGACTCAAACTCGGTGCTAACCCATCACAAACGCCGATTGCATAAGGGGTTTGTCTCCGTCGGTTTTGTTCCAGATATCGCGGCGGGCCTCATTGGCGGGTTGCGACAACGGGCGGGCAGGCCTCGAATTCTATGCGGCGTTTCGTTGCTTCGTCCTCTTGCTGCATTTCCGCGACAACCCGTAGGCGTATCGCCTCTAGGTCGGATTGCGGAATGCGATAGAATTGGGCAACTCGGTTGATAGCGCTTCCGATGATGCGAAGCGTTCGCTGTAGGTCCTCGTCTGGCATGTACGATCGCTCTGAAACGGACTCGAAACTTCGGATGTGCAAGTATAGATATTCGTCCAGGTCGGCTTGGCTCATTGGCATTCTATCTTCGGTCATTTCGGTTTCCTTCATATTTGAGGCGTGAGGGGGCTTGTCTCTGTCTCTGGTGTCATCACCCCTAAGTTTTCAGTTTGCCCGTGTTGCACCCCGCGAGCGTTGTTCTGCATGCTCTTTCTGTAGGGATCGCAGGTAACGGACGGCCATCCGACCAACTTCATATCCGGATGACCGGTGAATTCTGCGCTCGCGTTTGTTGTCGCCGATGACGCATTCAATCAAAACCTCAACCTGCGTTTCGGTGACAACCGCATTGCGCAGTCCGACGTTTTTGATTTCGTCGCGGGCACCGTTTGCAGTCGCGGATGTTCGGCGGGTGTTTCGGCTATCCATGGCGAGACCCCGCGAGAGCGCGAAGCTTGCTGACCGTGTTGTACTCCGCAAGCCATTCCTGCTGGCGACGTGCCAGCGCTTCGACTTGCGTGCGGGCGTTGTCGGCGCCGTGTCGTTTGGCAATGCGTTCAACAACCGCTTCGAGGCCTATGACCGTGTAAACTTCGATTTCGGTTTCGCCTTCGATCACTCCGAAGTCGCGAAGTCCGGTCTCTTTGATCGCGTTGTCGACCGCGCGGCGGGTGTTGTGGTTGTTATGCATTTCGCATGCAATCGCTGAACGGTGACAAGCTTGGCTCGAAGGACCGGATGCTGTTCAATCCGTGATCAATCGTCGTGCTGCTCATTGGTAGAACTCCTTGTTTGATGTTGACGGTTGAGAAACTGAACGGAGGTCGTCGCCGACGCCTTTCGCCACGTGTCGCAACAGCATACCGTTGTGAACAAGTTCCCACTCGCCGCCGCCTGGATGGCCCCGATGGGATTGCTGGCGAATTTTGCAAGTTTTCAGCTGCATCGTCGTGTCCTTCGGATCGTTCGGATTTTTCCGGGCAACCACAATCCCGATGTCGGCGGCGTTGTTCCAATGCTGACCGCCGCTGACGTGGTACAGGTTGAATTCCTCGAACGTGCGGGTCGTCGCGTTGCCCTTGTCCGGATGCGCTGCGATGATGATCGTTACGCCGAGTTCTTTGCGCAGTGAGTTGATGCGGCGAAACGCGTGCTCAAGGTACTGCGTTTCGGTCATTCGGCTTTGGTTCCAACTGTGCGCAAGTTGGTTCCACGGATCGATAAGAACCCATTTGCAGCCGTGTCTCAGAACGTCCTGTCGGATCGTTTGGAGAAGCCAGTCCAGATCTTCGCTCACATCTTCGCCGGATGGCCTGCGAAACGGCTTCATGCGAAACATGTTGTTCACCCAGTCGCGCGCCGCGTCTCGCAATTCGTCGTCAACCGGAACCCCGGCTTCATACTTTCGACCGATGAAATACTGCACCAATTCTTCGACGACGGTTTGGTCGCGATCCTCCCATTGCAAGTAGGTTCCCGGCTGATTGCGGTAGTACGCGAGCGCACCTGCAATGAACTTGCAAACGACTGACTTGCCGCCGTTCGGAAGGCCAACGATGTTTATGAAATCCCCGTCGATAGTTCGGCAATGTTCGTCGAAGCCCGGTATTCCGATGCCCTGGCCTTGGGGCATATCCTCGAAAACCATATCCCCAACCCAAGCCGTGGTATCGGGAACCAAGGGCGAAGCTTCGGCGATGCAATGTGCAAGCGCGGGCGCCCCGCAATTTATCAGCGTGTCGTTCGCGTCCTTCTGGCCAGGCGGCCACTTGACGACTGAGCACCGATCGCGGCCGAGGCGGGCGGCCAACTCCTCACGGAGAATGTGCCCGGCTTCGTCGTCGTCTAGGGCTAGGATTATTTCACTGTACTTTTTGAAATCTCGGTGCAGCTCCAAGCCGTCCCATAGCCATGAAAACTTCGCGTCATTTGACGGATTTATTTCGCCCTCACCAAGCTTAGACGGCGCGCCATCGGGAACGCTGATCACGTTTGTAAGGCCGGCATGAATAACCGCCATGCAATCAAACTCACCCTCCGTGATAACTAGGGTTTGGTTATCGTTTAACAACGCTTCTGCGTTGAATGGCACCGTCGTCGCGCCGGATACGTCGCGGCGATTCTCGAACTGCGGATCTCGTTTCCCGTCCGGCATAAGGCGCATTCGCTTGCGGTACGACAACGCGCCGTTCCGGTCGACGAACCGCATCAACAACTCGCCTTTGAACTTCGAGTCGATCTCTACGAACCGTTCGCTGACCGTCCGTGATATGCTCCGCTTGGCTTCCACAAACTCTGCTGCTGCGTCGGTTATCTTGCTGGCTTGCGCGCTTTCGATATTTGTCAAATCTTTCATCGTCTCGTCCATTCGTTTCAAAAAATGCGCCGCCTGATGGTTCGGGACATCCGGGGTGATGGCAGCGCCACCGAACCCCTTCCGCGTCGATCAGCACCGACAAGCACTTCGATTTCTGTTTAGCTGTGGTCGATCGGGTTGGACCGCATACCGGGCAAGTCGTGGCGTGGTTCACGCCGGGCGCCGTACTGCGCAACTGAATTCGGGCGTCGAGCAGGATTTCGTTCAGCGTTCGGCGGGTCATGTTGCCCCGCCCTTCCACTGCCGCCGCTCCCATTCTGGATCAATCGGGCCGTCGTTGACCTTCGCGGCAGCAGGCTTGGATTTCTTGAGCAGCTTCGGCTTCAGCGTCGCCATGAGCCGCTGGCGGGTTTTGTCGCTTGTCAGCACGATGCGGAACGGTATGTGCTTGGTCCAAAATTTGTCTTTAGCAAGCGGCTTCCGATCGGATTCGGCCTGAGTTTCGTGCGCCACTTCCATCAATGCGGCTTGCAACGCTCCAACGTCGTCGAAATCTCCGGGGAGGTTGTCGGCGAAGTATTCCACAGCGGCGTCTAGGCCGTGTTGAAGATCGGCGGCATCGTGCGGCTTCTGAGGCGTCTGCGTGCCGGGTACGTTTGGATAGGTCTTTGCGATCCGGTTGAAAATTTTCACCGCATCAGCGAGCAGCACACGGTGTTTGGACTTGTCGACTGGTGGGCGCGCGTCCTTCGGCGCGCCGGCTCCGAATAGCTGGCCGGTCTGTCCGGGCTTGGTTGCTGGCTCTGGTTTTGGTTCCGGAAGGTCGGCGGGTTCACTCTCGTCCAAAGCCGCCGCTGATTGCTCTCCGCTGTTGCAGGTGCAATCCGTTAGTCTCGTATTGCAGATGCAGCATTTTGTAACGCATTCTTCAACATCTTCTTCTTTAGAAGAAGATTTACAATAAAGAGAGGGGTCTAAATCGGGGTGTTCGCCGAGGTGAGTTTTCACCTCGTTTTTGACGTCTTCGAGGTGAAAACTCACCTCGCTTTGAGGTGGATTTTCACCTCGCACGCTGTGATCGAGGTTGTTTTCCACCTCGCTTTGAGGTGAATTTTCACCTCGCGAAAGTGGGGTGAGGTGAGTTTTCACCTCGGTCTCAGCCAGTAGAGAACATAAGTTGATGTTGTCTTGTGCGGACAGCGCTTGCAGCGTTGCAGCTCTCAGGCGATCCTTAAAATTCTCGATATCTTCTGCCAGATAGATCGCCGTGGGTTTCGCCGCGTCTTCTAGATCTGGATAGGCGAGCGGCAAGATGATGATTTGGCGCTTATCTCCGCTCCCAAACAAAAGGACGAGGCCGAGCCGTTTCAGCTTGCTGAGAATTGGGTTGAGGTTGTTGCGATCCGACAAACCCATTCGGTCCCGCAAGCTGTCGGCTAGCTGAGCGAACGAGCGCTCTTCGACGGCAACTCGCGTTGCCACCTCAAAAACATCTCGCTCCTTTGGTGTTAGCTTGCCCCTGATCCGCAAACGCAAGGCGACGCGCATGCCGTCAAAGGCGCGCGCGACCAACTCCAAACCGTCAAGCTTTTCGATGCGAGCGATGGCTTCCGCACGAAGCCAGTCATCATCATCGGAGTTATAGTTAGGGATTTGCGGCGCGTTGCCGCCTTCGTTTGCGGCCACGCTTGCCCCCTCGGCGACTACGTCTTGTTGTTGAAGAATTGCCGGGCTGCAAACAGCCGGGTTGCCTGCCTTGGGCAAATCAGTTATCGAAAGCATGTTGCTGCCCACGCCGAGATCGGCGTGCCCTTCGTTTGTGTGGTCTCGAAAAACTCAACAAACTCAGATGCAACTAACTCATTCGAAAAAGCCTCGCGATCGGAAGTCGCGGGGCTTTTTCTTTACGCTGCATGCGCATCTTCCAGGCGCTCGCGGGCGGTCCTCTGGTCGGGGTCGTAGCGAGAGGGGCGGCCGAAATTTTCCAGCATCCAGCAGTTCCAATCGCGAAAAGGAATCGTGGGGTGTCGACCGCATCTGTTCATCGGCGGGAGTTTCCCAGCAGCCTCCCAGCGCCAAAACGTCGGTCGAGAAATGGCGGCATCGAACAGAATGTCATCGATGCGGATGTCTCTCGGCGGGCGGGGTGTTTTTCCGATATTTAAGGCTTCGATGCTGGTGTCTGTCGGCGGGCGGGCTGCTTTTCGATTGATCAAGGTTTCCTCCTAACGTCTGCATCTGATGTGCAGTGAATCTGGGTGAACAGACATTGCGACGCAAGCACAAAACGATCCGTCAACTCACTGATATCACTCAATAAACATGGGACATTTGTCACAGTGATTTGATTTCATTCGCCGAATAAGAATCCATCAACAAACAAACTTTTTTTGGGAACGCTGTTCGCAAAACGCAAAATAAGGCGTACTACTCGCCGCCGAGCACGTAGTTTTCCCACTCGCGCATCAAAGTGATTCGGCGCGTCAACAGATCTGACCGCGCATAGGCCCTCACGACTTTTCCAGCGACGTGCGCAAGTTGCTGTTCAGCCGCCTCGCTGTCGCGATCGTTTTCCGAAACCCAATCGCGAAAACTCGACCTGAACCCGGCCACTGTCACACCGGGGCCGTGGTGTCGCTTCAGAGCCATTTGCAACGTGCCATCTGACGTCACGCGGCCCGATCGGCCGGGGAAAATCAAATCGCTCTCAGGGAAGCGGATTTGGGCCTCTTCAATAAGGCCTGCCACGCCCGGCGTGAGCGGAATGCGGTGCTCGACGCGTGTCTTCATGTGCTCAGCGGGGCGAGTCCATATCTTGCGCTTGCGGTCGATTTCTCCATGCGTCGCCTCGCGGACTTCCTTCGATCTGGAACCAGTGAGAATTACCGCCCGCAGAGCTAGCCGCGTGGTGACCTCGATCTCCCAATCATCAATCGAGGAGTAAAGCGTCGGCACGTCCTGCCAGGGCAGCGCTGGGCGATGTTTGACGCGGTCGGATTGCTTGCCGAGTGATGCGCGCGCGATCGGCACTGGATTAGGTCCGCGATGCCAGCTCTGACCTAGAGCGTAGTCGAAGAACGCGCCGAGGCGCTGGCCAACCTTGCGCGCTGTGTCCGGTGTGTTGTGCCACGCGGGCGCCAGTGCCGCCATCACGTCGGCGACATCGATGTCGGGAACTTGTTTCGCGCCAAACGCGGGCAAGCAAAAACGCTCGACGTCGCGCCGCCACTGCTTCGCAAATTTATCCGACGTCAGTCTGCCTTCGCGAAACTTCGCGAATTCGTCGAACGCTTCGGCGAATGCTGGCGACGACCGGCGCGACCAGTCGAGTACGGCTAACTTGCCATCGTCATCTCGACCTATCGCGACTGAGCGCGGGTCTGTACCTTCATGTGCAAGGGAACGATAGAGCGACGCGCGCTCTCGCGCTTGCGCTAATGTAACATCCGAGATGTGACCGAAGCCGAACGTTTTGAGTTTGCCGCGCCCGGTGCTGTGATCCGCGATGGTGCATCGGAATGCCCATCTCTTTGATCCACCCTTTGAGATGCTGTCAACGCACAGATACAAGCCCGCACCATCGCCGACGCGCTGTTCCTTCTCGGTCGGCTTGATCGCCCGGATCTGCGACGCAGTGAGGCGATTTCGAAAATGCGCACCGCGTCCCATCAGATTGTCGGAAAGTTGCATTCTTGGCGCCTAGCTATCGAATCATGTTGATACGATAGCAACGCCGATAGCGCTGAACACCCACGAAATACACTGATCACTAGGGTTACACAGTGACACACTAGAAACGCAACAAACACATGAAACTCCACTACAATCATTGGTTTGCGGCTAACTGTGAACACGCATGAACGACGAGCGAGAGCGGAGGGGGTGGGATTCGAACCCACGAGACGCTTGCACGCCTGCCGGTTTTCAAGACCGGTGCCTTCAACCGCTCGGCCACCCCTCCGCAAACCGTCGCATCGCGCCGGCAGAGGAGATGCTTAGCGTTGAATGACCACAAGCTCAACCCCTCTGATTAAGGTTTCGGTAACCAATATCGACCAGTCTTAACCGGTGTAAGGGTGACGCTGGAGACGTGGTGTGGCGTATTGTTTCCGATTGGTCCAGTTGGGCTGCTTAATGGCGCTCGGCGTTGGGCTGAGCGCGTGCTCGACCATGGATATCCGCGGGCGGACGCAAAGCGTTGCCGCAGATGATCGCTATTACAATCAACCGACATACGCCGGCCGGCAAGGCCTCGTGAGACCTGCAACGCAGCCGCGTGACATCCGACGGCGAGTGCCAGTGGCCCGTTCCCATGGTCGTTTGGCCGACAGCCGCTCGGCGCGCACGCGTGCGCCAAGGCCGGGCATGCGGTATCACGCCTCACGTCATGCGCCGCCCGCGAAGGTTGAACGGCGATATGCCTCTAACCGTCAGCCAATCGTGGCGCCAGTCTCGCCACACCGGTCGGGGCCACGCAGGCAGACCTATGCGCTGGCGCCGCGCGTCGAGCGTCACACGCTGCCTAATGTCGAGCGGCGGCCGCGGCGCGCGGTGCCGCCGGTATCGTCGAACGAACCGAGTTACGATCGAACCGGCTGGGCGCGCTGGATTGGGCGGTCGTGGCTGGGTCATAAGACGGCGACGGGCGAGATGTTTGATGCCCGTCGGCTGACCGGTGCGCATGCCAGTTTGCCGTTGCCATCGTTCGTCTACGTGACCAACAAGCAGAACGGACGGACGATTCTGATTCGCATCAATGATCGCGTGCCGGCGGCCAAGGGGCGGACCATCGTTGTGTCACAGCGGGCGGCAGAATTGCTTGGATTTCGTGGCGCAGGCCGTGTCCGGGTCGATCTTCAGTATGGCGGGCCCGCGTCACCGGTGCCTAACGAGAAGCATGAGCGCGCGTTCCTGAAGCAACAGCCTTGGTATCGCAATCGAAACGCGACGGCACGGCCTGCCTCCCGGACACCTGTGATCCAACCGCGACCCGGCGGGCGTTACCCGAAACCAACGTATCCGCGATGGGACAATACGCGCCGATAGAGATGGCGGCCACTTGCCCAGCGTGTTAATGATTTTGGCGGGTTGAACGGGGCGAGCGCGGCATGACGATGTCTTACGGGGTGTCGTTAGGTCGATAGATTTGGGCAGGGGACAATAGATCGATGGGTTCGGTCATGCTGCGGATCAGCGTGCTTTGGCTCGTTACCGTGCTGGTTGCGGTCATGCCAGCTCGAGCCTCTGCCGATAAAGGCAATTTCAAGACGAAGGCACTGCAGGCGATCCTGATTGATGGCCAGAGCGGTTCCATTCTCTTTTCGCACAATCCGGATGTGCGTCGCCCGCCGGCGAGCATGAGCAAGCTGATGACGCTGACGCTCATTTTCAAGGCGCTGAAGGCTAAGAAACTGACGCTGACGCAAGAGATCGTCGTCAGTGAGAACGCTTGGCGGACAGGCGGTGCGCCATCGCGCACGTCGTCGATGTTCGTGCCGATCAACAAGTCGGCGACCGTCGAGCAAATGATACGCGGGCTGGTCATTCAATCAGGTAATGATGCCGCGATCGCGGTTGCCGAGCACTTGGCCGGATCCGAAGAGCTGTTCGCCAAACAGATGGACAAGGAGGCGCAGCGGCTCGGGCTGACGAACTCTACGTTCGGGAACGCGAGCGGATTGCCGCATCCGCGCCAGCTGATGAGCGCTCGGGATATCGCGATCCTGGCGCGTCATTTGATTTATGGGATGCCGGAGTTTTACCCTTATTTTGCCGAACGTGAGTTCAAGTATCGCCGCTTTCGCTTCATCAACCGCAATCGACTGTTGTTCATGAAACTCGGTGTTGACGGCTTGAAAACGGGTTCGACGAAGGAGGCAGGGCACGGTGTCGTGGCGTCTGCCGTGCGCAATGGACGTCGTTTGATCGCGGTGCTTGGCGGCCTCAAGACAAAAAAAGAGCGCTGGGAAGAGGCACGCCGGCTGATTCAATGGGGTTTCAAGGATTTTGCGCCCTTCAAGGTGTTTGAGAAGGGCGAAATCGTCGGTCAGGCGCGCGTCTGGGGGGGCAGCAGTCTGTTTGTGCCGTTGATCGGGCGCGACGACGTGCGCGTTTACCTGCCGCGCTTTCCCGTCAACCAGCGCCTGCGTGGCGAAGTGATCTACACGGGGCCGCTGAAGCCCCCGATCAAGCGTGGCGATCAGGTCGCGATGTTGCGCGTGACCAGTTCGACCGGGGCGCAGGGGCAGGTGCCATTGTTTGCCGCTGAAACGGTTGAGCGGGGCGGATTGATGCGACGCGGATTGGATTCGCTGTTCCATCTCGCTTTTGGCTGGCTGCCGTGATGCTGCCCGACGCTCGGGCGGATATGATTGAATTTGCGTGACGTGCCGGGCCGAGGGCACTAGTTTGCGGCCTATGGAGCAGGGCAAATTCATCACCTTCGAAGGCGGCGATGGTGTCGGCAAATCGACGCAAATCCAGCGTTTGGCAACGCGTCTGGCGGAGCAGGGGATCGAGTGCGTGGTCACGCGTGAGCCTGGTGGAACGCCGTTCGCGGAGCGGATACGCGATTTCATTCTGTCCGGTACATTGCCTGAATATCCGGCCCTGGCCGAGGCACTTTTATTTGGTGCGGCCCGTGTTGATCACGTCAAGCGGTTGATTGAGCCGGCACGCGCGTCCGGGAAGTGGGTGTTGTCTGACCGCTTCGCGGATTCGACGCGGGCCTATCAGGGGGCGGCCGGCGGTGTGGACAGCTCCGTGCTGCTGCAACTTGAAACGTTGACGCACCCAAACTGCATTCCGGATTTGACGCTTATTCTCGACCTTGAGCCGACCGCCGGGCGGGTTCGTATTGCTGAGCGCGGCGTGTGTCCGGATCGCGGCACTGATCCGTTTGAGGGACGAAACCTAGAATTCCAAGAACGTCTGCGTGCGGCGTTCCTCGCAATCGGCAAGTCCAGCCCGGCGCGCTGTCAGGTCATTGATGCGGCGCAATCGGCGAACGTGATCGAGGCTGAGGTTTGGCGGTTGGTTGCTTCGAAGTTCGCCCTGGAGGCTGACTGATGGCGCGCGCACCGCGGGAACAGACGATTGAGGTTTATCCAGAAGCGGACGCGGTGGAGCCGTTTCCGCATCCACGGTTGACCGACGCCGTGTTTGGTCATGCTGCGGCGGAGGCGCAGCTGGCGGAGGGTCTGGCGAGCGGTACGCTGCATCACGCCTGGTTGCTGGTCGGGGCCAATGGGATTGGCAAGGCAACGCTTGCCTATCGGTTTGCGCGTGCGGCGCTTTCAGGTGCTACAGATGATGCCAGCCTGTTTGGTGAAGGCACCGGGTTGCCGGTCGATCAGCATTCGAAAGCGAGCCATCTTGTCCGCGCCCTGTCGCATCCGGATTTATTGGTGCTGCGGCGTCCCTACGACATCAAGGCGAAGCGCTTTAAGACCAACATCACGGTCGATGAAGTCCGGCGGCTGCGCGATTTTCTCGGGCATAAGCGGTCCGGCGCCGGTTGGAAGGTGGTCATCGTCGATACCGTCGACGAACTTAACGTCAATGCTGCCAATGCGCTGTTGAAATCGTTGGAGGAGCCGCCTTCGGGGACGATATTTTTCCTGATTTCGTCGATGCCGGGGCGGCTGCTGGCCACCATTCGGTCGCGGTGCCGCCAACTTAATATGCACCGTCTTGGCGATGCCGACCTGCAATCGGCGGCGCAACAGGCGTTTACGGCTTCCGGGCATGATGTGCCGGATGAGGCGGCCTGGTCGGTCTTGCTGCGTTCTGCGGATGGCAGCGTGGCCAAGCTCCTGCGGCTGGCGTCGGATGACGGGCTCGCATTGTCAAAGAAAGTCGATCAGGTTTTTGGTAATCTCAGGCGGCCAGACTGGCCAGCCATGCACCAGCTTTCGGATGAGTTTGCCGCCGTTGCTGCGGGTGAGAAATTCGAAGCGTTCATCGAATTGCTGTTCGCGCGGTTGGCGCGGACGGTGCGGGCGGCGGCCACGGGGCAGGGTGACAGCGCCGATCTGGAAACCGGGCAAAGACTGGGTGCACAGGCGGATCTTGCCAGTTGGGCCGCGCTGTGGGAGACACTGGTCCGCGAAAAAGCGTTGCAGGGCGCACTCAATCTCGACCGTAAGGCGTTTGTCCTGGATTGTGTGACACGTCTCAGTCGGCTTGCCGGGCGCAACTGAGTGTCGTGTCGCTCTTGAGGAAATCCTTTGGAAGTGGCGTGCTGCTCGCATAGGACATGGAAATACGACGATGGCACAGGGCCAGAAATTCTATCTGACAACGCCGATATTCTATCCGAACGGCGTGCCGCATATAGGTCATGCCTATACGGCACTTGCGACCGATACGATTGCACGTTTCGAGCGCCTGGATGGCAAGGATGTTCGCTTCCTCACCGGCACCGATGAGCATGGCCTCAAGATGAAGCAGACGGCGGCGGAAGAAGGCATGACGCCGATCGAGCTGGCAGACCGCAACTCGGCCGCATTCCAAAAAATGGAAGACGCACTCGACTGCTCGTACGATGACTTCATTCGCACGACCGAACCACGTCATCACGCGGCCTGCACCGAGATGTGGCGACGGATGGAAGCGGCCGGGGATATCTACCTGTCGAAGTATGCCGGGTGGTATTCCGTGCGCCAGGAAGCTTACTATGACGAGAAGGAGACGGCTGTCGGAGAGGACGGCGTGCGGCGCGAGCAGGAGGTGGGCTCACCGGTCGAGTGGACCGAGGAGGAGACCTATTTTTTCCGCCTGTCAGCTTTCGAAGACCGTTTGCTGGCGCACTACGATGCCCATCCGGATTTCATCTTGCCGCCGGAACGGCGCAATGAAGTTGTCAGCTTCGTCAAAGGCGGTCTGCAGGATCTGTCGATTTCGCGCGCGACGCTCGACTGGGGCATCCCGGTGCCGTCCGATCCGAAGCATGTGATGTACGTCTGGGTCGATGCGCTGACGAACTATATCACCGGCGCCGGGTTCCCGGACGAGAGCCATCAGGACTGGCACTACTGGCCGGCTGATGTGCACATCATCGGCAAGGATATCGTGCGGTTTCACGCGGTCTATTGGCCGGCTTTCTTGATGTCGGCCGGCGTCGCGTTGCCAAACAGGGTGTTTGCGCATGGCTTCTTGTTCAACCGCGGCGAGAAGATGTCGAAGTCGGTTGGCAATGTCGTTGATCCGCTCAATCTGGTCGAGGCGTATGGCGTCGACCAGACCCGGTACTTCTTTATGCGCGAAGTTGGTTTTGGGCAAGATGGTTCCTATGGTCATGAGGCGATCGTCAATCGCATCAACGCGGACCTCGCCAATGATATCGGCAACCTTGCCCAGCGTTCGCTGTCGATGATCGCGAAGAACTGCAATGGCAAGGTGCCTGAGCCGGGCGCGCTGGAAGACGCCGACAAGACGATACTTGCTGCCGCTGATGCCCTGCACGGGCCGGTCCGTGATGCGATGGATCGTCAGGCCATCAAACAGTATCTCGATGCCGTGTGGGCGGTCGTGGCCGATGCCAATCGGTATTTTGCAGGCGAGGAGCCCTGGGCCAAGCGCAAGACTGACCCGATGCGCATGAACACGATCCTCTATGTCACCGCCGAGGTCGTGCGTCAGGTCGCGATCCTGGCACAGCCTGTCGTGCCGAGTGGCGCTGGCCGGTTACTCGATTTGTTGAGCATTGCGGCTGACCAACGCAGTTTTGCGGCGCTTGGAGAGAAGGGACGGCTGGCGGCGGGTGTCGAATTACCCAAGCCTTCCGGCGTGTTTCCACGCTACGTTGACCCTGACGAAGCACAAGGGGCGAAAACGTAATGCTGGTCGATCATCATTGTCATCTCGATTTTCCCCAGTTTGAAGAGAACCGCGGTGAATTGATTGCGCGCGCGCATGCGGCCGGCGTCGGGGTGATGGTGACGATCTGCACGCGCATCCGCAATCTCGACAAGCTGCTCGCTATTTCTGAAGCGCATTCATCGGTCTATTGCTCGGTTGGTACGCATCCGCATTATGCTGATGAAGAGCTCGATGTTTCGTCTGATGAGATCGTTAAACTTGCACAGCATCCCCGTGTCGTGGCCATCGGCGAGGCGGGGCTCGACTATCACTATCAGAAGAGCTCGAAAGAGGGGCAGGCCGACGGCTTTCGGCGCCACATTGTGGCGGCCCGCGAAACGGGTCTACCGCTTGAGATCCATACCCGTGATGCCGACCAGGATACCATTGCGATCCTCGAAGAAGCCTTCCGTGATGGGCCATTCCCGGCGATCCTGCATTGCTACACCGGTGGCCCCGAGTTGGCCCGACGCGCGGTTGAACTGGGGCTTTATGTTTCTTTCACGGGCGTCGTAACGTTCAAAAAGAATGACGCGCTGCGCGAGATCGCGCGCGACGTACCTTTGGATCGTATCCTGGTCGAGACGGACGCACCCTATCTGGCGCCCATGCCCTATCGTGGCAAGACCAACGAGCCGGCCTACGTCGTTCACACGGCCGCACAGCTCGCCGAGGTCAAAGGCTTGGCGCCGGAAGCGTTTGCTGCTGCCGCGACTGACAACTTCTTTCGCTTGTTTCAAAAGGTACCACGGCCTGCGGTTGAATTGGCGGCTTGCGTATGAGTTCCCGGCTGACAATTCTTGGTTCCGGCTCGTCCGGCGGTGTCCCCCGGCTTGGCAATGACTGGGGGGCCTGTGATCCGGAGAACCCCAAAAATCGCCGCCTGCGGTGTTCGGCGCTGGTTGAGCGCTGGGGCGGCAAGAAAGGTGGCCATACGGCTGTTCTGATTGACAGCGGCCCGGATGTTCGTGAACAACTTCTGGCCATGCGGGTCGCGGCCCTTGATGGGGTTGTTTACACCCACGATCATGCTGATCACACACACGGCATCGATGATTTACGGGTCATCTGTTATCGCATGCGCAAGCGCATCGACGCCTGGGCGGATGCGGCGACGCAGGAAACCTTGTTGGCGCGCTTTGGCTATTGTTTCGAATCCCCGCCCGGTCGCTCCTACCCGCCGATTCTCAATCCACACTTGATTGACCCTCAACGCGCCTTCTCCGTCAACGGCGATGGCGGGGCCGTCGAGTTGCAACCAATAGTGCAGGACCACGGTGAAATCGCATCGCTCGGATTCCGTATTGGCGACGTCGCGTATTCCCCCGATATCAGCGGTCTTTCGGAGGAATCGATCACGAAGCTGCAGGGGCTCGATGTCTGGATCGTTGATTCGCTGCGCTATATTCCGCACCCCAGCCATTTCACGGTGAAGCAGGCGCTTGAATGGATCGAGCGGATCGCGCCTAAACGGGCCATCCTGACGCATTTGCACGTCGATCTCGATTACGACACGCTGCGCCGTGAACTGCCTGCCCACGTCGAGCCGGCCTATGATGGCATGCAGATCAGTTTTGATTGATTGCTGGTTAGCGGGGCGGCGTGTTGTGACCGATCAGGTCGCCGTTTCGGCAAGATTGAACACCATCCCGTTGTCGTCACGGGCAGGGTCGACGTAGTCGAGGAATTGTTCGGCAACCTCTTCAGGCGTGCGAAGTGTCATCGGGTCCTCTCCCGGGAAGGCTTGCTGGCGCATTTCGGTTCGTACGGGACCAGGATTGACGATGTTGGCACGCACATTGGTGTTGGCAACTTCATGGGCATAGGTCTTGACGAGCGCCTCAAGGCCGGCTTTGGACACGGCATATGGCCCCCAGTAGCCGCGTTTTGCGGCAGCGGCGCCGGATGACACAAACACAGCCCGGCCGGCATCCGCATGGCGCAGGAGCGGGTCTAGCGTGCGGATCAGGCGCCAGTTCGCAGTCAGGTTGACGGCCATCACGTTGTTCCAGGCATCGTCACTAATGTGCGGCAGTGGTGACAGCGGCCCGAGTAAACCGGCGTTGGCGACCAGAATATCAAGCTTTCCCCAGCGCTCGTAGACCGTCGGCCCGAGCGAATCGATTTTGTCACCGGCGGTGAGGTCAAGTTTTACAAGCGTGGCGGACCCGCCGACTTCGCGTATTTCGTCATCAACGTCCTCAAGGGAGCCTTCGCGGCGGGCTGCAAGAATGACATGGGCACCCTCCCGCGCCAGCGCCTTGGCAACCGCCCGGCCAATGCCGCGCGAGGCCCCGGTGACGAGGGCGAGTTTATCTGCGTAGCGTGCCATGAGACCCCGCGTCAGTGATCAAACGAGTGAAATAGCACCGCTCTCTGGATGTGGCTAGGGTATGGGTCTTTTGAGCCTATCCCATCCATTCGGCTTCGGTTGAATGCGGCAATCGTGCGCTGGTCCAGAGCGCCATGGTAGGATCATTTGATGGGACACGATTTGGCTGCCGGTTGATGCGGGGGCGGGCTTGTTGAAGAGCTTAACCGCCCCTCTCTGTCGCCATCCGCTCAGTTCGGATGCTGCGCCAGGAAGCGCCAGATGTGCTTGTAGAGCCCGTCGCGCACCAAGGTGTTGTGGTCGCTGCCCGGCATCACTGCCAGATGTTTGGGGTTGATGGCCCGCTGGTAGAGACGTTTGGCATGCGCGAACGGGATGACCGTGTCACGCGTGCCGTGGGCGATCATGACAGGCATACCGACGCGCGCGATACGTTCTCGCGACAGATAGGTGTCCCATAGCAACGGGCGCACCGGCAGAAATGGATAACGCTCGGCTGCGACGTCAACGATGGCTGTGTAGGGTGCCTCTAGGATGAGCGCGCGCGCCTTGATCTGAGTGGCCAGGGTGACTGCGACACCTGTGCCGAGCGACAGACCGTGCAGCACGATCTGTTTGGCAGGATGGCGCTGGCTCAGCCAATTGTAGGCAGATGTCGCGTCGCGGTTGAGGCCGGCTTCGGTCGGCGCGCCGGTTGAGCCTGGATAGCCGCGATAGGAAAACGTGAAGATCCCGGCACCGACCTTGCGCATCCGTTGCCAGCGCCATTTTTTGCGCGCCAACCCGCCGCCTTTGCCATGGAAGAACAGGAAGACCGGTTTTCCAGGCTGTGGCGCCAAATACCAGGCCGCGAGGCGTTCGCCGTCCGTGGTGGCGAGCTGCACGCGTTCCGCATCCTTGATCGCCATCCAGTTGGCGGCGGCGAGCGCACCATTATCGTTGTTTGAATAGATCAAAGAGCGCTGTGCGGTGTACATCACCGCGACAACCGCAAAATAACCCAACAGGGCGAGAGCAATAAGCCAACGAAAAAGACGCATGCGTGACCGTTGCCGGAAATCACGTCGAGCCTAAGGCCGGGTCAATTGAAGCGATCCAACTGGTCACGGCGATCTTCGCTGTACTCAGGCGGGCGTGCCTTCATGATCATCAGGCGCACCATGTGGCCGGCACCGCGGTACATGCGATCGAGCAATGGACGCGCCCGCTCCCGGGCATTGAGGGAAAGTTCCTGGAAGTGATAGCGCGCGCGGGTCGATAGTTGGCGCGTCTTTTTCACAATCTTTGCGATCGGGCTCTCTTCCGGAATCAATTCGCTGCGGCGCATATTTCGAATATTCAGAACCACTTGCCGATGTTCAGCGCGTTTTTCCCTGGATGTCAGGCGCTCGCCGGCCCCGGTAAAGAGTACAAGCGGCGTACATACGGTTACGACGCGCTTGCCAAGATTAAGCCATTTCAGCTGGGAGATTGAGGTCTCCTGCGCGAAATAGACCGTCTGCTCTCCAACTTTCTGGCGCAGAATAACGCTGTCGACAACCGGCACGATATGACCGCCAAGCTTGCGGATACGTCGGAACCGTTCATTCGATGGGTCTGGAAACTGGACGAAAAACGTCACCGCGTTATCGTCCTTGAGCGTACGCTCGATGGCATCGTCCGTGGTCTCAGCATTGATCACGTCGCGGGCCTGGCCGAGTTGATCATCAATTTTACTGAGATATTCGAAGGTCTTGGCGCTGCCGGAATCTTTTGGCGGCAGAATAAAGCGCAGGCGATCAGCATTTACGGCAATCTGGCCATAGTTGGTATAGCTCTTGTTGCGCGTGACGGCGAAGACGCATTCACGTACATCGTCCGACCGGATGATTTGGAACGCTTCGCCGCCGCCGAACTTCTCGGCTTCCAGCGCATATACATCGAGCTGTCCGTAGCCGAGTTCGTCCGGATTGCGGGCAACCCGGCGCAGATTGTCGCCGGTACCGTTCGAGACAAGGCATTCGCTTGGCCGACCGAGCAAATCGAGTTGTTTGACGAGGCTGGGACAGAAGGTGGAGTAATAGGCGCCGCTGGCATCGCCGGTGTTTATCTGGGCGGCATTCGCCGTCATCGGCATGGAGATTGTCAGTAGGAAGCTGACAGATGCAATCGTCAAGAAACGCGTCACGCGAATTCTCCCGGTTGGTTTCAGGCAGCGGCCGCAAGTCGCTGCTGGTCCACAATTTATCTACAACAAAGAGTAGAGCATCGATGCCGAAATTGGAACCGTCCTGCTGCGCCTGATCCTATTCCGCTTTGGCACAGGATATCAGGTCTTGTAATGGCATCGATACTGTCTGCAGCGGCGGTCAATCAAGAGCTGTATCGTACCAAGCTGTAGGCAATGTGGTCGAGGTTCTCGCGGTTTATGTGACCTCGGCAAGGAACGACAGCTGATGGACCGGTTCTTGGCCGTTGACGTCAGACAGATTTGTCGGGTAGTCGCCGGTAAAACAGTGATCCGTGAAGGCTGGCGCATTGGGATCGCGCTGGTCGTATCCCATTGCCTTATAGAGGCCGTCAACCGACAGGAACGACAGGGAATCGGCCCCCATGAAGGCACACATTTCGTCGGTGCTCATCTGGGCGGCAAGCAACTCGCTGCGTTTTGGCGTGTCGATGCCGTAGTAGTCCCCGTACTTGATCTCTGGACAACCGATCCGCATGTGCACTTCGCGCGCGCCGGCATCCTTCATCATCGACACAAGCTTCTTTGATGTCGTGCCGCGCACCACGCTGTCAT